>NC_009952.1:3472625-3789584 GCF_000018145.1 Dinoroseobacter shibae DFL 12 = DSM 16493
GTTGCAGGCCCGGGCCCGGCGATCTGGCCGAGCGCGCCTTGGGATTGGGCAGCACCACCGCCAGCGCCGCGGCCTGCCGCAAGCTGACATCGCCCGCCGCAGTCCCGAAGTAATGGGGCGCCGCGGCCCCGACCCCGAACACGCCCGCGTCGAACTCCGCCACGTTGAGATAGACCTCCAGGATGCGGCGCTTGGGCCAGGTCGCCTCCATCACCGGGGTGATCAGCGCCTCCAGCGCCTTGCGCGGCCAGGACCGGCCGTGCCACAAAAACACGTTCTTGACGACCTGCTGGCTGAGGGTGGAGGCCCCGCGATTGCCCCCCGCCTCGATCGCATCGCGGATCGCGGCCATGTCGAAACCCCAGTGGCGGCAGAAATTGGCGTCCTCCGCCGCAACCACCGCCCGGGCCAGATCGGGCGCAATCCGCTCCATCGGCACCCAGTCCTGCTGCACCGCACCAAGGCGGGCGCGCTCGGCCAGAATGTAGGGCGTGGTCGGCGGATCGATCCAGCGATAGGCGACGATCCACGCAAGGCCCAGGCCCACCACCCCCAGCACCCCGCGCAGCACCCATAGCCGCAGACGCGCCCGCCACGACGGCGCAGCGGCCTTCCTGCGGGGTTTGGCCTTGGCTCTGGTCTTTCTGGGCACTGCTCTGTCCGCTTGTGTCACGGGTTGGGGCGCAGCTTACACCGGGCCAGCGCGCCGGGCCAGCGCGGGCGCGCTCACGCGGTCTCCAAAATCGCAGCCATCTCGCGCTTGACCGCCTCGCGCGTCGGGGCGGCCACCTCGAAAATCTCTTCGGCCTTCATCACGTCGAACACGCTGTAGCGGTTCGAACCGGGCTGGATCAGCACTTCGGGCGGGTCCTTGGCCAGCTTGGCGTCCAGCAGCGCCTGCATCATGATCCGCATCGCGCCGGTGGCCACGTCCAGCGGGCCCGGCGGTGTGTCATGCGGCTCCGGCGGCTCCGAGGCCACGTCGATCGCTACCCGCACCAGCCCCTCGGGCAGGCAGTCATAGGGCAGGTTGTTGAGCACCCCGCCATCGATGAAATACCGCCCGTCCAGTTCCATCGGCGCAAAGGCCCCCGGGATCGCCGCCGACGCCGCCAGACGCGGGCGCAGCGCGCCCTCGGTAAAGGCGACGCTTTCGCGCGACACGAGATCCGTCGCCACCACGGTCAGGGGGATCGGCAGGTCCTCCAACCGCTCCGGCAGGCCATGGGGCAGCACCGTCTCGACCGCCGCCAGGGGCGGCACGGGGCTGAAAATGCCCACGCCCGCAGCCTGCCGCGCGGCCCAGAAGGTCCGCACCGAGGCAAAGGGCGCCTCCACCATGTCGAGGATATGGGCCCGCATCTCGGCCCCGGTCATGCCATTGGCATAGGCCGCGCCGATCATTGCCCCCACGGAGGTGCCCGCAATCGCCACGGGCCGCGCGCCCAGCTCGTCCAGCGCCTCCAGCGCCACGATATGCCCGAACCCTGCCGCCCCACCGCCGCTGAGCGCCAGACCGAACCCGGCCATTATCCCAGCCCGGTTTCGGCGGCGATCTGCGCGCGGGACTTGCGCGCGCGCTCGGTCGCGGATTTCAACTGCCCGCAGGCGGCCATGATATCCTCGCCCCGAGGGGTGCGGATCGGGCTGGCATACCCGGCCTTGTAGATGATGTCGGCAAACGCCCGGATGCGGTTGTTCGAGGACCGCTCATAAGGCGCGCCGGGCCACTCGTTGAACGGGATCAGGTTGATCTTGGCCGGAATGCCCTTGATCAGCTCGACCAGCCGCCGCGCATCCTCGTCACTGTCATTGACGCCCTTGAGCATGACGTATTCGAACGTGATCCGCTCGGAATTGCTGGCCTTGGGATAGTCCCGCAGCGCGTCGAGCAGGGTGGCAATGTTCCAGCGCTTGTTGATCGGGACCAGCTTGTCGCGCACCTCGTCCGTGGTCGCATGGAACGACACCGCCAGCATGCAGCCGATCTCTTCGGCGGTCCGGGCGATTTCGGGCACCACGCCCGAGGTCGAGAGCGTGATCCGCCGACGGCTCAGGCTGATGCCCTCGGGGTCCATGGCGATCTTCATCGCGTCGCGCACTGCCTCGAAATTGTAAAGCGGCTCACCCATCCCCATCAGGACGATATTGGACAAAAGCCGGGTCTCGTTCTTGGGGTTCCGCCCCGGCAGGGGCCACTCGCCCAGATCGTCGCGCGCGATCATGATCTGGCCGACGATCTCGCCCGCGGTCAGGTTGCGCACCAGTTTTTGCGTGCCCGTGTGGCAGAACGAACAGGTCAGGGTGCAGCCCACCTGGGACGAGACACACAGCGTGCCGCGATCCTCCTCGGGGATATAGACGACCTCCACCTCGTGCCCGCCCGCGATCCGCACCAGGTACTTGCGCGTCCCGTCCTCCGAGACATGGCGGCTGACGACCTCCGGCACGGCGATCTCGAACTGATCGGCCAGCAGGGCGCGGTAGGGCTTGGCGAGGTTCGTCATGTCGTTGAAATCGCGCACGCCGCGTTCATAAAGCCATTGCCAGATCTGATTGACCCGCATCTTGACCTGCTTTTCGGGCGTGCCCGCCGCTGCCAGCGCCTCGGCCAGTTCGGGCCGGGTCAGGCCCACGAGATTGCGCTTGCCCCCCTCCGGCAGCTTGCGCGGAAAGGTGACGACATCCTGCGTGATCGGCGACGTGGCGGACATGGGCATGCTCGATAAACTTGGGAAAGCCCGGGACATATAGCACGCACCCCGGCTTGAAAACACCCTTTGGCGTCCCGGCACGGCCGTTAACCAATCCAGGACAATTCCATGGCATTTTCCATGAATTCTGCGCAAATGCTACAGAATCTCCGGACTGCCCCCATGCCAAGAAAGTATCGAGTATGTTGAGACCTGTTCTTTCAGCCTGTGCGCTGACCTTCCTCGCCTCCGCCGCCTCCGCCGCCGTCCTCGACTTCGAGACAGGGTTTTCCGGCAACAAGACCGCCATCACCGGCACCGAGTTCCAGGCCAGCTCCGGCGTGAGCTTCTCCAGCCCCAATGGCCTCTACATCGTCAAGGTGGGCGGCAAGACAGACGGCTTCGTGCCCTTCGACAGGCCGAACCCGGCGGACGCCTTCGGCGACTATTTCCTGACCTCGGATTTCGGCACCGTGACCGCCCTGACCATCGATTTCGCCGAGGCGGTGCTGGCCACCTCCTTCGACGTGGCCGATATCGACGGGCGCGGCAACAACCTCGAGGTCTTTACCTTCATCGCGCGGGACGCCACCGGCAATGCCCTCGCCACGCAGACCGTGACCGGCCAGGACGCCAATGCCGGCAACCGGGCCGTGACCCGGATCGGGTTCAGCGGCCTGGGCAGCCTGATTTCGCAAATCGAGATCACGGGCACCACCTTCGGGGGCACCCGCAAGATCGGCATCGCCTTCGACAACTTCAACACCACCGTGAACACCCTGCAAGAGCCGTCGCCCGTGCCGCTGCCCGCCGGTGCGCCGCTCGCCCTGCTGGGACTCGGCGCGCTCGGCCTGCTGCGCGCCCGCCGCAAGGCCGCCTAGACCCCCGCGCCCCGCGCCCGCCGCGGGGCGGTCAGCTTCATGTCCGGTGTGGCCAGACGCTCCGCCGGACCGGCCCAGGCATAGGCCAACAGGCACGGGTCGCGATCGCCAGTCGTGATCCGATGCTCGTGGCCGGACGTGTTCAAGATCAGCGATCCGGGCGCAAAGACCGCCGCGTTGTTCTCCGACCAGGCGCCGGAGACCGAGGTATAGCTTTCCTCGATGTCGTGATGGCTGTGCTGCGGATAGGTCGTATTCGGCGCGAACAGCACGAAGCCCAGGGTCAGGGTCGTCCCCTGCACCGGCCCCCGCGGCCCCAAGACCTCGCAATAGGCGTATTTCTGCGCCAGCGCCTTGGGCACCTTCTCATACCCGTATTCCCAGGTCAGGTCGTCCTTCACTTCCCGCAGGGCCCGCACCATCCCCTGCATCGCGGCCCGCTCCCCGAGGTCCAGCGCCCGGGCGAAATGGGCCACCACGGGCTTGGTCTCCCGCGGGCGGTCGACCATCGCCGGATTGGCCGCCAAAACGGCCGACAGCCGGTCGCGCACCCGCTTGCGATGACTGCGGATCGCGGGGCTGCCCCCGGCAGAGCCATAGCGGTAGAGCGCGTCGAACTCCCGCAACAGGTACACCCAGTTGGGGCAATCCATCAGCCGCAGGGCCGATGCCTCGGCGGGCGTCTCGGGGTTTGGCAGGTCCGGCATGGCGATGTCTCTCGGTCACGACTGCGTTCCGCCAGCCGATAGCCCCGCGGTCCACGCGATGCAACGCATCAGCGGCCGCCCGGGGACGAAACCGACATGCGGGTCTTCAATCGCGGGCCGCTGGCCCATATTGCGCTCTGGTTGCAAGGGGGGCAGGCATGGAAGATCGGATCAGGCTCATCGGCCTCGGCGATATGGGGTGGCCCATGGCTGCGTGCCTGGCCAAGGCCGAGGCGCGTCCGCGTCTCTGGACCCGCAACCCCCGGAGTGCCGCCGGCACCCACGCCAGTCGCGTGCTCTTGCAGGCGTTCAGTCTATCGAGGCCAAGGCAGAGAAATGGTCCGCGAAGATTTCATCGCGATCATCGACATGCGCTGCGCCCGTCCCGCACCTTGAATCACAGGCCCCGGGCATGACGAGGATCAAGCGGCTCGCCAGGGCAGGCTCAGCCGGCGCAGCGCGCCTCCGCCTCTTCGAGCGCCGCGGTGAACCCAAGCAGGCTGAACGTGTCGCGGGTCGTGGTGCCCGAGCGTTCGGACACGCCGGTCACGACCGCCTCGGCCCCGCGCTTCATCGCGGTGATCACCTTGGCGTCGTCCTCGGCGGAGGCAGGCCACGCATTGCCGCCTTCGGTGAAGAACTCGAAGGTGGAACTGCCGATCTCGACCGTCACGGTGGAGCCTTCGCGGAAATCGTAACCGCCCTTGAAGGACACCTCACCCGCGACATTCTCGGACGGGCGATAAGCAACGAACATCAGGATATCGCCCCGGTTCACGGCCACAGGCCGCCCGTCCCGGGTGTTCACCGTCTCCTTGGGGATCGATACGCTCCAGCATTCGCGCGGGTCGCTTTCGACGAAAACATTCCAATCCGTCTTCACCGCCACCCGGTTGTCGGACACGTCCTGCGCATTGGCCCCCGGTACGGCGAATGCCGCCAAGGCCAGTCCCAGAACACCCACTGCCATCCGTTTCATCGTCGCTGCCTCCAACGTCTTGCCGCCTTCCGGGCCTTGCCCCGCGTCTCGGGACCTGTCGCTGCACGAAGCCCCGGTCCGGCACCTCGCCCTGTTGCAGAGAAACTAACTCCCCCCATGGCGCAGGCAAAGACCTTTCCAGTCAAAACCTCGGCAAAACCCCGCCTGCGCCTATGTCACGTTCTGCCACGGGTTGGAAGCGTTGACCGCGCAGGCAGGGCACTTTCCCGCCCGAAAGCGGTGCCCAACGCGCACCGCCTGCGCCCTGGACTGGCGGATTTTACGCGTTCTTAAGGGTTCTGCGGCATCCTCGGGGCGCGCTGTCCTGCCCGGCGCCACATGTCGGGACGATGCGCGCCCCGCTGCCACCATGATGCGAGGGACCAATGACCAAAGGTCTTGTGACTGCCCTGTGCCTGTCCGCTGCGACGGCGCTCCTGCCCCTTTCGGCCGGCGCGCAGGATCTCGTCGTGTCGCCCGACGCGGGCTGGGCCGAACGGATCGGCGCCATCTTGCGCAGCCGTGAGGTCGACCTGTCCACGTCCTTTCGACTGTTCAATCCCGAACGGCTCCATCCCGAACCGGCGGAGCGCGCGGTCGAAAAGGCAACCTGGGATGTCATGATCACGAGAAGCAGCCGGGACCTGCCCAGCCCCGCCTCCGAGGGCTGGATCGCCGGGCTGATCCTGCGGTTCTAGGGCCGGGTCCGCGGTCAGGTCGTCGCGAAATCCGCCCGGCTGTAACCCTGCAGGAACAGCAGCGCGCTGAGATCGCCGAAATTGATCCGCCGGTCGCATTCCGCGGCCACCACTGGCTTGGCGTGGAGCGCCACGCCCGCCCCCGCCCGGCCCAGCATCCCCAGATCATTGGCGCCGTCGCCCACGGCCATCACATCCGCCTCCGAAATCCCCAGCCGCGCGGTGATCTCCTCCAGGGCCGCGACCTTCGCCGCCCGACCCAGGATCGGCTCGATCACCCGGCCGGTCAGCACCCCGTCCACGATCTCCAGCGTGTTGGCGCGATTCTCGTCGAACCCCAACAGGGCCGCCACCCGCGCTGTGAACGCCGTGAACCCGCCCGAGACCAGCGCCGCATAGGCCCCGTCCCGCTTCATCGTCGCCACCAGCGCCCGCCCCCCCGGCATCAGATCGATCCGCGTCTCCAGAACCCGGTCGATCACCGCCGCATCCAGCCCGGCCAGCAGCCCGACCCGCTCCCGCAGTGCACCCTCGAAATCCAGCTCGCCATTCATCGCGCGCGCGGTGATTTCGGCGACGCGCGGCCCGACCCCGGCCTCATCGGCCAACTCGTCGATACACTCCTGCCGGATCATGGTGCTGTCCATATCGGCCAGCAGCATCGCCTTGCGCCGCCCCGCCGCGGGCTGCACCACCAGATCGACGCGCTGGCCCTGCAAGTCCGCCCAAACCTGCCACAGGTTGCCGGGCACCTCCTGCAGCGGAAACTCCGCCGCCTCCCCCGCGGCCAACCACCGCGCATCGCCCCCGCCCCAGGCATCGCGCAGGGCGGTGACCATCGCCTCCTCCAGCGCGGGCGCGGCAGGATCGGTCAGCAGGGTGGCAACGAACATCGGGGCAGCTCCATTCCGGTTTGGCGCGCATAAACCACGACCCGCGCCCGCGCGCCAGTCCGTCCGCACCCAGTTTCCGATCCGAAACAGTCTCCCCTGTAACGCCCGGAATTGCGACGCAATCGCCGCATTTTCCGGCTTGCCGCCCCCCGGCACCGCCGCTTATACGCGTCCCCGGGACACCCTTCCCCAACGAAGGGCAGATATCTGGAAGGATACCAGACATGGCACTCGACGCTCCGGTCACGCGGCCGGCAAACCCGCGTTTTTCCTCTGGCCCCTGCGCCAAACCCCCCACATGGACCCTCGATACGCTCGGCGACGCCGCCCTTGGCCGGTCGCACCGCGCCACTGTCGGCAAGGACAAGCTGAAAGCCGCGATCGAGACCACGCGCGAGGTGCTGGGCGTGCCTGCCGATTACAAGATCGGCATCGTGCCCGCCTCCGACACCGGCGCCTACGAGATGGCGATGTGGTCCCTGCTCGGCGAACGCCCGGTGGAAATGCTCGCCTGGGAAAGCTTCGGGTCCGGCTGGGTCACCGACGCGATCAAGCAGCTCAAACTGGACGCCACCACCCGCACCGCAGAGTACGGCGAGATCGTCGACCTGGCCGCGGTCGATTTCGACAAGGACGTGTGCTTCACCTGGAACGGCACGACCTCGGGCGTGCGCGTCCCCGATGGCGACTGGATCCCCGCCGACCGCGCGGGCCTGACGCTCTGCGACGCGACCTCGGCGGCCTTCGCCATGGATCTGGCCTGGGACAAGCTCGATGCCACCACCTTCAGCTGGCAGAAGGTGCTGGGCGGCGAGGCCGCACACGGCATCCTGATCCTGTCCCCCCGCGCCGTCGCGCGCCTGGAATCCTACACACCGCCCTGGCCTTTGCCCAAGATCTTCCGCCTGACCAAGGGCGGCAAGCTGATCGACGGGATCTTCCGGGGCGAGACGATCAACACGCCCTCGATGCTCTGTGTCGAGGATTACCTCTTCGCGCTCGACTGGGCGAAATCCGTGGGCGGCCTGCCGGGCCTGATCGCGCGGGCCGAGGCGAACACCGCCGCCATCGCGGCCTTCGTGGCGGCTAACGACTGGATCGACTTCCTGGCGGCGGACCCGGCGACACGCTCGACCACCTCGGTCTGCCTGAAATTCACCGACGACCGGATCGCGGACGGGGCGGCGTTCGCCAAGGCCGTGGCCAAGCGGCTGGAGGCCGAGGGCATCGCCTTTGACATCGGCGCCTATCGCGACGCCCCTCCGGGCCTGCGCATCTGGTGCGGCGGCACGGTGGAGACATCGGATGTCGAGGCCCTGCTGCCCTGGCTCTCCTGGGCCTTCGAGGCCGAGATCGCCGCGCAACTGGCCGAAGCCTGAGCGCATGCCGGGGTGAACCCCGGCCTACCCCCCGAACAGATCCGGTCCGGCCAGTCTCGGCCGGGCTATTCCTGACAATTTTACGAGGCATACAAAGGTCCGACACATGGCCGACGCCGATCCGACCTGCCTCAGACCCCAAAAAAGGAGCCCGAAATGGCGCCCAAAGTACTCGTCTCCGACAAGCTCTCGGAAACCGCCGTTCAGATTTTCCGCGACCGCGGCATCGAGGTCGATTTCGAACCGTCCCTCGGCAAGGACAAGGACAAGCTCGCGGAAGTCATTGGAAAATATGACGGTCTGGCCATCCGCTCGGCCACCAAGGTCACCGAGAAGCTGCTGGCCCATGCCGACAACCTCAAGGTCGTGGGCCGCGCCGGGATCGGCACCGACAACGTGGACAAGGTCGCCGCCTCCAAGAAGGGCGTGATCGTGATGAACACCCCCTTCGGCAACATGATCACCACCGCCGAACACGCCATCGCGATGATGTTCGCCGTCGCCCGCCAGATCCCCGAGGCCAGCGCGTCGACCCATGCGGGCAAGTGGGAGAAGTCGAAATTCATGGGGGTCGAGTTGACCGCCAAGACCCTGGGCGTGATCGGCGCGGGCAAT
Organism: Dinoroseobacter shibae DFL 12 = DSM 16493; assembly: GCF_000018145.1. Classification (NCBI taxonomy): domain Bacteria; kingdom Pseudomonadati; phylum Pseudomonadota; class Alphaproteobacteria; order Rhodobacterales; family Roseobacteraceae; genus Dinoroseobacter; species Dinoroseobacter shibae. The sequence goes on from NC_009952.1 coordinate 3,481,471, forward strand.
ATCGGCGGTATCGTCTGCGAACGCGCCCTGGGCTTGAAGATGAAGGTCATCGCCTATGATCCCTTCCTGTCCGAAGAACGCGCCGACAAGCTTGGGGTGGAAAAGGTCGATCTCGACACCCTGCTGGCGCGGGCCGATTTCATCACGCTGCACGTGCCGCTCACGGACCAGACCCGCAACATCCTGAGCCGCGAGGCGCTGGAGAAGACCAAGAAGGGCGTGCGTATCATCAACTGCGCGCGCGGCGGGCTGGTGGACGAACAGGCGCTCGCGGATCTTCTGAAATCCGGTCATGTGGCCGGAGCCGCCTTCGACGTCTTCGCCGAGGAACCCGCGACCGAGAACCCGCTTTTCGGCCTGCCCAACGTGGTCTGCACCCCGCATCTGGGCGCCTCCACCACCGAGGCGCAGGAAAACGTGGCCCTGCAGGTGGCCGAGCAGATGTCGAACTACCTGCTCAGCGGGGCGGTGGAAAACGCGCTCAACATGCCGTCGGTGACCGCCGAGGAAGCCAAGACCATGGGGCCTTGGGTCAAACTGGCGGGCCATCTCGGCACCTTCGTGGGCCAGCTGACCGACGAGCCCATCGACAGCATCGAGATCCTCTACAACGGCACGGTCGCCAAGATGAACCTCGAGGCGCTGAACTGCGCCGTGATCGCGGGCATCATGCAGGCCACGAACCCGGACGTGAACATGGTTTCCGCCCCGGTAATCGCCAAGGAACGCGGCATCGGTCTGTCGACCACCACCCAGGACAAGTCCGGCGTGTTCGACGGCTACGTCAAGCTGACGGTCAAGACCGACCAGCGGACCCGGTCCATCGCGGGCACGGTGTTCTCCGATGGCAAGCCGCGCTTCATCCAGATCAAGGGCATCAATATCGACGCCGAGATCGGCGAGCACATGCTCTACACCACCAACAAGGACACGCCGGGCATGATCGGCACCCTGGGGGGGATCCTGGGTGAGAACCAGGTCAACATCGCGAACTTCACCCTCGGCCGGAACGAGACCAACGGCGACGCCATCGCCATGCTCTATCTCGACGCCCCCCTGCCGCGGGACGTGCAGGACAAGCTGATCGCGACCGGCCTGTTCCAGCAGGTGCGCCCCCTGCAATTCAACGTCGCCTGAGCGTGACAAATCCGCGACCGGCCCAGGGCGGGCCGGTCGCCCCTCGGAGAGAGCATGCGCCTCTACATTCTCGGCGATATCCACGGACAACTCGACCAGCTCCGCCGGGCCCACCGGCTGATTGCCGAGGACAAGGCGCGCGTGGCCGACCCGGAGGCGCCCGTCGTCCATCTGGGCGACCTGGTGGATCGCGGCCCGGACAGTCGCGGCGTGCTCGACCACCTGATCGCCGGGCGTGCGGCCGGCGCGCCCTGGATCGTGCTCAAGGGCAACCATGACCGCATGTTCGCCCGCTTCGCCCGCAATGGGCTGGCCCATGACACCAACGTGAAATCCGGCAAGAGCTGGCTGCACCCGTTGCTGGGCGGGACGGCGACGCTGGCCTCCTACGGGATCGCCGCCGAGGACGGCGATTTCGCGCCCGCGGCCGAAGCCGCCGCCCGCACCGTGCCGGAGGCCCATCTGAACTTCCTCGAAAGCCTGCCCTTGTGGTTCGAAGCCCCCGGCCTGCTCTGCGTGCATGCGGGCATCCGCCCCGGTCGCGCGCTGACCGCCCAGGATACCGAGGATCTGCTCTGGATCCGGGAGCCTTTTCTGTCCGACGTGCGTTCCCATGGACGGCTGGTGGTGCATGGGCATACCGCGCTCGATGCACCCACCCATTTCGGCAATCGGGTCGATCTCGATGGTGGCGCAGGCTATGGCCGCCCGCTGGTCCCGGCGGTATTCGAAGGCCCCCATGCCGCGATCCTGACCGAGACCGGACGCCGCCCGCTCACCCCGGCCTGAGTCCGGTCCATGGTCAGGGCCGGTTGCGCGTCTGCCACAGACGCCGCGCGGCCCAGACCGCGGTCCCGCCGAAAAACGCGCTGGCGATCAGCACCACCTCGACCCAGGCGATCCCGCCAAATCCCCGCGTCAGCAAGGCAAACCCCATCAACCCCAGCCCGAACAGGCTGAAGCCGAGCCGGAACCACAGCTCCCCCCGCGTTGGCCCGAACTTGCTCATCCGCGCCAACCCGCCGCGTCCGCCCCGAAGGACCGCGCCGCACCCCTGATCTGCCCTGTCATGGCCCCTCCCTCCCGAACTGCCCGGCCATCCTTGCCCAAATGCACAGGCCCGGCCACCGCGAACTCACCGGCATCGACAGCGCCCCGGAACCCGTGCCATGCCCCGGGCGTTGCCGTCGCAAAAGGAGCCCTCCCATGATTCGCCCCCTCGTCGCCGCCCTCTGCCTCGCCCTGCCTGCGCCTCAGATCACCTGGGCCGAACAGGTCGGCAATGTGGACGTGGACTGGATCGGCAACGACATCATCATCGAGGCCATCGCCGACCCCGAGGTCACGGGCGTCACCTGCCATATCGCCTATTTCGAACGGGGGCTGATCGACCGGATTTCCAAGGGCAACTGGTTCGAGGACCCGTCGAACGCCTCCATCGCCTGCCGCCAGACCGGCCCGATCACCATCGGCGAGATCGATCGCAGCGACGAGGGTGAGGACGTGTTCAACGAACGCCGCTCCATCGTGCTGAAATCCCTGCGGATCAAGCGGATCTTCGACGAGACCAACCAGACCCTGATCTATGTCGCCCACGCCCGCGAGCTGACCGACGGGTCGGCGAAAATGGCGATCTCCACCGTGCCGCTCTATCAACCCTAGGGCGCGCTCAGGCGCATGGTGTCGCCGGGCTGCAGTTTCGGCGTCAGGGTGACCACTTCGGACGAGGTCGCGCCCTCCATCCGCGCCACGATCATGTCGGCGGCGGTGCGCCCGATCTCCCGGCGGCAACTGTCGATCGTGGCCAGGGTCACCGGCAAACCGCGCAGCAATTCGACCCCGTTGAACCCGGCCATGCCGAAGCTGCCGGGAATATCCATGCCCTTCTCGGTACAATAGAGCAATCCGCCCGCCCCGATCAGGTCGTTGGAGTAATAGAGGAAATCGAGGTCGGGCGTCCGCTCCAGCATGGCGGCGGTCAACTCGCGGCCCTTGGCCAGCGCCGAGCCGCCCTCGTAGAATTCCCAATCGGCGAGTTCCACACCGCCCTTGGCGAGCGCTTCGACGAACCCCTCGTAGCGTTTGCGCGCCCGGTGATCCAAGGCCATCTTGGTGCCCATGAAGCCGATCCGCCGGTAGCCCGCCTCCAGGATCGCCTCGCCCATCTCGCGGCCCGCGCGACGATGGGAAATCCCCACGGCGCAATCGGTCGGATTGCCATCCGTATCCATGATCTCGACCACCGGGATGCCGGAGTTGCGCAGCATCGCGCGCGCGGCCTCCGTATGCTCCAGCCCGGCGATGATCACGCCCGAGGGACGCCAGGACAGCATCTCGTAGAGGACCTTCTCTTCCTTCTCGGGCAGGTAGTCGGTGATGCCGACCACGGGCTGCAACTCGGTCTCTTCCAGCACGCTGGAAATGCCGCCCATCACCTCCGGAAACACCATGTTGGACATGGACGGGATGATCACCGCCACCAGATTCACCCGGTTCGAGGCCAGCGCGCCGGCGATCTTGTTGGGCACGTAGCCCAGGGCGCGCGCGGCCTCCTGCACCTTGGCGCGCGTCGCGTCCGAGACATCGCCGCGATTGCGCAGCACCCGGCTCACGGTCATCTCGCTCACCCCGGAGGCTTCCGACACGTCCCGCAGGGTCAGGGGGCGTCGCGCAGGGGGGGCGGAAACGTCGTTCATCGAGGGGCTCCTGAAACTGGCGGCAGGTCACATCCATCCGCGGGCCGCCGCACGCAAACCCGGAGATGCCCATAGCTTACGTTAGCGGTCACAATTCTGGCAAGGGGACCATAGGGTCACGCCGGGCTGTGCGGGCGGGTGCGGCGTTAACCAAGGTTACCCGGTTTTCATGAAGCTTTCCAAAACCTTGTGGTTTCGCATGCGAAACCCTCGGGTTTTTTGCAATGAATTCAGTCGAAGCGCCCCGGGTCCGGCGCAACCCCCACCGGGCGCCTCAATTCATCCGGGCTTTCAGCGCGGCGAATTTGTTACCGAGATGGGCCGACAACAGCTGCCCGAGCAGCGGGCCGTCCCGTGCCTCCAGCGCGGTGATGATGCCTTCGTGCTCGGCCACGGCCTGGGCCCAGCGCGCATCCGAGATATTCGCAAGGAATCGCGCGCGCTTCACCCTTGAACCAAGCACCCTGTGATGCTGGGACAGAACCTCGTTGCCCGCCGCCTCGAGGATGCCGTCGTGGATATCCTGGTTCGCCTTGAAATAGGCCTGCCGGTTGCGCGTTGCGAAACACGCCATCATGTCGTCGTGGCGGGTGCGGATATGGGCGATCTGGGCGTCGCTTCCATGGGCGCAGGCCAGCTCCCCGGCAAGCCGCTCCAACGCCGCGATCACCGGGAAGGTCTCTTCGAGCTCCTCCATCGTGACCGTGGACACCCAGGCGCCCCGGTTCGGCTCCAGCACCGCGAGCCCCTCGTTGGCGAGCACCTTGAGCGCTTCGCGCATCGGCGTGCGCGACACACCGAAGCTCTGGCACAGCTCCTTCTCGGGGATCTTGGTGCCCGGCTCCAGGCTGCCCTCGATGATCAGCTCGCGGACCCGGTCCACCAGTTCCGCATGCAGCGACGGGCGGGCGATCGGCTTGGCAAGGTTCATCTCAGGCTCCCTTTCCACCGGCATCGAGCGCCATCTCCAGGATCCGGGCGACATGGATCGCCTCCCGCGCGGCGCCGTCCTTGATCTGGTGGCGGCAAGAGGTGCCATCGGCCACCACCAGCGCGTCCTGCGCCGCGGCCCGCACCGCGGGCAACAGGTCCAGCTCGGCCATCTTGAGGGAGGTTTCTACCGTATCCTTGCCATATCCAAAAGCCCCGGCCATGCCGCAGCAGCTGGTCTCGACCACCGACACCTCCGCCTGCGGGATCATCGCCAGCGTCTTCTGGACATCCGGCATCACGTTATGGGCCTTCTGGTGGCAATGCCCGTGCAGCAGGATGGGTCGGCCGAGGGGTTTCAGCGGCAGGGCGATTTCGTTGCGAACGAGATACTCCTCCAGCATCAGCGCGTGCTGGGCCACGAGATCGGCCTCCGGGCCGGGCACCAGCACCGGCCATTCGTCCCGCAGGGTCAGGAGCGACGAGGGCTCCAGCCCGACGATGGGCACCCCCTTCTCGGCATGGGGGACGAGGGCCTTGAGCGCCCGGCGGGCGGAGGCGCGCGCCTCCTCCACCAGCCCCACGGCGAGGTATGTCCGCCCGCAATCGAGCGGATCCTTGCCGTCGGCGGGCCGGACCACGGCCACCCGCAGCCCCGCCGCCCGCAGCACCCGGCCCGCGGCGCGCAGGTTCTCCGGCTCGAAGTAGCGGTTGAAGATATCCGCCCAGAGCACCACGTCCGGGTCGGCGTCCTGGAACTCCGTGTCGAGAAACGGGTCATTGGACCAGGCCGGCAATTTGCGGCTTGCCGCGAACCCGGTCAGGCGCTCGGTCAGCTTCGCCGCCCCGGGCAGCCAGTTGCGGGCATTGGCGAGCCAGGGCAGTTTCGCGGCGAACGGGGCATACGCGGGCATGTAACCCACCAGCTTGTCGTGGAAGGACAGCCCGTGTTTCTCGGCCCGGGCGGCCAGCACCTCGATCTTCATCTTGGCCATGTCCACGCCGGTCGGACATTCGCGCTTGCAGCCCTTGCAGGACACGCACAGTTTCATGGCCGAGACCATGTCGTCGGATGCAAAGGCATCCGGCCCGAGCTGCCCCGAGATCGCCAGCCTGAGGGAGTTGGCCCGCCCGCGCACAACGTCCCGCTCGTTCCGGGTCACCCGGTAGGAGGGGCACATCACCCCGCCCTTCAGCTTGCGGCAGGCGCCGTTGTTGTTGCACATCTCTACCGCGCCCTGGAACCCGCCCCCGGCCCCGGGCCATGCGGACCAGTCAAGCGCGGTTTTCATCGGTTTCACGGTGTAGTCGGGCCCGTAGCGAAAGAGCCGCCGGTCATCCATCTTGGGCGGCTGGACGATCTTTCCGGGGTTGAAGAGGCGGTTGGGGTCGAAGCGGTCCTTCACCTCATTGAAGCTGGCGACCATCTGCGGGCCGAACATCTTCTCGTGGAATTCGCTGCGCACGATGCCGTCGCCGTGTTCGCCGGAATGGGAGCCCTTGTAATGGGCGACAAGGTCGAAGCACTCTTCCGCGATGGCGCGCATGGTCTTGACGTCCTTGTCGAGCTTCATGTTCAGCACCGGCCGGACATGGAGGCAGCCGACCGAGGCATGGGCATACCAGGTGCCCTTGGTGCCGTGTTTCTCGAAGATCTCGGTCAGCCCGGCAGTATAAGCGGCGAGATCCGGCAGCTCCACCGCGCAATCCTCGACAAAGGAGACCGGTTTGCCCTCGGATTTCATCGACATCATGATGTTGAGGCCCGATTTGCGCACCTCGCCGATGTCGTTCTGGAGCTTCAAATCGGTCACGGCGACCGAACCGCCCCAGTGCTTGCCGCTGCGGTCGAAGCCGAAGCCGAGCGCGGCCATTTTGTCTGACAATTCTTCGAGTTTCGCCGCGTTCGCCGCATCGGAGCCTTCGGCAAATTCCACGAGCAGCAGCGCCGCCGGGTCGCCCTGCACAAATTGACTGATTGTCTGACGAAACATCGGGATGTCGCGGGCAAGCGCGATCATCGTGTCGTCCACAAGCTCCACCGCGGCCGGTTTCAGCGGGACGAGATGTTGTGCCGCGTCCATCGCGGCATGGAAGGTCGGGAAATGGCAGGCCCCGGTGACCTTGGTCGATTGCAGGGGCGACAGTTTCAACTCGATGGCGGTGAAATAGCCCAGCGTGCCTTCGGAGCCGACCAGCAGGTGGGCCATGTTGTTGCGCGCATGATCCGGGGTCAGGGCGTCGATGTTGTAGCCGCCCACGCGCCGGATGATGTTGGGAAAGCGCGCGGCGATCTCGGCCTGTTCCCGCGCGCCCAGTGCCAGCATTTCGGAGATCAGGGCCGAGGTGGGGTCGTTGCCGAGAACGCCGTTGCGATCCACCGGGCCGAAGGTGGTGCGGGTGCCGTCCGCGAGGATCGCTTCGATCGACAGCACGTTGTCGCGCATGGTTCCGTAGCGCAGGGACCGCCCCCCGCAGGAGTTGTTGGCGGCCATCCCGCCGATGGTGGCGCGGGAGGCGGTGGAGACATCCACGGGAAACCACAACCCGTGGGGCTTCAACGCGCGGTTCAGCTCGTCCAGCACGATGCCCGGTTGCACGACGCAGCGCCGGTTTGCCACGTCCAGATCGAGGATCCGGTTGAAATACTTGGAATTGTCGAGGACCAGGGAATGGTTGACCGTCTGGCCGCATTGGGACGTGCCGCCCCCGCGCGGCAGGACCGAGGCGCCCAATTCGCGCGCTGCCCCCAGCGCGGTTTCGATGTCGTCCAGGGATTTTGGGACCACCGCGCCGAGCGGGGTCATCTGATAGATGGACGCGTCTGTCGCATAGCGCCCGCGCGAGAAGGCGTCGAAGAGCAGCTCGCCCTCGATCTTCCCGGCGAGGCGCGAGGCCAGTGGCGATTTCTCCATCATTCCCATGCGTGTCCCCTACAGCGTGATACGGAAAAATTGCAGTTGACTGAATTATGAATTCATTATTGTGTATGCACAACGAAAAAAGACTCCCCTGTCCGAGCAGGGGCCGACAACCGGAGGAGACCGACCCCATGCGCAAGGCTGGCCGCCATTTCCTGCAGATCCCTGGGCCCAGCGCGGTTCCGGACCGGATCTTGCGGGCGATTTCCATGCAGACGATCGACCATCGCGGGCCAGACTTTGCAGATGTAGGGCAGAAGGCCCTCAAGGGCATGAAAACGATCTTCCGCACGGACCAGAACGTCTTCATCTTCCCGTCTTCGGGGACGGGCGCGTGGGAAGCGGCACTGGTGAACACCATGTCGCCGGGCGATACGGTTCTGATGTACGAGACTGGCCATTTCGCCACACTGTGGCAGAAGATGGCCAAGAAAATCGGCCTGAACCCGGTGTTCATCGAAGGCGACTGGCGCGGCGGGGCGGACCCGCAGGCGATCGAGGACGCGCTGCGCAAGGACACGGACCACGAGATCAAAGCGGTTTGCGTGGTCCATAACGAGACCTCCACCGGGTCGGTCTCACCGATTGCGGAGGTGCGCGCGGCGATGGATGCCACGGGGCATCCCGCCTTGTTGATGGTCGATTCGATTTCCGGGCTCGCCTCGGTGCCGTTCGAGTTCGATGCCTGGGGCGTCGATGTCTGCGTGTCAGGGTCGCAAAAGGGTCTGATGCTGCCGCCGGGGCTGAGCTTCAACGCGGTATCCGACAAGGCGCTGGAGGTGGCGAAGTCGGCCAAGATGCAGCGCAGCTACTGGGACTGGCTGGACATGGTCGGGCCGAACGCGACGGGGTATTTCCCCTACACGCCGGGGACGAACCTGCTCTACGGGTTGAATGAAGCGGTGGACATGCTTCACGAGGAGGGGCTGGAGAATGTCTTCGAGCGGCACCGTCGCCACGGGGCTGCGACCCGCGCGGCCGTGCGCGCCTGGGGGCTGGAGGTGCTCTGCGCCCGGCAGGGGCAGGAAAGCGGTGTGTTGACGGCGGTGATGATGCCGGAGGGGCATTCGGCGGATGCGTTCCGCGCGACCACGCTGGCGCATTACGACATCTCGCTCGGCAACGGGCTGAGCAAGGTTGCCGACAAGGTATTCCGCATCGGGCATCTGGGCGATTTCAACGATCTGATGCTGATGGCGACGCTGTCGGGGGTGGAGATGGGGCTGGCCAAGGCAGGCGTGCCGCATGAGAGCGGCGGCGTGCAGGCGGCGATGGATCACTTGAAGACCCATGAGGCGGTAAAGGTGGCCGCCGAGTAAGACAATCTGACGATCAGACAAAAAGGGAGGAAATTCTGATGAAACTCAAGACCGTACTGCTGGGGGCCGTGGCCGCCTGTGTCACGCCGGCGATTGCCAGCGCCGAGATGGTGCTGCGTTTCGGCCATGTGGGGGCGCCCGGGTCGCTGTTCGAGGCATCGGTGAACGCCTTTGCCGAATGTGCCAACGGCAAGCTCGGCGATGCGGCCGAGGTGCAGACGTTTGGCGCGAGCCAGCTCGGCAATGACCGCGAGATGCTGCAGAAGCTGAAGCTGGGTCAGGTGCACATGTCGCTGCCGTCCTCGGTGATGTCCTCGGTGGCGCCGGAGTTCGGCATCTTCGAGATGCCCTACATCATCCGTGACCGCGAGCACATGAAGCGCGTGCAGGCCGAACTGGGCGACACGTTCCAAGAGGCCGCGCTTGGCCAAGGCTACCGGATCATCGGCTACATGGAGAACGGGTTTCGGCACATCACCAACAATGTGCGCCCGATCAACACGCCCGAAGACCTGGCCGGTGTGAAGCTGCGCACGCCGAATGGCGAATGGCGGGTGAAGATGTTCCAGGAATACGGCGCGAACCCGACGCCGATGTCCTTCTCGGAGGTGTTCACCGCGCTCCAGACCAAGGTCATCGACGGGCAGGAGAACCCCTATGCCCAGATTGCATCCGCCAAGTTCCAGGAAGTGCAGAGCTATCTGTCGATCACTGGCCATGTCTACACCCCGGCTTATGTGCTGGTGGCGGAGAATCAGTGGCAGTCCTGGCCCGAGGATGTGCGCGCGGCGCTGGAATCCTGCGGGACCGAGACTCAGGACACGGTGTATGAGATCGCCGCGAACCTGGAGACCGAACTGCTCGACGTGATCAAGGCGGCTGGTGTGGAAGTGAACGAAGCCGACAAGGCGGCGTTCGTGGCGGCCTCCACCCCGATCTATGACGCCTTCGCGGCACAGGTCGAGGGTGCTGCCGAAATGATCGAAACGGTGCAGTCCCTGGCCGAAGGCTCCTGAGGCTTCCCGCGGGTCGCCTCAAGGGGCGGCCCGCCTGAACGATCCTTCGCACAGATTGATCGCGTGCCCGGTGCTCTTCGGCGCCCCGGGCAGGCTTTGCCCTACGACATGGAATCCCTCACATGCTCGCCATGTTCCGAAAGGTCCTCGAGACCGCCCTGGAATGGTTCGTCATCTTCCTGATGGTGTTTCTGACCGTCATCGTCATCGTCGCGGTTCTGTGGCGTCTCGCCGGGTCCAGTTTCAGCTGGTACGACGAGGTCGCCGCGATCCTGCTGGCCTGGATCACCTATTACGGGGCGGCGCTGGCCGCGTTGCGCCGCCGCCATATCGGGTTCGACTCGGTGCTTCTGTCGATCCCCATGCCCGCGCGGATGTGGGCGGTGGCCCTTGCCGAGGCGGTCACGGCGGGCTTTTTCCTGTTGCTGGCCTGGGCCGGGTTCACGGTGCTGACGGTGATGACCGGCATGAACCTGATCTCGCTGACCTGGGTGCCGATCACCTTCACCCAATCGGTCATTCCCATCGGCGCGGTGCTGTTCCTGATCTGCCAGGCGCTGAGCCTGCCGGAGTATTGGGCCAAATGCGCGGCCGGTATCTCGCTGGAACATGCGGAGATCGAAGAAGAGGTCGAGCAGGAAATGAAGAAAGCGGGGAACGCCTGATGCTGATGTTTGGTATTTTCGTGGCGATGGTGGCGATGATCTGCCTGAACATCCCCATCGCCGTGGCCCTCGCCGTGTCGGCCATCCTCGGCCTGCTGGTGATGGAGGGGACCAGTTCGCTCGTGACCGTGGCGCTCGACATGTATAACGGGTCCACCAAGTTCTCGCTGATCGCGATCCCGATGTTCGTGCTCGCGGGCGCGATCATGAACGCGGGCGGCATCACCGACCGGCTGATCAACTTCGTCACCTGCATCATCGGCTTCGTTCGGGGCGGCCTAGCCCATGTGAATATCGGCGTGTCGCTGTTCTTTGCGGAAATCTCCGGCTCGGCGGTGGCGGATGTGGCGGCCATGGGGTCGGTCATGATCCCGCAGATGAAAAAGCGCGGCTATTCCGGCGCGTTCTCGGCGGCGGTGACGTCGTCCTCGGCGTCGCTGGCGATCATCATTCCACCCTCGATCCCGATGATCCTCTATGCGACCTCGGCCAATGTCTCGGTCGAGCAGCTGTTCGTGGCGGGCATCGTGCCGGGCCTGATGGGGGCGGCCGGGTTGATGGGCGTGGCCTATGTCTTTGCCCGCCGCTACGACCTGCCGCGCGAAGAGGCTTTCTCGGGCCGTCGCCTTTGGGAGACGTTCATCGACGCACTGCCGACCTTCGCGCTGCCGGTGATCATCCTCGGTGGCATCTTCGGCGGGTTCGTGACCGCAACGGAGGCCGCCGGTCTGGCCGTGCTCGCGGCGATCCTCGTCAGCCTTTATTACCGACAGGTCAATCTTGGGCGGCTCAAGAGCGCGATGCTCGACGGCGGGATGCAGACCGCAGTCGTGATGGTGCTGGTCGCCGCGTCGGTGGTGATGGGCGGGTTCCTGACCCGCGCGCAGGTCCCTCAGGAGATTGCCCAGAACATCCTGGAGATCACCGACAACAAGTGGGTGATCCTGCTGATCCTGAACTTCTTCTTCCTGATCATCGGGTTCTTCCTGCATTCAGCGGCGGCCATCATCCTGGTGGTGCCGATCGTGATCCCGTTGATCGTGGCGGCGGATATCAACCCGATCCATTTCGGGCTGGTGGTGACGCTGAACCTCGCCATCGGGCAGCAGACGCCGCCGGTGGCGTCGGTCCTGATCACCGCCTGCGCGGTGGCGCGGGCCAACATCTGGGAAGTGTCCAAGGTCAATATCTGGTTCATCCTGGTGCTGCTGACGGTCTTGCTGATGTGTACCTACATCCCGTCGATCCCGCTGTTCCTGGTGGAGTATTTCTACGGATGACCGAGCTTGTGACAGAGACCCGGAACGGCACCCTGTGGGTGTCGTTCAACCGCCCCGAGGCGCGCAATGCGTTGACCTTCGGGATGTATGAAGGGCTGGCCGAACTGTGCCAGTCGGTGCCCACCGATGGGTCGGTGCGGGCAGTGGTGATCAAGGGCAATGGCGGCAAGGCCTTTGCCGCCGGGACGGACATGACCCAGTTCCGGGCCTTCGAGACAGCCGAGGACGCCCGGAGGTACGAAGGGCGGATCGAGGCGGTTCTGACCGCGGTGGAGACCTGCCCCCTGCCGACGATTGCCGCGATCCATGGGGCTTGTACCGGGGGGGGCGCATCCATCGCGGCGGTCTGCGACCTGCGGATCACCAGCGGATCCTTGAAATTCGGCTTCCCGATTGCGCGGACGCTGGGCAATTGCCTGGCGGCTGCAAACCTGGCGCGGCTCTCGGCGCTGATGGGCGCAGGCCGGGTGCGTGAGATGATCTTCACCGCGCGGCTGATGGGGGCCGAGGAGGCGTTGTCGGTGGGTCTCGTGTCCGAGGTTCTGGAGGATGAAGCGGCGGTATTGGCGCGGGCCGAAGAGTTGGCCGCACAGGTCGGTGGCATGGCCCCCCTGACCCTGCGCGCGACCAAGGAGGCCATGCGCCGACTCCAAGCCGTGCAGTCCGCCGAGGACGGCGACCTGATCGAGATGTGCTACATGAGCGCCGATTTCCGCGAGGGGATGGAGGCGTTTCTGGGCAAGCGCAAACCGAGTTGGAGCGGGACATGACCGAACAAGCTCAAGGCCCCCTCAAAGGCATGAAGGTGATCGAACTGGCGCATATCATGGCCGGGCCGGTCTGCGGCATGATGCTGGCCGATATGGGCGCGGATGTGATCAAGGTCGAAAAGCCCGATGGCGATGACAGTCGGCGTTTCCTGCCCCCCGACATCAACGGCGAGTCCGCGGCTTACATGATGATGAACCGGGGCAAGCGGGGGATTTCCCTGAACCTCAAGGACCCGGACGCGGTGGAGGTTCTGCACGCCCTTCTGCGCGATGCCGATGTGGTGATCGAGAATTACCGCATGGGCACGATGGAAAAGCTCGGCCTCGGCTACGAGACCCTGCGCAAGGAAAACCCGCGCCTGATCTATTGCGAGATCTCGGGGTTTGGGCGCACGGGGCCCTATGCCCATCGCGGGGGGTTTGATTTGATCGCGCAGGGCATGTCGGGGCTGATGTCGATCACCGGCGAGGGTCCGGGGCGGCCCCCGGTGAAGCCCGGCGCACCGATCTCGGACATCACCAGCGGGATCGTGGCCGCGATGGGGGTCAACGCGGCCTATGCCCATGCCCTGCGGACCGGACAGGGGCAGAGGGTGGACACCAGCCTCTTCGAAGCGGCGATCACCCAGACCTATTGGCAATCGGCGATTGCCTTTGCCACGGGGACCGCGCCGGAGCCCGAAGGCTCCGCCCATCCGATCAACGCGCCCTACCAGGCGTTTCACACCGCCGATGGCTGGATCAATATCGGGGCGGCGAACCAGAAGAACTGGTTGCGGCTGCTGGAGGTTCTGGAGGCGGATGAGTTGCGCGACGACCCGCGCTTTGCCACCAACCGGGACCGCCGAGTGAACCTGTCTGAATTGGTCCCGCTCCTGGAGGCGCATTTCGAGACCCGGACCACGCAGGATTGGCTGGTGCGGATGGAGGAGGCGGGGCTACCCGCGGGGCCGGTCCTGACAGTGCCGGAGATGCATGCGGACCCCCAGGCCCGCGCCCGGGAGATGATCGTCGAGACCGAGCATCCGGTGGCCGGGCGGGTGCAGGCGCTGGGCCTGCCGGTGAAATTTTCCGAAACCCCCGGTGCGGTGCAGCGGCCGGCGCCGCTGCTCGGTCAACACAGCCGCGCGGTCCTCGCGGACCTGGGCTATGACGCTGACGCGGTCGCCCGGCTAATCGCTTCGGGGGCCGTGATCTGCCCGGACGGCAGCGCGCAAGCGCGCGCCTCCTGATCAGTGTCGGCCAGAGGGTTGCCCAACCGGCCGCCGGGCCGCTATGACGTGCCGGACGGCCCCGTGGCTCAACTGGATAGAGCAATCCCCTCCTAAGGGATAGGTTGCAGGTTCAAGTCCTGCCGGGGTCACCACGCCTTCCCCAGGCTTTCCGAAATCAGGCATGGCTGCTGCGGCAGCGGCACGGTCGCTTGGGCTGTGCGGGATAGCTATGGCCGGGGTGGCGGATTGCGCGCTCTTGCCCTCGCGACTTTGGTCGCGGAAGCGCGTATGCCTGCCCGCGCAACTGGTTATCGAGGAGGGAGGACCCCCATGCCATTGGATCAAGACATCGTCATTCTCGACGGCGCCCGCACGGCGATCGGCACGTTCGGCGGCAGCCTCGCGGGCACGGCCCCGATTACGCTGGGGGCCACGGTGGCCAAGGCCGCGCTGGAGCGGTCCGGGGTGGAAGGCGCGCAGATCGGTCATGTGGTCTTCGGACATGTGATCAATACCGAGCCGCGCGACATGTATCTGTCGCGGGTCGCCGCGATGGAGGCCGGGATCCCCGACACGACACCGGCGATGAACGTCAACCGGCTGTGCGGCTCCGGGGCGCAGGCGCTGGTCTCGGTGATCCAGTCGCTGATGTTGGGCGATGCGCAGTTCGGACTGGCCGGCGGGGCCGAGAGCATGAGTCGGTCGCCCTATGCGATGCCGGTCGCCCGCTGGGGCCAGAAGATGGGCGATGCCACGGCGATGGACATGATGCTGGGGGCTTTGAACTGCCCCTTCGGCACCGGGCACATGGGGGTGACCGCCGAGAATGTCGCCGCCGAGCATGGTATCGGCCGTGCAGACCAGGACGCCTTCGCCTTGGAAAGCCAGGCCCGCGCTGCCCGCGCCCAGGAAGCCGGGCATTTCAACAGCCAGATCGTGCCGGTGCCGGTCAAGGTGAAGCGCGACATGGTGGATTTCGTGCGCGACGAGCATCCCAAGCCCACCACGGCGGAGGCACTGGCCGGTCTGCGCACGGTGTTCCAGAAGGACGGCACGGTCACGGCGGGCAATGCGTCGGGAATCAATGACGGGGCGGCGGCGCTGGTTCTGGCACGCGCCTCGGCGGCCGAGAGCGCCGGGTTGAAGCCGCGCGCGCGGATCCTCGGCTATGCCCATGCCGGGGTGCGGCCCGAGGTGATGGGTATCGGCCCGGTGCCCGCGGTGCAGGCCCTGCTGGCCAAGACCGACCTGAGCGTCTCGGATTTCGATGTGATCGAGAGCAACGAGGCCTTCGCGGCCCAGGCGCTGGCGGTCAACAAGGGGCTTGGCCTCGATCCGGCGAAGGTGAACCCCAATGGCGGGGCGATTGCGCTTGGCCATCCCGTGGGCGCCACCGGCGCGATCATCGCCCTCAAGGCGCTCTACGAGTTGGAGCGTATCGGCGGTAAACGCGCCCTCGTGACCATGTGCATCGGAGGCGGGCAGGGAATCGCCCTCGCATTCGAAGCGCTTTAAGCGGAGATTCACCAATTGAGGCCAGTGTCGGGCCAGGACGTGCCGGCACTGGCCCGCGCGCGTCATGGACTGAGTCGGGACGCCGTGGATGCAAAGCGCTGAAATCGAGAGCAAGCTCGCCGCCGAACGGCGCGCAAGACTGACCGCGGAGCGCCTGCTCGCCCAAAAACAAGAAGAGCTTTACGCCGCGAATCAAAAGCTCTCCCGGCATGCATTCACCCTATCCGACCAGATCGTCGAGCAGCGCCACGCCGCCGAAGAGCTGAAGGACGAGAATTTCCAGGTCAGATCGGACCTGCGGCGGGCGGAACAGCGGCTGTGGACCTCGTTCGAGACGATAGAGGATGGCTTCGCGGTGTTCGATGCCTCGCGGAGGCTGGTCCTCGCCAACCCGGCCTATGTGTCCATCTTCGACGGGCTGGAGGATGTGGCGCCGGGCATCGGCTATGCAGAACTCCTGCGGCTCTGCGCCGAGGAGGGGATCATAGATACCGAAGGGCTGAGTCGTCAGGACTGGTGCGCGCAGATGGAGATGCGCTGGAACGGAGCGCAGATCGAGCCTGCGGTGGTGCGGCTCTGGAACGGGTTTTCCATCAAGCTGGTGGAGCGGCGCGGCGAGGACGGCGACATCGTCAGCCTGTGCCTGAACATCACCGATACCATCAAGCGCGAGCAGGAACTGACCCTCGCACGGACCCGGGCCGAGGCCGCCAATCGCGCGAAATCCGCCTTCCTCGCCAATATGAGCCACGAGTTGCGCACCCCGATGAACGGTGTGGTCGCCATGTCCGAGCTGCTCAACGAAAGCGCGCTGGACGAGGAGCAGGCGCTTTACGTGGAGACGATCCGCAAATCGGGCGAAGCGCTTCTGGTGATCATCAACGATGTGCTCGACTACTCCAAGATGGAAGCGGAGAAGCTGCAACTGCATCCCGCGCCCTTCGACTTGGAACGGTTGATGCATGATGTGGTGATGCTGACCAAGCCCACCGCACAGGAGAAGTCGGTGGACCTGATGCTCGACTACGACATCTTCCTGCCGAGCCATTTCATCGGCGACCAGGGGCGGTTGCGCCAGGTAATGACCAACCTGCTAGGCAATGCGGTAAAGTTCACCCTGGAGGGACATGTGCTGATCCGGGTGATCGGGATGCCGCCGGAAGACGGCACGCAGGAGATCATCGTCAGCATCGAGGATACCGGGATCGGCATCGCGCCGGAGATGATCGATCACATCTTCGGCGAGTTCAACCAGGCCGAGGACGAACGCAACCGCGCCTTCGAGGGCACGGGCCTGGGGTTGGCCATCACCAAGCAACTGATTGACCTGATGGGTGGCGAGATCTGGGTGGATTCCGAGATCGGCGAAGGCTCTTGTTTTTCGTTCCGGATCGCCTTGCCACTGGATGCCGCAGACGGGGAGCCGCCCCTGTCGGTGTCGTCCGAGCTGCGCCGGGTGCTGATCGTGGAGGAAGGCGAGTTGAACCGCTCGATCCTGGAGCGTCAACTGGCACCCTTGGGCGTGTCCGTGGCGCTCGCGACCTCGGCCGAGGAGGCGTTGAGTTATCTGGATGCCAATCCGGATGTGGACGCGGTGCTGACCGATCTGGTCATGCCCGGCCTGTCGGGCAGCGAACTGGCCCGCCGCGTGCGGGATCGGGTGGGAGGGCCGCCGGTGATCCTGCTCAGCTCGGCGATGCTGGGGCAGTTGACTGCAGAGGATCGCAACCTGTTCGAGGTGACCTTGAACAAGCCGGTGATGCGCGCCGATCTTTATGCGGCGCTGAATACCCTTGCCCAGCGGAACAAGGTGCTGAAGCTCACCGATCCGATCACCGAGGACGCAGGCCCTCCGGCCGGTGCGGAGGTGATCTCAATGATCCCTGCTTCTGCCCCGCCCGCCCTGGACCCGGTGGTGGAGCCGGGGCCGTTCGTGTCGGCCCGCGCCGCCAAGGTCGCCCGGGAGGCGACACCCGCATCTTTCGTGTCGGCCAAAGCCACGCAGCAGGCGCCGGACCTGCCCAAAGTCCCGGTGGCGCCACACGACGGGACCATGGATCCGGACCCCGTGCAGGAAACCGACGCGCCGGTTGAAGCCCCGGCCCCGAGAGATGTCGCGCCTGCAGAGGCCGAAGTTCCCATACGCAAGACCAGCGTGCTGGCAGCCGAGGACAACAAGACGAACCAGCTTGTGTTTCGCAAGATGGTGAAGGGACTCAATATCGATCTGCGCTTTGCCAACAATGGCGAAGAGGCTGTCGCCGCCTTTGAAGAAGACCGTCCGGACATGATCTTCATGGATATCTCGATGCCCAAGATGGACGGGATGGAGGCCACCCAGAAGATCCGCGCGCGGGAGGCGGAACTGAGCCTGCCGCCGGTGCCGATCTGCGCGCTGACCGCGCATGCCATGGACGGCGACGCAGAAAGGATCCTTGCCGCCGGATTGGATCACTACCTGACCAAACCGCTGAAGAAGACGGAAATTCACGCGCGTATCGAGGCGCAGGTCCCCGCGGGGCGTTTACCCCTGATCGAGGAGCGCTAGGAGGCGAGTTCGCGCGCAGCCGGGGCGGCCTCGGGATAGGGGCGGACGAAAACCGGCGCGGTTTCGGTGCTCTGATCCGGGACGAAGCGGTAGCCGCCGGTCTCGAAATCGCGCAGCCCATCGAGGTTGCGCACCCGGTTCTGAACGATGAAGCGGGCCATGGCGCCGCGGGCTTTCTTGGCAAAGAAGCTGACAGTCTTGGTCGTACCGTCGCGGTCTTCGAGGAAAACGGGCGTGACCACGGGAACGGAGAGTGCGCTGAGGTCCACCGCGCCGAAATACTCCTGCGAGGCGCAGTTCACGAGAAGGCGACCGTCGGTCGCCTCAGCGGCACGGTTGAGCGCCGTCGCGATCCGGTCGCCCCACCAGTCATAAAGCGTCTTGCCCCGTGGCGTCGCGAGGCGGCTGCCCATTTCGAGCCGGTAGGCCTGGATCAGGTCGAGCGGACGCAGCACGCCGTAGAGACCGGACAGGATGCGCAGGTGATCCTGGGCGTACGCCATCTCGTCGTCCGAAAGGCTCCGCGCCTCCAGCCCCGTGTAAGTGTCACCCGCGAAGGCGAGCGCGGCGGGGCGGGCGGTCTCGGTGTCGGCCTGTTCAGCGAAACTGGCGAAGCGGTCGAGATTCAACACCGCGAGCTTCTCGGACAGGCCCATGAGCTTGCGCAGATCGGCCACGTCGAGCTCCCGCGCGACATCCACCAAAGCCATTGCCTCGTCCTGGAATTCCGGCAGGGTCGCGCCCGCGGGCGTCGCCACATCCCAATCAAGACGTTTGGCCGGGGAAATCACGGTCAGCATGGGCGGTCTCCTTCTTGGTCTGCCAATACCTAGGGTGCAGGGCGCGTCCGGTCCAGCGTCACGCCTCGCGCAGCACCTCGAGAAAGGCCGCGCCGAACCGTTCCGCGCGACGGTCGCCCAGGATGCGGACCATATCATCCTCATCCCGCGGCCGGGTCTCGGCCACCCGCGACAGGATGGCCGCGGAACAGCTGAGCGGCTTGTCCGTGCCTGCCGCACCGCGCAGCAGGGCGGCCTGGGCTTCGAGCAGGCGGTCATAGGTGCTGCCGGCCGCACGCCCGGCCAGCTTGCGGCGCGCGGGATGGGCCGGGGTCGGTCGGTCGCCCGCGATGACTTCGAGAAAGGCCGCGCCGTATTTTTCCAGCTTCTTGGCCCCCACGCCGCTGATACCCGCGAAGGCATCGAGGGTGTCGGGGCGCCGTTCGGCCATCTCGATCAGACTGCGGTCGGTGAAGATCACGTAGGCGGGGACCCCGGCGGCCTCGGCCAGGGCGCGGCGCTTGGCCTTGAGCGCCGACAGGAGCGGCGCGTCCTCGTCCGAGACCAGCGCACGGACGGCGGGGCGGTGGGCGGCCTTGCGCAGGGTGTCACGGCGCAACTCGATCGTGGTTTCCCCGCGCAGGAGCGGGCGGGCCGCGTCGGTCATCACCAGCGCGCCGTGGCGGGCAGCATCGGGGCGCAAGAGGTCATGGCCCATCATTTGCCGGAACACACCCTGCCAGGTGCGTTTATCCAGATCGCGGCCCACGCCGAAGGTTGGCAGGTCTTCGTGCCCGCGCTGGCGGACCTTGTCGGTGGCGTTCCCGGTCAGGATGTCGATGAGATGCCCCGCGCCGAAGCTTTCCCCCGTACGCAGCACCGCCGAGAGTGCCTTGCGCACCGCATCGGTGCCGTCGAACACCTCGGGCGCGGTGTCGCAGAGATCGCAGTTTCCGCATGCTGCGCTGTCCTCACCGAAATAGGACAGCAGGACCTGGCGGCGGCAGCGCAGCGCCTCGGCCAGACCCAGCAGCGCGTTGAGACGGCCGTGATCGGCACCTTTGCGCTCGGGCGGGGCGAGGCCTTCGTCGATCTGGCTGCGGCGCAGACGGATGTCGTCGGGGCCGAAGAGCGTCAGGGTCTCGGCCGGCGCCCCGTCGCGGCCCGCGCGGCCGATCTCCTGGTAGTAGGCCTCGATGCTCTTGGGCAGGTCCGCGTGGGCGACCCAGCGGATATCGGGTTTGTCGACGCCCATGCCGAAGGCCACGGTGGCCACGACAATGAGACTGTCCTCGCGTTGAAACCGGGTCTCGACGATGCGGCGGTCCTCGGCCTCCATCCCGCCGTGGTAGTGGCAGGCCATGTGCCCGGCCTCGCGGAGGGCCTGGGCGAGGCCCTCGGTCTTGGCGCGGGTGCCGCAATAGACGATGCCGGACTGACCCTTGCGGGCCCCGGCGAAGTCGAGGATCTGCCGCCGGGGGCTGTCCTTGGCTGCGAAGGCGAGGTGGATGTTCGGGCGGTCGAACCCGCGCAGGAACACGCGCGGGGCCGTGTCGGGGAAGAGGCGCGCGATGATCTCGTCACGGGTTTCGGCATCGGCGGTGGCGGTAAAGGCGGCCACCGGCACGTCGAGCGCCCGGCGCAGATCGCCGATGCGCAGGTAGTCGGGGCGGAAGTCATGGCCCCATTGGCTGACGCAGTGCGCCTCGTCCACCGCCAGGAGGCCGACCCCGGCGCGGGACAACAGGCGGACCGTGCCGCCATGGGCGAGGCGTTCGGGCGCCATGTAGAGGATTTTCAGCGACCCGTCTTCGAGGGCTTCGAACACCGCGTCGGTCTCTTCGGGCGTGTTGCCGGAGGTCAGTGCCCCCGCGGCCACGCCCGCCTCGCGCAACCCCCTTACCTGGTCGCGCATCAGGGCGATCAGAGGCGAGATCACCACGGTCAGCCCCTCGCGGGCCAGCGCAGGCAACTGGAAGCAGAGCGATTTGCCGCCGCCCGTGGGCATGATCGCCAACACGTCTTCGCCCGCGCAAACGGCATCGACCACTTCTTCCTGGCCGGGGCGGAATTCGGAGAATCCGAAGACTGACGACAGGATCGTGTCGGCGGAGGGCATGGACCTGTTTACCTGAGACTGCTCTTTTTTCAGAGCATCCCATACTCCCTATCGTGGAGCAAGGTCGCCGGACCGCAATATGTCAGTAAAAGGCGGCGATGTTGTTGGTCAGGATGATCCGCACGGCATAGACCGCGAGCAACACGATCAGCGGGGCGAGATCGAGCCCGCCCATGTTCGGCAGAAACGCTCGCACGCGGGAATAGATCGGTTCCAGAAGCCGCTCCAGCCCGTACCAGATCTGGGCGACGAGGGACTGGCGCAGATTGAGCACCTGGAAGTTGATCAGCCAGCTCATGATGATGTGGACGATGATGATGAACCACACCACGTCGAGGATCAGCATGAGGATCTGGAAAAGCGATTGCATGGGCGGTCTCCGTCGCGTTTTCCAAGACCTATGCGTCACCGCCGGTCTGTGCAAGCAGGGGACGCGAGGTCACGGTTGACGCGGGCGTCACCCGGAGCGAAGTGCAACCGGAAGGAGCCTGCCCATGTACCCGATCTTCCGTTTCCTGTTCCAGAGTTGGCGCGCCTCGAACCTGCCGCCGCTGGAGCCGCTGGGCACCCATGTCAGCCACCATGTCTGCTGGCCCTGGGACCTGGACCTGTTTCTGGAGCTGAACAACGGGCGGACCCTGACCCTGTTCGATCTGGGCCGCATCCCGCTGGGGCAGCGCGCGGGGCTGCTGGCGCTATTGAAACGCGAGCGCTGGGGGTTGACCGTGGCGGGGTCGGTCGTGCGGTATCGGCGGCGGGTCCGGATGTTCGACCGGATCGAGATGCGTTCCCGGCTGATCGGGTGGGACGCGCGGTTCACCTATATCGAGCAGATCATGCTGGTCCGGGGCGTGGTGACGAGCCAGGCGGTGTTCCGCACTGCGGTGACCGACGCCAAGGGGATCGTGCCGACGCAAAGGTTGATCGACGCGCTGGCGCCCGGGTTGGCCACGCCGGATCTGCCGGACTGGGTGCAGGCCTGGATCGCGGCAGAAGACCTGCGCCCCTGGCCTCCGGCGCTGGCGGGCTGAGAAACCTGTTGCCCTCGGCGTAGGGCTTTGCGCTTAATCGCGCGAGCAGGCGGAGGGCTTAATGGAAGCGGCGAGAAAACGCATAGCGGGCTGGATGATGTTCGATTGGGCCAGCCAGCCCTACAACACGCTGCTTCTGACCTTCATCTTCAGTCCCTATTTCGCGACCGTGGTCGGCGACCCGGTCGCGGCGCAGGCGATGTGGGGCTACATGCTGACGGCGACGGGGTTGACCATCGCGGTGCTGGCCCCGGTCCTGGGCGCGCTGGCGGACCAGGCCGGGCGGCGGATGCCGTGGATCCTCGCGTTCTCGGTGCTTTACCTCGTGGGTGCGAGCATGTTGTGGATCGCGGTACCGGGGGCGGAGGCGGTGGTACTGATCCTGTTCTGTTTCGGGCTTGGCCTGATCGGGATGGAGTTCGCCACGATTTTCACCAATGCGATGTTGCCGGATCTGGGACCGAAGGCGGAGTTGGGACGCATTTCGGGCACCGGCTGGGCCGTGGGCTATGCCGGTGGAGTCGTCGCGCTGATCCTGATGCTGCTGTTTTTCGCGGAAAACGAGGCGGGGGTGACCTTGCTGGGTATCGCGCCGGTCTTCGGGCTGGACCCCGAGATGCGAGAGGGGACGCGCAGTGTCGGGCCCTTCGTGGCGCTGTGGTTCGTGGTCTTCATGATCCCGTTCTTCCTGTGGGTGCGGGAAACACCGCCCGTGCCGCCGCGCCGGACGGACCTGCGTGCCGGGCTGAAGGGGTTGGCGGACACCTTACGGCGGCTGCCGGGGCAGCGGAGCCTCGCGGCCTATCTCGCGTCGTCGATGTTCTACCGCGATGCGTTGAACGGAATGTACACCTTCGGCGGGATCTATGCGCTGGGCGTTCTGGAATGGAGCGTGATCGACATCGGGATCTTCGGGATCATGGCGGCGATCACGGGCGCGGTTTTTGCCTATATCGGCGGGTTCGCGGACCGCGCCTTTGGACCCAAGCCGGTGATCGCGGTCTGCATCGTCATCCTGACGGGCGTCGGGATCACTATCGTGTCAGTGTCGCGCGAGGCGGTGTTCGGGATGCCCGTGGCGCCGGACAGCACCTTGCCGGACACGATTTTCTACATCTGCGGGGCGTTGATCGGCGCGGCGGGCGGGGTGTTGCAGGCCGCAAGCCGGACCATGATGGTGCGCCAGGCCAGCCGGGGGCGGATGACGGAGGCTTTCGGGCTTTACGCCCTTGCAGGCAAGGCGACCTCGTTCCTGGCGCCGCTGACCATCGCGATTGCCACCGATCTCAGCGGGACGCAAAGCGCGGGGCTCATTCCGCTGATTGCCCTCTTCCTCTGTGGTTTGGGTCTGCTAAGGTTCGTGCATCCGGACCCTGAGACGAGCAGCCCATGATCCGTTTAATCGCCGCGTCCTTGTGTGCCGCGCTATTTTCCACGCCCCTCGCGGCGGAGCCGAAGGCAAACGCCCTGTTCGGAGCGGAGGCGCGTGGCTCGCCACACCAGCCGGCTGCGATCGGCACCTATGCCAAGGGGTGTCTTGCCGGGGGTCGGCAACTGGCCGAGACCGGTCCGACATGGCAGGCCATGCGCCTGAGCCGCAACCGCAACTGGGGCCATCCGGAGGCGATCGCCTTTGTCGAGCGGCTGAGCCGGTTCGCCGCGACGCAGCCCGGCTGGAAGGGTCTCTATATCGGCGATATCAGCCAGCCGCGGGGCGGGCCGATGACCTCGGGCCACCAGAGTCACCAGATGGGGCTGGATATCGACATCTGGATGCTGCCGCCGAAACGGCTGAACCTGAGCCGGGCCGAGCGGGAGAAGATCAGCTCGGTGTCTGTGCGGTCGCAAGACCAGCGGCGGGTGAACGGCAACTGGACACCGCAGCATATGGAAATCCTGAAAGCCGCCGCGGAGGACCCTGCCGTGGACCGGATCTTCGTCACCGCACCGGCCAAGATCGCCATGTGCAACGCGGCGCGAGGCAACAAGAAATGGCTGCAGAAGATCCGCCCACTCTGGGGGCATCATTATCATTTCCATGTTCGGCTGAAATGTCCGTCGGGGATGGGCGGGTGCCAGACCCAGACGCCCAGTGTGCGCGATCTGTCCAAGGGCGGCACGGGCTGCGACGAGACCCTGAACTGGTGGGTCACCGATGCGCTCGACCCGCCGAAAAAGACCGTGAAACCCGCCAAGCCGGCGCCGAAACGGCCCAATGCGCGCGATTTCGTGCTCGCCGATCTGCCGCAGCAATGCCAAACCGTCCTCGCCGCGCGCTAGCGGTCTGTTGCCTGGTCCTGTGGGCTTCGACCGCGGGTGCGGCGGAGCTGGTCGGTCGGATTACTTGGACGGATCCTCACCCGCTTTTCGGGGGGTTTTCCGGGTTGGCGGTGGCGGAGAACGGGACCGACATCGTGGCCCTCGGAGACCGCGCGGTGCTCGCCGATGGGGTATTGAGCCGCGATGCGAACGGTAACCTGAACGGGATCACGCGCGGTCGACTGATGCCGCTGCTTCGGAAGAACGGTGATGGTCTGCCTGAGTATTTCAGGGATTCGGAGGGGCTGCACCGATATCCCGATGGTCGGTTGCTGATTTCCTTTGAAGGCTATCACAGGGTGGAACACCATGACCCCGAGACAGGACGCATGCTGGGCCGGTTACCCCGTCCGGCCTTTTTCGACGAGTTCCAGAACAATTCCAGCCTCGAAGCACTGGCCGCTGACAGTCGTGGCTGGATCTACATGGTGCCGGAACGCTCAGGCAAGTTGGACCGGCCCTTTCCGGTTTACCGCTTCGACGGCGAGGCATGGAGCGTACCCTTCGCCCTGCGGCGGGACGGGGATTTCCTGGTGGTCGGGATGGATTTCGGGCCGGATGGGCGTCTTTACCTGCTGGAGCGTGCGCTGCGCGGCCTGTTCTTTGCCACGCGGGTCCGACGGTTCGAGATCGCCGAAGGTGCGCGGGTGGTTTCGGAAGAGACGCTGCTGGAGACCGCCGCCGGCACCCATGATAACCTCGAAGGCATCTCGGTCTGGCGAGATGGTGCGGGAGACATCCGCATAACCATGATTTCCGACGACAATTTTCGTTTCCTGCAGCGCACGGAGATCGTGGAGTACCGGCTCGACTAGGGTTGCGGGCCTGCGCCACAGGCGTTAGACCGCACTATCCGCGCCCCCGGCGCCAAGTCTCCGCAACCTTGTAAAAACGGACCACAGACATGACCCGTATTCATCTGCCCGGCATCGTCGCCATGGCGGCCATCGTCGTCGCCTCCAACATTCTCGTGCAATTCCTCTTCGGCAACTGGCTGACCTGGGGCGCGTTCACCTATCCGCTGGCGTTTCTGGTCACGGACCTGATGAACCGGCTCTACGGGGCGCAGGCCGCGCGTCGAGTTGTGGCCGTGGGCTTTGCCGTCGGCGTGGTCTGCTCGTTGATCGGCACGCAGATCATGGGTGAATTCGGCCCGCTTGTGACCCTGCGCATCGCCATCGGCTCGGGCCTCGCGTTTCTGACCGCACAGCTTGTCGACATCGCCGTGTTCAACCGGCTGCGCGAAGGCTCCTGGTGGCGGGCACCGCTGGCCTCCACCCTGGTGGGATCGAGCCTGGATACGGCAATCTTCTTCACCATCGCGTTCTCAGGCGCCCTGACTTTCCTGGAACCGACAAACGACGTGTCCTGGGCCGGAGAGGCGGTGCCGCTGCTCGGTCTGGGGCCGGTCGCACCGCTTTGGGTGTCGCTGGCCGTGGCGGACTTGATGGTCAAGCTGTCGCTCGCCATTCTGGCGCTCATCCCGTTTCGAGTGATTTTGCGCCGCCTTCGCCCAAACCTAGCATAAAAAGTTTTGACATACACAAAATCTGTGGCAGCATCTCCTGAGGTTCAACAAACGAAAGGAGGTGATCCAGTGTCTAAAAAGGTATTGGAGAGAGGTGTCGGGACAACTGGGGAGGCGCGCCTCTGAGGCAGCCCTTGGCGACGTGATCGCCCCAGCGGATCGGTTTGCACGACAGGCTTATCTAACCGACCCCACCTCCGAAACTTTCGGCTGGGCCGCCCCGAACCGGGCGGCCCTTTCGCATTCAATACGGGCCTTTTCGACCTTGTGACATGTCCCGAAATGCGGTTTGCAACCCCGGAGGGCGCGCAGCACTGTGCGACCAGGCAACGGAGCGGTGTCATGTCCGAAACGATCATCCTGGGATGGGAAGAATGGGTGAGCGCGCCGGGACTGGGCCTGCCTGCACTCAAGGCGAAGGTGGATACCGGCGCGCGGACCTCGGCGCTGCATGCGTCGGTGATCGAGCCGTTCGGGCCGCCGGATGCTCCGCAAGTGCGGTTCCTGATCCAGCCTGATCCGGACAACCCGGGGCTGGAGATCACCTGTTCCGCCCCGGTGACGGATCGGCGCAACGTGACCAGTTCGAACGGCGAGACGGAGTTGCGCTTTGTCATCCAGACCGAGCTGCAGATCGGCGACCGGCGATGGCCGGTGGAGATGACCCTGACGAACCGGGACCAGATGGCCTACCGGATGTTGTTGGGCCGAACCTCGATCACCGAAGGCATGCAAGTCGACCCCAACAGTTCGTTCGTGCAGCCGGAGTTGAGCTTCGATCTCTACAAGGCGATCCCGCGCAAACGGCCGACCAAGCGCCCCCTGCGCATCGCCCTGCTGACCCGGGAGCCCGACAACTATTCCAGCAAGCGATTGATCGAGGCCGCTGAAGCGCGCGGCCACGTGATCGAGACCATCGACACCACGCGCTGCTACATGCGGATTGGCGGCGTCGCGCCGGAAATCCATTATGACGGCAAGGTCCTGCCCCGGTTCGATGCGGTGATCCCGCGGATCGGGGCCTCGGTCACCTCGTACGGCATGGCGGTGCTGCGACAGTTCAAAGGGACCGGGGCCTACTGCCTGAACTCGGCCGATGCGATCGGGCGGTCACGGGACAAACTGCTCGCACATCAGATCCTGTCCCAGGCGCAGATCCGGATGCCGGTGACCGCCTTCGCCGCCTCACCCAAGGATACCAAGGATCTGGTCGGGTTGGCGGGGGGTACGCCGCTGGTGGTCAAGCTGCTGGAAAGTACGCAGGGGCGCGGCGTCGTTCTGGCCGAGACGCGCAAGGCGGGCGAAAGCCTGATCGACGCCTTCCGGGGGCTGAACGCGAGTTTCCTGGTGCAGGAATTCGTGGCCGAGGCTGCAGGTTCGGACCTGCGATGTTTCGTGGTGGGCGGCAAGGTCGTGGGCGGCATCAAGCGCACCGCGGCGGAAGGCGAGTTTCGGTCGAACCTGCACCGGGGCGGATCGGCGAAATCCGTGCGCCTGACCAAGGCGGAGCGCGACGTGGCAAGACGTGCGGCGCGGGAATTGGGGTTGCAGGTCGCCGGCGTGGATATCTTGCAGAGCTCGGACGGGCCGAAGGTCCTGGAGGTGAACTCCTCCCCCGGGTTGCAGGGGATCGAGACCGCCACGGGCAAGGATATCGCCACCATGATGATCATGCATCTGGAGGCGCAGGTCCGTCCCTTGGCACAGTTACGCGAAGGCGGACTCCGCAAGCCGAAATCCGGCAAGCGGCTCGCCTGAGCGGGCGGGATTGCGTATCGTAAGGCAAGCTTGACGGCGGAGACGATGCTCAGGATCAGCGATACGATAACCTTGGAGGACTGGGAGATGTCCGAAAGCTTCATGCGGGCTTCGGGCCCGGGCGGGCAGAACGTGAACAAGGTGTCCTCCGCGGTCGAGTTGCGCTTCGAAGCCGCGCGGAGCCCCAACCTGCCCGACCCGGTGAAAGGACGATTGCGACGGCTGGCCGGGCGGCGCTGGACCAAGGATGGGGCCGTGGTGCTGCAGGTGGACGAGACCCGCAGCCAGGTGCGTAACCGCGAGATTGCCCGGGACCGGCTGGCGGAGTTGATCCGGGAGGCCCTGAAGCGACCTGTACGGCGGATCCCGACCAAGCCCACGCTCGGCTCGAAACGGCGACGGCTGGCGGCCAAGACCCAGCGCGGGCAGGTCAAGGCCCTGCGCGGCAAGGTACAGGACGGCGAATGAGCGATCTGCTGAAGCGGCGCGCGCGCCTGATGGGGCCGAATGTGCCGACCTTCTACGACCCGCCCTTGCATATCGTGCGGGGTGAAGGCGTCTGGCTCTGGGACGCAGGGGGGCGTCGGTACCTCGATTGTTACAACAACGTGCCCCATGTGGGGCATTGTCATCCCCGAGTGGTCGACGCGATCGCCCGGCAGGCCCGGGTGCTCAACACCCATACGCGGTACCTGCACGAGGGGGTGCTCGACTATATCGAACGGCTGACCGGGACCATGGACAACGGGCTCGATCAGGCGCTGCTGGTCTGCACCGGGTCCGAAGCGGTGGATGTGGCGCTGCGGATGGCGCGCGCGGCCACGGGCAAAACCGGGTTGATTGCCACCGACAACACCTATCACGGCAACACCACTGCCGTGGCGCAGCTGAGCACCCGGCGCCCGCCCATCGGGGGCTATTCGGACCATGTGCGATTGGTGCCCGCGCCGGAGCCGGGCACCGATGGCGCGGCCTTCGGGGCCCATGTCGCGCGGGCTGCCGCCGAGTTGGAGACCGCCGGGCATGGGGTTGCCGCCCTGATCGTTTGCCCGATCTTTGCAAACGAGGGGCTACCCTGTCTGCCGCGCGGGTTTCTCGAACCGGCGGTAGCGGCACTGCGGACCCGTGGCGGGCTGCTGATTTCCGACGAGGTGCAGCCGGGCTTCGGGCGGCTGGGCGATGTGTTCTGGGGGTATCAGGCGCTGGGCATCGCGCCGGATGTTGTGACATTGGGCAAATCCATGGGCAATGGCTACCCGGTTGCGGGGGTGGTGGCGCGGACAGAGATCATGGGCGCGTTTCGGGAGGCATTCGGCTATTTCAATACCTTCGGCGGCTCGCCCGTCGCGGCCGCGGCGGCCATGGCGGTGCTGGATGTGCTGGAAGACGAAGGGCTGGTCGAGAACGCGAAACGGGTCGGGCGATACACGCTTGAAAGGCTCCAGGCGCTGCGCCACCCGGCGATTGACGGTGTCCGGGGATACGGGCTGGCCTTCGCCTTGGATCTTGTCGATACAGACGGGGCTCCCAACACGGCCCTCGCGGCGGCCGTGACTGAAGAAGCCAAGCGGCGCAGCGTTTTGATCAACCGGATCGGGCGCGACATGCATATCCTGAAAATCCGCCCGCCCCTGCCCTTTGCGCCAGAGCATGGCGACCGGCTGGGCGACGTGTTGCAAGCGGCGTTCGACGCATGCCCGCGCTGATTGCAGCAGAGGCCCAAGCGGCCTGGGGGTGCGTCGAGACGCCGGAATTGCTCAGCCACCGGGAGAACACGGTGTTCGCCGTGCGCTTGCCCGATGGGGCACGGGCAGCACTGCGGGTGCATCGACCCGGCTACAAGACAGCGGCGGAGATCGCCGAAGAGCTGGCTTTTTGCGCCGGGTTGGCGGGGGCAGGCATCGCCTGTCCACGCGGGGTACCGACCTTGGCGGGGGACTGGCTTTGGCACGGGCAGGACGGGCAGGTGGTCAGCATTGTCAGTTGGGTTGCGGGGGCGCCCTTGGGGGCAGGCGACCAGGATCTCCCGCCGGAGGCACCGCGGCTTTATGCGGAACTTGGCGCAACCCTCGCGCAGATGCACCAGGCCGCCGCCGGTCTCGGCGGGGTCGGCTCGGCACGACCGGCCTGGGATATCGACGGTTTGACCGGGCCGGATCCGATCTGGGGGCGATATTGGGAAAGCCCGTGCTTGTCTTCGGCAGAGGCCGCCCTGATGATCCGGGCGCGGAACCATGCGCGCGGGATCTTGGGCGACGCCGGGGGAGAGCTGATCCGGGGCATGGTGCACGCCGACCCTCTGCGCGAGAACGTGTTCATCACCAAAACGGGGCTGGCGCTGATCGATTTTGACGACTGCGGACCGGGGTTCCGGGCCTACGACATCGCCGTGGCCCTGACACAAAGCCTCGATGATCCGGACTTGCCTGTGCTCCGGCAGTCGATCGTGGGCGGGTATGCAGAGGTATCCGCCCTGTCCGAGGCGGAACTCGCCTGTTTGCCGGTCTTTTCCATGTTGCGCAGCTGTTGTGCCCTGGCGTGGGTCGGACCCCGCTTTGCCGCAAGCCACCCGAAACTGCATCTCTACAAGGCACGGGCACTGCGGGCCGCCGAGGCGGTTCTGGCCAGGCGCGATATACTCGCGGGCTAGACGATCACCTCTTGCGGAACTTGCGCACCGAGGCCGAAGACACGCTTGTAACGCGCAACCTCGTCGGCCGGACCCATGGCCTTGTTGGGATTGTCGCTAAGCTTGACGGTCGGGCGGCCATTGGCGCTGACCGCCTTGCAGACCAGCGAGAAGGGCGCGAGCCCATCCCCCTCCACCAACCCGCGAAAATCGTTGGTCAGCAATGTGCCCCACCCGAAGGACACCCGGACCCGCCCAGAAAACTGGACCTGCAGCTCGGCGATCTTGTCCACATCGAGCCCGTCGGAGAAGATGATCAGCTTTTCACGCGGATCCTCACCCCGGGACCGCCACCAGGCAATGGCGCGCTCGGCGCCGGTCGCGGGATCGCCACTGTCGATGCGGATACCCGTCCAGCCCGTGAGCCAGTCCGGCGCCTCGGCCAGAAAGCCTTCGGTGCCATAGGTGTCGGGCAGGATGATGCGCAGGTTGCCCTCGTGCTCCTCGTGCCAGTCCGCAAGTACCTGGTAGGGGGCCTTGCGCAGTTCCGCGTCGCTGTCGGCGAGGGCCGAGTAGACCATGGGCAGCTCATGCGCGTTCGTGCCGATGGCTTCGACCTCCCGGCGCATGGCGATCAGGCAGTTGGAGGTGCCCACGAATTTCTGGGCGAGACCCTCGATCATGGCCTGCACGCAGCGGTCCTGCCACATGAAGGAATGTCGCCGTCTTGTGCCGAAATCCGCCAAGCGCAAGTCGGGAATGTCGCGCAGACGTTCGACTTTCTCCCACAGGCGGGTCATGGCGCGGGCATAAAGCACCTGCAACTCGAACTTGCCCATGTCGCGGAGAACAGCGCGGGAGCGCAGCTCCATCAAAATGGCGAGGGCGGGAATTTCCCACAGCATGACCTCGTGCCACTGCCCTTCGAAGGTCAGCTCATACTGCCCGTCGCGCTTGGTCAGGGTGTAGGGCGGCAGGCGCATGCCCTCGAACCACTCCATGAAATCGGAGCGGAACATCTGGCGCTTGCCATAGAACATGTTGCCGCGCAGCCAGGTGGATTCGCCGCGGCTGAGCGAAAGGGAACGAATATGGTCGAGCTGTTCGCGCAGCTCGCCTTCGTCGATCAGCTCGGCCAGGCGAATGTCGGTGGAGCGATTGATGAGGCTGAAGGTAACGCGGGTGTCCGGGCGGTTGCGGAACACCGACTGGCACATCAGCAACTTGTAGAAGTCTGTGTCGATCAGAGACCGGACAATCGGGTCGATTTTCCAGTTATGATTGTAGACCCGCTCAGCGATATCGACCAAAAGCCCGTCTCCCTCACAGCCCAGTCGCTGAGACTTCCGCTCTCGTGATAACGGATCGGCACCGCAGACGCAAAGCGGCTAGACCGCGGCGGAGTGTCGGGGGGGCGGTTGGGCAGCGTTGTCCGGGGCAATTGCAGAATCTCGCGTGGCCCTTGCAATGGTCCTCAAGAGGTCGTTGCGCCGGATCGGCTTGGTCAGGAACCCATCCATACCGGCCGCGAGGCACCGCTCCCGGTCGCTGGCGAAGGCGTTGGCGGTCAAGGCAATGATCGGAACCGGTGCGTTCGTGCATCGGCTGGCCTCCAGCGCACGGATGCGGCGCGTGGCCTCGAGCCCGTCGCACCGGGGCATGGACATATCCATCAGGATCAGGTCCGGCACGTCGGCGGCGAAGGCTTCGACTGCTTCGACCCCGTCCTTGGCGAACCGCATCCCGTCCTTGAGCGGCGAGAGGAGTTTAGCAAGCAACAGCCGATTGGTGCGATTGTCATCGGCGATCAGGAGCCGCAGGCTTGCGGGCAGGTCGGCTTCGTCATCGGCGCAGATGCGCGGCGAGACCTCAACCGGTTGCATGACGTCCAGCCCGGTGACGAACTCCATGGTGAAGCAGGAGCCTTTCCCCGGCACCGAGGTCACGGTGATGTCGCCGCCCATCTGCTGCGTCAGTTGCCGCGAGATGGCCAAGCCAAGGCCCGTGCCCCCGAAGTCGCGCGTCGTGGCACTGTCGGCCTGGGCGAAGGCGTCGAAGATCTGGTCGAGCCGATCGGCAGGAATGCCGATACCGGTGTCCTGCACGGCGAGGGTGACACGCGGCGGCGCGGCGCCCGTATCCACGGCGGCGCGCAGGCTCACTGCGCCTGCCCGGGTAAACTTGATGGCATTGCCCATCAGGTTGAGAAACACCTGCCGCACGCGGCCCGGATCGCCAAGTATACGGCCCTCGGGAAGACCGCTGACGTCAACGCTCAGCGACAGCCCCTTCTCATTCGCCAGCGGGCGGACCAGATCCAGCGCGGCCTGGAGTTCAGCGCGGAGATCGAATGGTAACTGATCGATCTCCATCTTGCCGGCTTCAAGCTTGGACAGGTCGAGGATGTCGTTGATGATGGTCAAGAGCCCCTCGCCGGAGGCGAGGATCGTTTGCAGATTGCCGCGATGCTCGGGATCGAGCGGACCCGACAACATGACATCGGACATGCCGATGATACCATTCAGGGGCGTCCGAATCTCGTGGCTGATCATGGCGAGGAATTGGGCCTTGGCGCGTGCGCCCTCTTCGGCAGCGGTCTTGGCGGCCGCAAGCTCCTGTTCGCGCTGCTTGGCCTGGGTGATGTCGCGCTCGATCGCCACCTCGCCGACCACGTTCCCGTCACTGTCCATCATAGGGGTGATGTTCGTCTCGACCCAGATGTCCTTGCCAAATTTTGTGCGGTTGATCAGCTCCAACCGAACGGGCTCATGGGTCCGGCGCGCGTTGAGGATCGCCTCTATCGCCTCGGTGTCGGTGTTCGGCCCATTGAGAAGCTCCGCCGGGGTGCGGCCGAGCGCTTCCTCCACCGTGTATCCGGTCACCCGCGTGAAGCTGGCATTGACGTACTCGATATGCCCGGCGCGGTCGGTCACGATCACGCTGTCATTGGCATTCGCCGCGACCATGGCGAGGTGCCGGGCCTCCCGTTCGCGGGCGCGAAGGGTCTGATAGGAGCGGTCAAGACGTTCCTGACCCTCCAACATTTCCCGCTCCATCTTGATGCGCTTTGTGTAGCTGCGCAGCACGAAGGACACGAAAGAATACGCCATGTAGAGCAAAAGAAGCGTGGCGAGGGAGTCGAAGACGAGTTGCCCCCGCCCCCCGCGACCCTGGAGACCGTCCAAGGCAAAAAGAACGGCTATCACAAGGATGTAAATGACGAGCCGCGCCTCGGTCGCCCGCCGGTTGTAAGGGAAGACCAGGCTGGCGTTTATGATTGCACCACAGAGGTAAGCGACCGCGAAGAAGCGCGCCTCGGGACCGGCGGTCGCATGCCATCCGATCCAGACGCAGGCCGCGATGGACAGGGCCTGGACAGCTGCAGTACCGGTTGACACTATCCGCGCGCCGCGGCCGAAACTCCGCCGTTTGATCAGGACCCACAGGGTCAGGCAATCCACCGCTTCGCCCAGGAGGGCCAAGGCCAGCGCCAGAAGACCTATTTGTGGGCTGACAAGCACCCATAGGATCAGCGCACCAAGCAAGGTCAGAACCTGCCGGGCAGCGAAATGGCCGACCCGCCCCCGCGCATAGGCGGCGAACCGGCCCTCATCACTGATCCGGTTCTCGAATTTCTGGCGCGCATTCTGCGCTTGGGGCGCGGGTTGGGGCATGGCCTCCGCCGACTGGTCAACGGAGTCTGTGTTGCAGAGAAACGTTAATTTTCTCTGCACATGGCTTGTTCACACGTCCGAGAGACGCACGCCGGCCTCCTGCATCGCGGTGCAGGCGGATGCCAGCGAGCCGTCGAGGTCGATGGCGCGGCACAGGTCGGTGCGAACAGTGACGGCAAAGCCCAGTTTGGCCGCATCCACCGCCGAGTAATGCACACAGAAATCCGTGGCGAGCCCCACCAGCGTCAGGTCCGTGATGCCGCGGCTGCGCAGATACCCGTCAAGCCCCGTTGGAGTTTCATGATCGTTCTCGAAGAACGCAGAATAACTGTCGATGGCCGGGCGAAACCCCTTGCGCACGATCATGTCGGCACGGGTCGTATCCAGATCGGGGTGAAATGCCGCCCCGTCACTGCCTTGTACGCAATGGTCCGGCCAAAGGACCTGCGGGCCATAGGGCATATCGATCATCGACAGGGGAGCGGCTCCGGGATGACTACTGGCAAAAGAACTGTGACCCGCCGGGTGCCAATCCTGGGTGAGCACCACCGCTTCGGCCTCAGCCATCAGGGCGTTGATGGCGGGCACGATGGTATTGCCTTCGGCCACCGCAAGCGCGCCGCCGGGACAGAAATCGTTTTGCACATCGATGACGATCAGGGCGTGGGTCATCAAAAACCTCCGGGTCTACACCGGACCTGCGTAGAAAGGCCGCTGGCGCGGGTCAAGCGGCATGGCTTGGCAAGGCAGGGACGGACCCGGTATAGCCGCGCCCATGTTCACGGTCGCTGCCCTCTACAAGTTCACCCGGTTCGATGATCCGGACGCCCTGCGGCCCGGGTTGCGGGCGGTGTGCGAGGCAGGCGGTGTGCGCGGCTCACTGCTCCTGGCGCGCGAGGGGATCAACGGGACCATCGCCGGGCCGCGCGCGGGGATCGATGCGGCCATTGCCGCAATCCGAGCGCTGCCCGGTTGCGCGGAGCTGGAGTGGAAGGAAAGCACGGCCAAAACGATGCCCTTCGGCAAGCTTAAGGTCCGCCTGAAACGCGAGATCGTGACCATGGGCCAGCCCCATGTGGACCCCATGGCAGCGGTCGGGCGCTATGTGCCGCCGCAGGACTGGAACGCGTTGATCTCTGCCGAGGACGTGGTGGTGATCGACACACGCAACGATTACGAGGTCGAGATCGGTACATTCAGGGGCGCGATCGACCCGCAAACCACGAGCTTTCGCGACTTCCCCGCCTGGTGGGAGGCCAACCGTCACCGGTTCGGCAACAAGCGTGTGGCGATGTTCTGCACCGGCGGCATCCGCTGCGAGAAATCGACGAACTACCTTCTGAGTGAAGGCGTGCTGGAGGTTTATCACCTGCAGGGCGGGATCTTGAAGTACCTCGAAGAGGTGCCCGAGCACGAGAGCCTCTGGGAAGGCGAGTGTTTCGTCTTCGACAAGCGGGTGAGCGTGGGGCACGGGCTGAAGCCCGGGCCGCTCGGACTATGCCATGCCTGCCGCCGCCCGCTCGCTGAAGCGGACAAGACGCGCCCGGAATACGAAACCGGCGTGTCCTGCCATCGCTGCCTCAGCGAATACAGCGAGGCAGATCGCACCCGTTTTCGCGAGCGGCAGAAGCAGATCAAGCTGGCGCGGGCGCGCGGCGAGGAACACCTTAGCTGATCCGGGCTTTCGGTGCCGGGGGCGCTGCGCTAGGAGACGTTTATGCCCATCGCCCTGTCGTCCCTGCCCGAACTGACCGACCTGCCCCATGACGAAATCATCGACGTCCGGTCCCCGGCGGAGTTTGCCGAGGACCATCTGCCGGGTGCGGTCAACCTGCCGGTTCTGTCGAACGCGGAGCGGGCCGAGGTCGGCACGGTCTATGTACAGGACAGCCCCTTCAAGGCGCGCAAGATGGGCGCGGCCCTCGTTGCGCGGAACGCGGCCCGGCATCTGGAGACCCATCTGGCCGACAAGCCGGGCGCGTACCGGCCGCTGGTCTATTGCTGGCGCGGGGGGCAGCGGTCCGGGTCCTTCGCGGCGATCCTGCAGCAGATCGGCTGGCGCGCCGAGACCTTGCAGGGCGGCTATCGGAGCTACCGGCGGCTGGTGAACGCGGCGCTCTATGATGCCGAGTTTCCCTGCCCCGTTGTACTGCTGGACGGGGATACCGGATCGGGCAAGACCGATATCCTGAACCTGCTGCCCGGTCTGGGCTGGCAGGTGCTGGACCTCGAAGGGATGGCGCATCATCGCGGCTCTCTTCTGGGCGCATATGCCGAAGATCAGCCTGCACAAAAGGGATTCGAGAGTGCGCTGGCGATGGCCCTTGCGGCGCTCGATCCGGCCCGGCCCGTGGTGGTGGAGGCCGAGAGCTCCAAGATCGGGCGGATCAATCTGCCCCCCGTCCTGTGGTCCGCAATGCGGCGGGCACCTCGGCTGGTGCTGTCGGTGCCGCGCGCGGAACGGGCCCGCTACCTGACGCGGAGCTACGGCGACCTGCTGGATCAGCCGGGAGAAATGGCCGCGCGGCTGAACCCCTTGCGCAAACTGCACGGCCACGCCCAGGTCGACGCCTGGCAGGAGATGGCCGCGGCGGGCGCATTCGAGGCGCTGGCCGAGGGCCTGATGGCGGTGCATTACGATCCGCTCTACCGGCGCGGGCGAAAGGGGGCCGAGGGGCAGGACCTGGCCTTGGGCAACGGGGCGCTGGCGCAAGAGCGGATGGCAGAGACCGCCGCGCTGGTGTCGCAGGCGCTGGCGGCGGTTGTCGCCGCGCGTTGACAGGGGTCAGACGAGGCGCAGGCCTGGATCGGCGGTAACGCGCCCGATCTCCACGGTGCCGGGGACCGGATCACCCGGCGGCAGGGCAGCCAACAGTCCGCCAGCGGTTTGCGGATCGAAGAGCAATTCATGGCGGGGCGTCGTCTCCGGCCAGTCGGGCACAAGCGCGCGATTGGCCGGATAGAGAGAGGAGCGATGCCCGGCCGCCGCCAACGCCTCGGCCCCGGCATGGATCGGGATCGCGTCCAGACGAATCTCGGCCCCGGTGCCCGAGGCCGCACAGAGCCGCGCGAGATGCCCTGCCAACCCGAACCCGGTCACGTCCGTCATGGCATGCGCCTTGGCAGCAAGGTGGCGCGCGGTCTTGGATTGATCCGCGGCCAGCAATTCCCACAGGGCCGCAACCTGCTGCCCGGGAGCCGCGGCCTGCATTTCCGCCGCCAGAAGCACGCCGGTGCCAATGGGACGGGTCAGGACAAGGCGATCTCCGGGACGCGCGCCGTCGAGACCGATGGCGCGGGCGGGCGCGAGCCCGGTCACGGTAAAGCCGATGCTCAACTCCGCCCCAATACTGGTATGCCCGCCCACAAGCTCGGCCCCTACGGCGCGCGCGCCTTCGCTGGCGGCGGCGGTGATCTCGGCCAGCATGCCCGCATGCACGGCCGGGGTGGCCTTGGGCAGGATGATCTGGGACAACACGGCTTGCGGATCAGCACCCATGGCCCAGACATCACCCAACGCATGCTGCAAAGCGATGCGGGTCATCAAGTACGGGTCTTCGACAAAGGCGCGCAGGTGATCGGTAGTGATCACTTGCTGGCCCGCCCCGTGGCGCAGGATTGCCGC
Source organism: Dinoroseobacter shibae DFL 12 = DSM 16493 (assembly GCF_000018145.1). Taxonomy (NCBI): domain Bacteria; kingdom Pseudomonadati; phylum Pseudomonadota; class Alphaproteobacteria; order Rhodobacterales; family Roseobacteraceae; genus Dinoroseobacter; species Dinoroseobacter shibae. The sequence goes on from NC_009952.1 coordinate 3,518,944, forward strand.
ATCGTCCCCGGGGCGGGACAGCACGTCGTCGCGGGCTGGGGAAGGGAGCCCTGCCAATACGTCGCTCAGCAACCCCGCGCCCACCTTTGCCCCGCAGCCGCCGCAAAGGGGTTTGCCCGATAGCGCCGCTTGGACACCTTCGGCCCGGAGGCGTGGCAGATCCGGCGCGGACATCGCGGGCAGGTCGTGGAACTTCGCCATGAACTTGCGGTCGATGCGGTCTTTCAGGCGCCACAACAGAGCGCCGGAGCTGCGCATCCCGGCCTTGTCGGCCACGGCCGCCTTGCGGCCCGTGGACACAAGCTTGAGGTAATCCGACTGCGGCTTGTAGCGCTTGCGGGCACGTCCCGTCAGGTCCGCGCGCAGGTTATGATAAAGGATCGGCGCCTGGCGCACGGCATAGACGCCCGCTTTGGGCCGGGGCGCAAAGCCCATATGAGCGCAATCGCCCACCGCATAGATCCGATCATCGGAAAGGCTGCGCAACTGGTCATCCACGGCGACGAACCCATCGACACGGGCGAGGCCGGTCTGCGCCAGCCAGTCTTGCGGGCGCGCGCCGGTGGCTCCGATGGTGATGTCGGCGCGCAGGGCCTCGCCCCCCTCCAGCCGCACGTGATCCGCGCCGATCTCGGCGGCACGGGCATTCAGGCGCAGGGTGATGCCTTGCGCGGCCATCTCGCCCAGAAGGGTATCGCGGGTCTTGGCGTTCATGCCCGCGAGGGCCGTATCGCTCGCCTCGATCAGGGTGACTTTCGCCGTAGCGCCCAACCGATGCGCACAGGCCATGGCCAGTTCGACCCCGGCGACGCCGCCGCCCAGGATCAGCACATGGGGTTCCGGGGGCGGGTTGGTGCAGAACGCTTCCCAGCGATCCGCGAATGCGCCGAGCGGCTTGGCCGCCAGAGCATGATCCGTGAAACCAGGCAGATCCGGCAGGCGGGAGGTCACGCCGATGTCGAGCGACGCCCGGTGATAGCGGATCGGCGGGCGACCCGACACGTGGATTTCCCGGGCAGCGAGGTCCAGCCCCTCTGCTCGGCCCAACACGAGCCGCGCCCCGGCAAAGCGCGCCAGCCGGACCAAGTCGATCTCCAGCGCGGCGCGGTCATAATGTCCGGCGATATGGCCCGGCAACATCCCGGAATAAGGCGCGGTCGGATTCGGGTCGATCAGGGTCAGCCGCGCCCCTAGCAGCGGGCTCATCGCCCATTTCCGCAAGACCAGCGCATGGGTGTGACCACCGCCGACCAGAACGACGTCCTGGGTCAAGGGATAGGGGGTGTGCATCGCGCGCCGCTCCACTACATAGTCGCGCCAAAGGCCTTAGCAGTCCCGTCCTGCGGGCGCGAGAGGCGACAGCGCCGCAAGAAAGAGGCTCCCGAATATGTCATCGATCCGCTGGTTGGTTCTGGCCCTGTCGCTTGTTGCGGTCACGTTCTCGGTGTGGCGGCTGGAAGGGATGCGCGCAGGGATCGAGATCACCCGCGACGCGGTCGGCCCGACGCCGGTCACGGTCTATCGCTTGCCCGATGCGGGCCCCGCCCCGGCGGTGGTGATCGCACATGGCTTTGCCGGGTCGATGCAGCTGATGGAGGCTTTTGCCCTGACACTGGCGCAGGCGGGCTATGTTGCGGTGAGCTTCGATTTCGAAGGTCACGGGCGCAATCCGGTCCCCATGTCGGGCGATGTCTCCCGGATCGACGGCACCACTCAGCTGCTGATGTCGGAAACCGGGCGGGTCACCGATTACGCCCTGGCGTTGCCCGGGGTTGACGGGCGCGTGGCGCTCTTGGGGCACTCGATGGCGTCCGATGTGATCGTCCGGCAAACCATCGCGGACCCACGGGTCTCGGCCACGGTGGCGATTTCCATGTTCAGCCAGGCAGTGAATGCCGAGCAACCGTCGAACCTGATCGCGATCAACGGCGCGTGGGAGACGATGCTGCGCGAAGAGGCGCGCCGTGTCATCCGGCTCATCGACCCGGACGCGGAGGAAGGGCAGACCGTGCAGGCAGGCGACGTGGTGCGCCGGGCGGTGGCCTCCCCGAATGTGGAACATGTGGGTGTGCTCTATTCCGCCACCAGCCTGCAGGAAGCGCGGGATTGGCTCGACCGGAGCTATGGGCGCAATGCCGACACGGGTTTGGCAACGACGGGCGGGTGGATCGTGCTATTGCTGGCGGGGCTGGTGGGGCTGGTCTGGCCGGTGGCGGGGCTGCTGCCGCGAGGCCCGGTCCCTGCCCTGCTGCCACGCCGGGATTTCGCGGTCGCCCTCGGCGTGGCCAGCTTGGTAACGCCCCTGATCCTGTGGCCGGTGGAGATCGAGGTGCTGCCGGTTCTGGTGGCAGATTACCTGGCGCTGCATCTGCTGGTCTTCGGTGCGATTGCCTGCGGCTACCTGCTGTGGCGCGGGCACCGACCGGGCGGCTGGCAAGTGGTGCCGGGACTGGCCCTGGCCCTTTATGGAACCTTCGTCTTCGGCGGGGCACTGGACCGCTATGTCGCCTCTTTCATGCCCCATGCCGGACGGATCCCGATCATCGCCGCGATCGCGGTCGGGGCCGTCGCGTTCATGCTGGCCGATACCTGGCTCAGCGGCGCAGGGCGGGCGCCCCTGTGGCGCAAGGGCATGGTGAAGCTGGGCTTCTTCGCGTCGCTGGGACTGGCGGTGGCGCTGGATTTCGAGGGCTTGTTCTTCCTGCTGATCATCCTGCCGGTGATCCTGCTCTATTTCGCGGTGTTCGGCACCATGGCGGGATGGGCCGGGCGTCGCACCGGCGCCGTGGGCAGCATCGGCGTGGGATTGGGACTGGTTCTCGCCTGGTCCCTTGGGGTCACTTTCCCGATGTTCGCGCTGTAATCCGCCAACCTCAGGGGGCGCACCAGGATCCCTGCCAATCGTCATTGCGCGAAAACCGGGCTCTCCGGTGCAGATCGGCCCCTAGATGCAGCGTTTCGATTTCCGAGATCACGCACCGTAGAAGGGCAAGAGCCGCCGGGTCGGGCCGAGCACCAAACTCAGAGGGATGCGCAAGCAACACCCCCGGCGCGGGCACTCCGCCATAGACCCGGCGGGCGGGCTCGGACAATGACTGCCAAAGAGGCAGAACCTCCGACCCGCTAAGGATATTTGCTATCGTTTTAATCCGTATCTGTAAATCAGCTTTCGGCACCCAGACACAAAAAGTTGCAAATGCACTGATTTCTAAGTCGTTGACTTTCTTGCTTCTCTTATCGGTATAGACTTCGAGGATTCCCGCACTACGTGCAGCGGCCCTCAGCACGACAACCCGGGCGTTCGGTACACCGTCCGCCCCCACCGTGGCCATGACGGGTGTGCGCAGCGGGCTGCGTCGATCCACCGGCGCACGACTCAGCAACCGCCAGACATGGTCGAGCGTCGTGTCCAACCCCGTATACCAGTCAGTCATAGCCCGTCATCTCCAAGTAGCCGCGTCCCGTGTGGGACCCTTCGAAGAAAATCGGACCCTCCCAGTAGGGAAAGAGTGTCTCCATCCAGCTTTGGGCATTGAGCGGGCGGGTGGTGATGTCGAGACCGCGGGACGGCACCTGGACCCGCCACTCGGTCGGCACCTCGCGGCCTGCGACCGGGGTCCGGGCGCGCTCGGTCACCTGGAAGGCCCCATTGGGCAAGGGCGTCGGGTTGCCATCCGGGGAAATCCAGGTGGCCGCGGTGAAATCCGGGCCCGACTCGTCGCGCAGGCGGAACCCCATGACCTTCTCGCCAGTGTCGAGGTGAAGGGAGAACCAGTCCCAGCCCGTCTGCGTGCCTTCAAGCGGTTGGCTCGACCACTCGCGATCGAGCCAGGCGGTACCGGTGACCGCCACCATGCCCTCGGGCAAGGTCAGGGTCCCGGTCACGGTGTAGAACGGTTGCGAGTAGTAGTAGCTCGCCTGGCCGCTTTCGGATTTGACGGAAAAGCCCCCCTGCCCCTGCGGGACCAACGGCCCTTGGGCGGTCAGGTCGAGTGCATAGGCGAAATCGAGGCCCGAAGCCGTGAGCCGTGCGGCGGAAATCGCGTCGGTACCTGGCGCGGCGGTGCTGCGCATCTCCCAGTCGTCGATCCAGGCGAGAAAAGGATCGGCCGTCACCCCGGCCTGCCCGTTGCCATCCCGCGCGAAACGCTCGGACACATAATGGCGCTCAGGTGTGGTCAGGCCTGCATGACCCATCCAGATTTGCGGACTGTCCCAGCCGTCTGTCTGGCGCGGTTCCAACGCGGATCGGAACAGGGTCCATTGCAGGCCATAATCCTGGCCGTCGGGGCCGGTCAGGTTCGCGGTCAGGTACCACCATTCGATCCGGTAGTCGGGGTGCGCCCCATGGTCGGTGGGGAAATCGAACTCCGGGTCCGGTGCGGGCTGCGCAAACCCGTCGGTGGTGGTGCTGCCGAGCCCGGCAAAACCCTGGGCCAGCGCGACGGTCGGGAACAGAAAGAGGGTAGCGAAAAGCAGTCTAGCGTTCATTGGCAAACACCTTCAGCAGGTCGGAGGGGGCGGTGCGCGCCAGCCGGAGCACCGGCCAGGCCGAGGCCAGCAGGGCAGCCAGCAGCGCAAGAATACCAAGCCGCAGCCAATCGCCCGGGAAGAGGTGCATGGGCAGACGCCAGCCGAATGCCTCGACATTCACCACCGCCAGCAGCGCCCAGGCGAGCACCAGCCCCACGGGCAGGGCCAGCACCGCCGTCAATGCGGCCAGCAGCGCCGCACGGGCCAATTCGAGCCGCGCAAGCCGGGCCCGCGTCAGGCCGAGCGCCCAAACCGGTGCCAGTTGCGGCAAGCGCATCCGCGCGAGCGTCATCAGGCTGGCCAACATCGCCACCGCCGCCACGCCGAGTGTCAGCACATTGAGCGCGGCTGTGACCGTGAACGTGCGCTCGAACACGGCCAAGGAGAACGCCTTGACCGTTGCCTGGTCGATCATCGTACTGGCGGGCAGGCCGAATTCCGATTGCAGATCTTCCATCACTGTCTCGGTCCGGTCCGGGTCAAGCCGCACCGCATAGCGCAACTGCGCCGCCTCGGGGAAGCGCGTCTCGAAAGCCGAAAGGCCGATCATCACTTGCCCGCGCGGGTTACCGTAGTCGGAGTAGATGCCTGCGACCTCCGCCTCCCAGTTTCCGGGGAGCGGAATGGTATCGCCCGGGCGCAACCCCTCGCGACGCGCAAGTTGTTCATTGACCAGGACGCCGGATCCCTCCGCCACGCGGTCCCAGACATCGGGCAGGGCCGACAGCAGAGGCCAGTAGTCTCTATAGGTCGGATGGTCGGCGACGCCGAATATCTCCCCCGGCCCACCGGGCAGCGGGGCCTCGACGCTCCAGATCGGCAATAGCGCATCAACTTTTGGGGCGAGGAAGGCGCGCATCTCGGCGGCCTCTGCCTCGGAGCGCGCGGTGACGTAAAGCTCGGAGGCGAGCCGCTGATCCAGCCAGCCGGTGAAGGTCAGCCGGAAGCTGCCCACCATGGTGCCTACACCGATATTGGCCGAGAGTGCGAGCAAGAGCGCCATCAGGGCAAGCGACAGGCCGGGCAACTGCTGCCGCGTATCGGCCCAGAACCATTCGCCGAGCACCGAAGACGCTGTGCGGGCGCCCAAAGCCAAAGCCCCAGAGAGCAGCACGGGGAGGGCAAGCGCCGCCCCCAGAAGAAGGAGCGCCAGCATCACGAACGCCACCACGAGGCCGCTGCCCCAGAGCAGCAATCCAAGCCCGACCACGATCATCCCGGCGGCCAGCAGCCCTTGCCGGCGCATGGCGCGATCCGAGGCGCGTGCCCAGGCCCGAGGCTGGGCCGGCGCCAGGACCGGCAAGTGCCAGAGCCGCCAGAGACTTTGGGCGGCCGCCGCCGCGGCCCCCAGCACCGAGATCGCCAGCCCGAGAAACCACCAGCTTGGCGCGAGGCTGAGCGCACCGTCGACACTGGCGCCATAAAGCCCCTGCAAAGTGGCGGCCACGTCCGGCAGAAGCGTTGCCGCGATCAGGTAGCCCAGCGCGACACCGACCGCTCCGGCGAGCAAAGACAGCAGCAACACCTCAGCCGCCAGCAGCCCGACGAGGCTGCGGGCCGGCACGCCCAGCGCGCGCAAAGTCCGGAAGGTTGGGCGACGCTGCTCGAACGCCAGCCCGATGGCTGCGTGCACGATAAAAAGACCCACGGCGAAGGACAGGAACCCGAAGGCGGTCAGGTTCAGGTGGAAACTGTCGGTCAGTCGCGCCACATCGCCGCGATCCTCCGGCGCGGCCTCGGTCAGTTCGGGCGCGATCTCGGCCAGGGGAACCCGGGTCAGGGGCTGGTCCGGCCACAACAGCAGGCGCGTGACCTGGTCCGGGCGGTCGAGCACACGCTGAGCCTGGCCCATGTCCATCAGGAGCGTCCCGGCGGGCAAGCCCAGCGCCTGACGGACAGGCTGCCCCTCGAACGCCACCCCGAGGCGCGCGGCCAGTTCAGGCGGGGCATAAGCTTGTCCCGCGATAAATGCCGCAAGGTCGCCCGGCGCGCTCAGATCGACCATTTGTGCCGCGGGGGGCGCGGTGATCGGGTCGATGCCGAGAATTGTGATTATCCCGATATCCCGCGTAATGCGTCCTTCCAGCACCGGTGACACGCCCCACCCGGCCCGGCGCAGGGCGATATAGGTAGCCTCCGGGATCGGGCCGGAGGGGTCGACAAGCTGGTTCAGCTCATCCTGACCAAGCGCAGCGGCAGCCGTTGCATAGCTCGACCGTGCCTCGGCATTGATCGCCTGAACGCCGGACCAGAGCGCTGTCGCCAGTGCCAACCCGAGCAGCAATGTCAGCAGCTGACCCGGGTGCCGCCGCCAATGGGCCAGCATCGCGGAAAGGGCGGTCCGGTGCATCAGGCGACCTTCCCGAGCCGCAGATGGATGCGGCGAGCCATACGCTCCGCCACTCGGTCGGAATGGGTCACCATCAGCAAAGCCGTATCGCTCTCGCGCACGAGGTCGAGCATCAGGGTCAGCACCGCATCCGCCGTGGTCTCGTCCAGATTGCCCGTTGGCTCATCCGCCAGCAGAAGCCGCGGTCGGGCGGCAAGCGCACGCCCGATCGCAACGCGCTGCTGCTGACCACCCGACAGCTGCTCGGGGTAGCGGCGCAAGAACGGGGTAAGGCCCAAGCGCTCGGCCAGATCGACCCAATGGGCGGGCTCATCGTGACCCGCTAGCCGAGCCTGAAACGACAGGTTGGCCGCCACATCCAAAGCGGGGATCAGGTTGAACTGCTGAAACACCACACCGACCGTGCCGCGACGCAGGGCAGCGCGTGCCTCGTCCCCCATGGCTCCGACATTGGCCCCTGCAACCTCGATCGTCCCCGCATCCGGCGTATCAAGCCCCCCGACCAGATGCAGCAGTGTGCTCTTGCCCGATCCGCTCTCTCCGGTCAGTGCAAGTGTCTCGCCAGCGTTCAGGCCGAGATCGACACCACGCAGCACCGGCAACGGTCCATCGCCCGTTTCGTAGGTTTTCGTGACACCGCGCAGTTGCAGAACCATGGATCGGTCTCCTTCCCGGGCCTAACTAGGGCCCTGTACGGGCTTGTCGCGCAGCCCGGCAGGACTTGGCATGCGGCGAAGCGCGCCGCGCGTTCGAGGTCGAAGGGCGCGGCGGATCGTAGACCCCCATATATTGTTGCAAGTGCGTGACATCCCCCACCAGTGCTTGTATAAAATCAGACAAAACAACAGGAAGGCTCTCATGGCAGAGACCGCACAGGTAGCCGAAGAATATGGCGCCGATTCCATCAAGGTTCTCAAAGGGTTGGAGGCTGTTCGCAAACGGCCCGGAATGTATATCGGGGACACCGACGACGGCTCGGGTCTGCACCACATGGTGTACGAGGTCGTCGATAACGGCATTGACGAGGCACTGGCCGGTCACGCAGACGCGGTGAACGTGAAAATCCATGCGGATTCCAGTGTCTCGGTCAGTGACAATGGCCGGGGTATCCCGGTGGGCGTGCATGAGGAGGAAGGCGTTTCAGCCGCCGAAGTCATCATGACCCAGCTTCACGCGGGCGGGAAATTCGATAGCAACTCCTACAAGGTGTCCGGGGGTCTTCATGGCGTCGGTGTGTCGGTCGTGAATGCGTTGTCCGACTGGCTGGAGTTGCGGATCTGGCGCGACGGCAAGGAACATGTGGCGCGCTTTGAGCATGGTGATACGGTCAAGCACCTGGAAGTCATCGGGGATGCGGGTGACCGGACCGGCACGGAAGTCCGGTTCATGGCTTCGACGGGGACGTTTTCGAACCTCGACTACTCGTTCAAGACGCTAGAGAACCGGCTGCGCGAGTTGGCTTTCCTGAATTCGGGGGTGCGCATCATCCTGGAGGACGAGCGCCCTGCCGAACCTCTGCGCTCGGAGCTGTTCTATGAAGGCGGCGTGCGGGAGTTCGTGCGGTACCTCGATCGATCCAAGACGTCGGCCATGGAAGAGCCGATCTTCATCACCGGCGAGCGCGACGACATCGGGATCGAGGTCGCGATGTGGTGGAACGACAGCTACCACGAGACGGTGCTGCCCTTCACCAACAACATTCCGCAGCGCGACGGCGGCACGCACTTGGCCGGGTTTCGCGGCGCCCTGACCCGTACGATCAACGCCTATGCGCAGTCCAGCGGGATCGCCAAGCGCGAGAAGGTGAATTTCACCGGCGACGATGCCCGCGAAGGCTTGACTTGCGTCTTGTCGGTGAAGGTGCCGGACCCGAAATTCTCCAGCCAGACAAAGGATAAGCTGGTCTCATCCGAGGTGCGCCCCGCAGTCGAAGGCCTGGTGAACGAGAAGCTGGGCGAGTGGTTCGAAGAGAACCCCGCGCAGGCGAAGGTCATCGTCGGCAAGATCATCGAAGCCGCCCTTGCGCGGGAGGCAGCCCGCAAGGCGCGGGAGTTGACCCGCCGCAAAACGGCGATGGATGTCGCCTCCCTGCCCGGCAAGCTGGCCGATTGCCAGGAGAAGGACCCAGCGCACTCCGAGCTCTTCCTCGTGGAGGGGGACAGTGCCGGTGGCTCGGCCAAGCAGGGCCGATCGCGGCATAACCAGGCCGTTTTGCCCTTGCGCGGGAAGATCCTGAACGTGGAGCGCGCCCGATTCGATCGGATGCTGTCGAGCCAGGAGATCGGCACCCTGATCACCGCGCTCGGTACCGGGATCGGGCGGGACGAATTCGATATTGGCAAGCTACGCTACCACAAGATCATCATCATGACGGACGCGGATGTGGACGGCGCGCATATCCGGACTCTGCTGCTGACGTTCTTCTTCCGGCAGATGCCCGAGATCATTGAGGGCGGCTATCTCTACATTGCGCAACCGCCGCTCTACAAGGTCGCGCGTGGCAAGTCCGAGGTTTACCTGAAAGACCAGGCCGCACTGGAGGATCACCTGATCGGGCAAGGGATCGAAGGTGCGGTGCTGCGCCTGCCCGGCGGTGAGGAAATCGCGGGCAAGGATCTCGCCCGGGTTGTCGACGCCGCGCGGCAGTTCAAGCGGATCCTGGATGCTTTTCCGACCCATTATCCGAGGCCAATTCTTGAACAGGCCGCACTGGCGGGGGCGTTCGATCCCGGTAAGGCCGATGCCGATCTCCAGAAGGTGGCGGACCAGGTCGCCGCGCGGCTGGACCTTGTGGCGGTCGAGTACGAGCGCGGCTGGCAAGGGAGAATTACACAGGACCATGGTATCCGCCTGAGCCGTGTGCTGCGCGGAGTTGAAGAGATCCGCACTCTGGATGGCGCGGTGCTGCGATCCGGCGAGGCGCGGAAACTGGCCTCGGTCTCGACCGAGAGTCGGGACGTGTATCAAGACCCCGCCAAACTAGTCCGAAAGGAACGCGAAGTATCCATCCATGGACCACTGGCCTTGCTGAGTACCATTCTCGAAGAAGGCGAAAAGGGGCAGTCACTGCAACGGTACAAGGGTCTGGGGGAGATGAACCCGGATCAACTCTGGGAAACGACCCTGGATCCCGAGGCGCGAACGCTGTTGCAAGTCCAGATCGAGGATCTGGCGGATGCGGATGACATCTTTACCAAGCTGATGGGCGATGTGGTTGAGCCACGTCGGGCCTTCATCCAGCAGAACGCGCTGAGCGTGGAGAACCTGGATTTCTAAAGGCATGTAAGGAAGCAGACATTTTTTGTGGCGCGCATATTTTTCCGTGTCACGGGTGCCCGCAAATGAGGAAAGTTTCATGTTTCTCCAAGGCTTACCGGAGACGCAGTAATGGCGAAGGGTTTGGGCGATATTCGATTCGCACTTCCGTTGGACCTTCACGTCGGTCCCCCTCTCAATCGTTGTCCAGCGTCGCAATGCCCATTGCCCATCAATGATCCGCTGGCGGGCCGGACCGCGTGGATGTCACGCGATCTGCCTTAGCTTGGCTTTGCCATCACAGTCAGGGAAGCGGACACAGCCGAGAAATGCTTCATATCGGCCGCACCGTTCGACAAGCCATCCAGCTTCGCAGCTGGGGCAGGCCCGCTGGCTCTCGTCGCAATCACCGCAAATCAGATCTCCGTTGGTTCGGGAACGGACCGGAAGGCCGACACCGCAGGCCGGGTAAGCCGGCATGCGGCTGCCGCACAGCTTCAAATGCTCGCATCTATACCACTCGCGACCGTCGCTGCCAGGCATGTGAAGCAACCGTCCACCGCACCCCGGGCAGGTGTGCGTATGCTTCTGGGCCTGGGCTGCAATGAATTGTGCGGCGTTTGCTCGCAACCGATCTTCGATGTATCCCAACAACTTCATGCCTCCGCCTGATTGTTAGGCTGTGACCTCCGATATAATGACTCAATGTTTGTTGTGTAGGTGGGTCAGAAGCAACTTGCACGCCTCACAAACCATGCCAGACGGATGTCCGCTTTGAAGGTGCAGCTATGGGCTGGAGGCAATCCATAGCAGCAGCGCAGCAAGTGCATGGTTCTGGCGGACTACGATGACACGCGTTCGGTTATTTTCGCAATGTCACCTCTTCGAATCGCGAGAAGTCTGGCGCACAGCGGGACCATCCTCGCATTGCTCACGCTTGCCACGGAGCAGTGATCTGAGAGCCGCTTCTTCCTCCAGTTTGAGGTAGAGTCCGCCCAACCAGGAGACGGACAATGAAGCGATCAAGGTTCACGGAAGAGCAGATCATCGGGATGCTGAAGGAGCAGGAGGCCGGAATGACGACGGCCGATGTCTGCCGCAAGCACGGGGTCAGCACGGCAACGTTTTACAAATACAAGGCGCGGTTCGGCGGCCTCGAGGTATCGGACGCGCGCCGACTGAGGGCGCTCGAGGACGAGAACGCCAAGCTGAAGAAGCTGCTGGCCGAAGCGATGCTCGACAATGCGATACTGAAGGATGTCACTTCGCGAAAGTGGTAGCGCCCGGCGTCAGGCGGGAAGCGGTGGCACACGTTGTGGAAGTCCACGGAGTGAGCCAGCGACGGGCGGGCAAGGCACTGGCCGTGGATCGGTCGAGCGTGCGCTATCGCAGCGTGCGGCCTGACGATGCCGAAGCGAGGGCCGCCATGAAGGCTGTCGCGGCCGAGAGGCGGCGGTTTGGCTATCGCCGCATCCACGTGATGCTGGAACGGCAGGGGATCATGATGAACCTGAAGAAGCTCAGGCGGCTCTATCGCGAGGAGAAGCTCCAAGTGCGCCGCCGGGGCGGCCGAAAGCGGGCTCTGGGGACACGCTGGCCGATGCTGGTGCCAGATGCCCCCAACCAGCACTGGAGCCTGGACTTCGTCAGCGATGCGCTGACGGATGGCAGACGGTTCCGCGTTCTGGCCGTGGTCGACGACTACAGCCGGGAGTGCCTGGCCTTGGTGGCGGACACGTCGCTCTCTGGCCTGCGCGTCGTGCGCGAGCTCGATGCGTTGATGTTGCGCCGCGGCCAGCCTGCAATGGTGGTTTCGGACAATGGAACGGAACTGACCTCGGTGGCTGTCCTGAGCTGGTGCCAGCGCACGGGCATCGAATGGCACTACATCGCGCCAGGAAAGCCCATGCAGAATGGCTTCGTCGAAAGCTTCAACGGACGCTTCCGGGACGAGCTTCTCAACGAGTCGCTATTCTCGTCTCTGGCCGATGCCCGCGAGCAGATCCGGGCATGGCAGCACGACTACAACCACCATCGCCCTCACTCAGGACTGGGGAACATTCCGCCCGTCGAGTTCGTGGCAAAGAAGGGGCTGGAAATGCGCGCCGCGTAGCCTCAGAGATCAACCTGCGGACTCTCCGAAAATCCGGAGGAGAGTCGGGTCTCAGGTCAGCATACGGCGAAAAAATAGGCGCGCGCGACGCGAAAAAATGTGATCTCGCTTCTGTGGCTAACTGTCTACTTTTTGTGCATGTCTGACGAAAAATTATCCTCGCCCCTAAAAGGCACTTCTTGGGTGGTTGGTGTACCCGCTCAGAAATGAGAGAGCAGAAAAGTGAAAAAGCCGCAAAGAACAGCTTGGGCTGTACAACTGATCGTGGCGCGCATGGTTGCTGCCCAAGCTGTTCAAAAACTCAGGCGCAGACTGCCAATGCCTTGGCGTTCCAGGGCCTGAACTCCTCTCGTCAAGACCGCAGCAAGAAAAGTGCGGTCGCGGCAGGGGAAGAGGTTGCCTCGAAACTGCTCAGTTCTGATTGAAGCAGGAATTTCTGAATCAAGCGCTCCGACAAGTCGGGATCCTTGAACTGAGAAATTGACGCATCCCCGAAAGCAGACTCCAGTTTCTCTTCGAGAACAGTAACCTGACGATCGATATCGAGGCCAGCGAAGGCGCTTGGCAGCCTAAAAGCCGTTTCGAAGGTTGTGCGCAGGGGCGGGCTTCCCAACACCGTGAAAAGCTTTGCCCGTTCGGACATATCGCTCGACGCAAGGTCAGAAATTTCGCGTTTCAAGTTCAGGGCTAGGCGGAGGTCATCGTTCACATTGCCCACGGATTCTTCGAATTTCTGAGTCTCGTACTTCTGGATGATCTCATCGGCAAAGCTGGTCTGCTGCGTCTTGCGCACCTGCCCCTGACCGAGCCCGAAGGCATCCGAAAACTCGCGATAGGTCTTGTCCGACAAACGATTGGATAAGGCGGCATTGTCGGATGTCCCGTCCGACAGAATCTTCTGGATGAAGAACTTGTTGGGAAGATCAGCGTCCAGACCGAACGCCGACAGAGAAAATGCCAGAAGTCGCCGATCTGCCACGAGTTGTTCCGCAGTTTCGATGTTGCCAATGTTTGCGCGGAAGTAATCCTCCTCCCGACGATACTGCGTCGATTGGCCGAACGCCTCCTTCTGTGCCTCGAGAGTTCGGTTGAGAAAGGTCCAGCCCGCCAGACCACCGGTGGGTATGATTGGCTGGAAACTCATCAGTGGGGCGTCGCCATAAGGCGCTCTTCTCGGGGCAAAAGACACCGAAGAGATTTGAGAGCCTGGTAATGGTTCTTTGCCAAGACCGCGTTTGTCGCATCCGCAAGCCGCGCCCGACTGTCATCATCCCGGAAAACTTGGCTGAGTTGTTCGAGCCCACGCAACACCTGCATGGAACTTTCGTCGGGGCACATGTCTCCGGAGAGAATGAGTTGGACGATATAGCAGACCCTGCGCACCGGGGTGGTTACCTCGTCCGGATGGATCGCGTCGCGCAGACGCAGGATGTTCGCATTCGGCGTGATGATACTCAGCCGACTTCTGCGATCGCCGTTTTCCACGACGGCACCGTTGACGAGAACGCGCTCCTTAGGAGCCAACTTCAGTACAAGACCGGTCATGCAGCACCTCTCTGGGCAAAGAGTCCGCTCATGATGCTGCGATTGATCTCGACCAGAGGATCGACAGGGACCTTTTCGGTCAGAACCTTGGAAGAGTGATGCTGTGTGAATTCGGCCAGATAGAAAACCTGCGCACGCAGTTCGACCGGCAGATTGTTGGCGTCGTCACTGACATCTGCGGCCAGCGCCAACCAGAGTCTGCGATTATCATGTACCGCCTTGGCAATGGCTTCGAATTTTCCACTCTTGGAGCTTTGAACCAGAGCACTGGTCATCTTGGCGAACAGCTCATACTCGATGCTCTGCTCGGTTCGTGTGGCGGCGGTGTGGTTGGAATAGGCCATTTGGCTGCGCGCATACGCGTTCATGTCATCACCCGGCTAAATAGGAAGAGGAAAGGGCGCCCCCAGCGAACTGGGGGCGGGCCCGATTATCTGAAGAGTGCCAGGATATTCTGAGGCGCCTGGTTTGCGATGGACAGCGACTGGGTACCCAACTGCTGCTGAACCTGCAGGGCCTGCAAGCGCGCGGATGCCTCTTCCATATCTGCATCCACGAGTGATCCGATCCCGGACTTCAGGGAGTCGGTCAGTTTGCCGATGAAATCTGACTGGGTCTCGATCCGGCTTTGAACAGAACCGAATTGCGCGGCGGCATCGATGGACGTCTCGATCAGGCTTTCGATGTTGGCGAGCGCATTTTCCGCGCCCTCCTGAGTAGTCACGTCGATACCGTCGAGACCGACAAGGCCACCGGACGCCACACCATCGGCGCCGTCATCCACCGTCAGGGCGACGGCCGTGGCTCCATCATTGTCGATCTGGATGGTCGGGGGATCGATCGTCGGGTCATCCGAGATGTTCACCTTGACCTCGATACCTTCGAGGCCGCCAGCATCCAGAACCCGCTTCAGGCCGGTGGCAACGTCGTTCAGGGTGTCACCATCCTTGGCGACGTAGTTGAATGCCTGACCGCCCAGAGCGATCTGGAAGCCGTCGCCTTCATTCACGACACCACCAGTGTTACCGGCGCCACCAAGGGAAACGGTTTCAGCGCGGGCCACGAGTGTTTCCTCGACACCTGCGCCGGCGCCATTGACGTCAACGGTCGTGGCACCGGACGAGCTGCCCTGGATCGCGATTGCTTCGAACTTGTTGGTCGAAGCGATCGTGACCGTGTCAACGCCATCAGACGTGGTCGTGACCCCCTCGACACCAAGGTTCGACAAACCCGCGGCGACGATATTGGAGAGGTCCGCGACGGCGATCGCGCTGCCGGTCGTGTTGGTGTAGCTGAACTGTTGATCCCCGAAGGAAATGTTCAGAGTGGCGCTGTCCGCAAGATCGTTGGCCAGAACCAGGTCGGTGGTGTTTGCCGTGTTGGTCAGTGAAGCGCCATTGCCCACGGTGTAGGTGCCAGCGTCATCGATGGTCCCGATCCGATCCAGCGCGCTTGCCGTTTCAAGGGTACCGCTGGCCGAGGTCAGGTTCTGACCGGTGAAGGAGATCGAGTTTGCGGTCACCGTGCCGGAGGAGTCCCGGTCGAGCGACGACAGGATCGAGCTCTGATCATAGCTGTTGACCAGGTTCTTGCCGTTGAACTGGGCGGCACTGATCACCGAGCCGATCTGCTCTTTCAGGGCGTCGATGTCTGTCTGGATCTTGGCGCGATCGACGTTCTCTTCCTGGGACGCGACGATCTTGCCTTTGATCTCGGTCAGAAGGTCCGTCACCGTCTCGGACGCGTTCCGGGCAACGGCCACGGTGGACTCGCCCAGAGACAGGCTCTCGGAGATCGCCTTGAAACCCTTGACGTCGGCTTCCATGACCTTGGAGATCGACCAGATAGCGGCGTTGTCCTTGGCGGTTGCCACGGATTTACCCGTCGAGATTTCATCCTGCGTCTTGCTCAGGTTCGAGTTGATCGACTTGAGCGTTTGCAGCGCAACCATGGCGCTGTTGTTTGTCAAAATGCTGGACATTTGCGTTCCTTAGATGGGCGGCGCATTTTGCGCCTAGTCTTCATTCAGAGCCTATTGGCCGATGGAAACGCCTTTCTGACGCTACGGGTCGTATCCCGTGTCACCGCGAGGTGCCTGCTGATCCTGTGACAGAACCCTCAAAGAGATGTTAAATTCCGCACGGGCTGGAGAGGCCAAGTCTCTCCAATTTCTATATTTTTTTAATCAGTTTTGCCCGAGCTCCGCCAACGGTTCGAGCCATGCCGTATGGCGTGTAGGATTCGAACCCGCGCTGTGCCGTTCGCGCGCTCTGCAGGCGCGCACCCACGTCCTTGATGGCACGGACCGCGTTTGAAATGAGACGCTGATTGCGTTGCGCACTGTCTTTCGCGCGTTGCAACGCCGCCGCTTCGACGTTGCCATGGTCAATCCTTTCGATGAGGGACGACAAGGCTTGAGCCGTGCTTTCCAGATCGGTCACCTTTCCGGAAAGCAGTAGATCGTATTGCGCGTCAAGCAACTCTTGAACCTGACTCAAACCGTCACGTGCTCTCCACATCGACATCTCCCTTCAAGGCGTTGAAAAGCGCTTCGGCCAAACCGATGCCTCCATTTTCCACGAGGGCCTTGGCGTGTTCATCCCTCAAGAACGAAGCGAACTGATCTTCTCCGACACCGCCTCCCATGGTTTCCGGCGTCACCCCGAAGCGCGCTTCCTTGAGCATGACCGAGAGGAAGGCCGCCTCCAGATCCTTTGCGGCCTGTTCCAAGGCAGAACTGCCACTCTGGGCGTCTTGGGCACGGGCAGTCGAGAGGGCGGGAGAAAAATGTGCGATTCGTTCCATACCCTGTTTCTGGATGATGAGAGTAAAGAACTGGTAAGGTGTCTTGTTTAGGACAGACCATGAACAAACAAATGTCGGGTCTCATGATTCCTTTTTCTCTTTCTCAGCGGAGCACCACTCAGATGCCAGAAGCGGATCGGGTGATTGGCGCGAAGGGTGTCCGAGGTCCAGAAGAGGGGCCTACGCAAGATCGCCAGCCAAGCTTTCTGGAGACCATGCGAACCGGAGACCGGGCTGGTGCGAAAGAGGCGTGGTCGCCACCGACGTCGGCAACTCAACGCGGAGAAACGGAAGCTGTGGCACCGCAGAGAACACGGGAAACCGTCGGCGAGGGGCCAAGCAACATGTTGCGCGACGCGCAATCAGTCGTTAGCGAGACTGACCTCGTGCAGTCGGATCAGCCATTACGTTTGAAGGGCGCGGAAATTCCAACCGTACAAAGCCCGTCCGAACCGCTGGGCCCGATCAAACAAGACGGCAGAGTTGCCGATACACAGGAGCGGTCGGATGGTCTATCACCTCTCATTCTCCAGAAGAATTTGGAAGTACCGATCAAGGTTGCGACTTCTCTCGAAGCGTCTCCCATGGCACCTGAACAGCCTTTCCGGACCGAGGCCGTCTTATCGGCCACAAGCTCACGCAACGCTTTGACAGCACTCAACACTTCCGCACAGACGCCCGCGAGTATCAGTGCAGATCCGCAAGACACAGCGACACCACCGCCGCAACAGGCCAAGACTCAACAAGAGATTGGTCAGATAGCACCCAAAGCCGGGGACCAGTCCAGCACTTTTCGGATTATGGGAGAGACCTTTTTGGGGCCCTTCGTTCCGAAAAGGGGCGGCATGATCGCCATGGACAGCCCGTCCACCTTTGGTCCCATCGCGACACAGGCACCAGCGCAGCAGTCAGTAAAGAGCGACGACACATCAAGAAGCGAAACTGTTGATGTAACAAGTACGGATAAAAAACAGATCGCTATGGGCGCTTCGACAGAAGGTGAGGGCACGAATACGCCTGTTCAGACTGAGTTTAAGGTCGGTGCGATTTCGTCGCCGAAGGCACCTGACACCCCATTGTCCCCGGGCGAGGCCAGCTCCGGCTCTGAGCGTTCATCACTGCCTCTTTCTGAACTCATCACAGGTCTTTCCCCAACAGCCAAGAACGGTTCGAGCGAATCTGAGCGGCTAGTTCAGAACTCTGGAACCGTGATCGAACAGGGCAGTCCGAGCGAGAGGCCATCAGCAATAGCGAACCCGGAAATCACTTCGGTGCCTGTGCAGGCATCCCTTCAATCGACCTCTCAAATCAGCCAGGCGGCGAGCCTTGTTCTCGACAACCCGCCGAAGATTGCCCAGATTTTGGATCCAAAACGGGATAGTGTCGACCTCTCGAGGACCACGCAGCCGGACACCGATGGGATTGCTCGAGCAGGGCCCGCCGCTGCGGCTGGTGCGATGCGCCCTGAAGCAACCGATCCGGCCGCAGACATGGGCCCGGATTTGAAGTTGCAAGTGCGCCATTGGTCGAGCGGGCCAACAGACCCCGACGTCGCGCCAAGAACGACGGCGACCGACGCGCGACCGCCAGGGAATTCGCCTTCCATGACACTTCCGGTGAATGTAGCGCCTCCCGCCGTAGCTGCGCTCCCCGCGCCCGCGATACCCGGAACGGGCGCAGGAGGTGTCCCGTCGTCGGAGCCAAAGACCACCCCGCAGACTTCCAACCTCAATATCGGCCCTGGCATTCAGGCTGCACAGCCCCCTGCACCGCAACAGGTCGTGGAGCACGATCGAAAGTCTACCAGCAGTGAAGCACCCGAGCCGCCCAAACGCGCAAAGAACGGGAGCCATGCAGCCAAGTTGCCGGAAGCGCCAACATCGCAGGTTGCAATGGCGATCGCGCCACCCGCGGGGCAGACTTCTTCTGAGGCCCTATCCGGCGAACTGAGCTTGTTGGGTGAGACCGATGGCGAAAGCCGCTTCGACAGGGGCGAACGCGCAAGCGAGCGTGTGATCCCCGGACAGACCAATGCCCGAACGGCTGCGATCGCGGCATCGATCGGAGCAAACCTTCAGGCCAACATGCCTAAGGTTACCGGTGAAACGACGGAGATCCTTCTCGATCCGGAAGAGCTTGGGCGCGTGAGAATGACCCTGAGTGGCGCCGAGAACGGTGGCATCGTCATGTTGCAGGTCGAGCGACCGGAAACGCTGGAATTGATGCGGCGGAACATCGAACAGATGCGCGCCGAGCTGGTCGAGGCTGGCTGGGAAAATGTTGAGTTCAGCTTCGGCCAGGAGAATAGTCCGGACCAGCACAAAGAAGCTGAAAGCGATCCTTCGGGTTGGACACCTCAGGAGGCAACAGTATCGGCTGCACCCGAACGGCTCTCGGCAATTGAGCAACGGACAGCGGCACTCAAAGCCGGCCTCAACGGGCTGGACATCAGGTTGTAGGAGAGAACATGGATCCCGTTACCACAACACGCACGGCAACTCCGCAGCCCAGCGGTTCCGCACAGACCGCGACAGCGATCGCCTCGGATTTCGAGACGTTTCTGCGCATGCTGACCACACAACTCGAAAACCAGGACCCCTTGGAGCCAGTCGCAAGCCAGGATCTCGCCGTGCAGTTGGCCACTTTCTCGGGCGTCGAACAGCAAACACAGACGAATTCCCTTCTGGAGGATCTCGGGTCGCAAATGGGTTTGATGAGTCTGTCTCAGCTGGCGAGTTGGGTGGGAATGGATGCGCTGGCCGAAGGCAATGTGCACTTCGACGGCTCCCCGGTGGAGATCAAACCGAACATCCCGGCCTTGGCCGAGAAAGCGGAGCTGGTCGTCTACCGCCGAGATGGCACCGAGGTACAGCGCAACACGCTTGAACCCGGCACCGAGACAGTTCTCTGGGCAGGTGTTGGCGCCAATGGCAATCCCTTGCCAAGTGGCGTTTACAATCTGCAGGTCGAGGCATTTGCCAACAACGAATCTCTCCCCACCAAGCCCGTTCAAGCCTATCGCGAAGTGGTGGAGGTGAAGGCCGTGAACGGGAAGACCACGCTCGTGACTGCAGGCGGGATCGATGTTGCCGCGAATGCGGTCGTCAGCCTGCGACAGCCGCAATCCTGAAACTCTGGCGATACCATGGGACGCCGCGTATAGCAGGCCCATGGTATCGCAGTTTAACCGAAATCCAGACTTGTCACCGAAGGAAGCCAAGTTCCTTCGGGAATTTCTCAGCCGACAGGGGCTGCCGGGTCTGGAAGCTTTGCACGCCTTGCACGGGGGCCGAACCAGCCGGGTCTGGAAAGTAGTATCTGCTGCCAGGACCCCTCTGATCGCAAAGCTGTCGCGCCAGATCGACAGCACGGAAATGTTTCCCAACGCCCCGGATCAGGAATGGCGCGCTCTGATCAAGCTGTGCGCCAATGGTGTTGCGCCCGCACCCGTTGCTTTTGCAAGTAACGGTGCAGTGGGTTCTGTCCTTCTGTTGCATGCCGCCGACCGGGATGCCGCTCCGGATGCAAGCAATCTCGCAAGGCTGCTTCTGCGGATCCACCGGATAGAGCCATGGGACGATCTTCCCAGGCTCCCGATGACACCCGATGCCATCTTGCAAGATGGGAACGCCATGCTCAGACAGGCGGGGGCAACGGCATGGCTGTCAGGGATGCGCCCCAAACCTCCCCTGTTGCCAATAACGCTTGATGCAAGGTTAATTCACAGAGACCTTGTACCTGCCAATACGGCCGTCGTGGATGGTCGACATGTCGCCATTGACTGGCAATGCCCTTCGATTGGCGACCCGGCCGAAGACCTGGCCCATGCCAGTTCTCCGGCCATGCAGTCGTTGGCGAAGGGGGTACCGCGCATTGCCGCCCGGGACCTTGTCGCCGCTTACCCCGACCGCGATGTCCGTGCCCGCTTCCGACAAATGGAGCCCCTCTATCGGTGGCGGATGGCCTGCTATTGCCACCTGCAGGCAAGCCGCGGGGCGGCGGCCTACGAACAAGCTGTAACACTGGAGTGTGAGGCCTTAGAGCAGGCTTGCCGCCAAGCCCACCGCTGAGGCTGTCGCAGCGCCAAGCGCGAACCACGCCCAGCCCGGGAACCGGGCCACCTTGGGCGGCGGGGTGCCGAGTGCAGTTTGACGGATAAGTGCATCTTCGGCCAGTTGCGGCAACTTGGGTCCGAATTTGGCAAGCACACGCACGGTGGCATTGAGATCCCGCAACAGCGCCTTTGGCCCCACGTTTTGCGCGATGTAGTCCCCGACGATCGGCTGAGCCACTTCCCAGATGTTGATATGCGGGTTCAGGGACCGTGCGACCCCTTCGACCACCACCATGGTCCGCTGCAGCAGGATCAGCTCGGTCCGGGTTTCCATTCCGAACCGTTCCGTCACTTCGAACAGATAGGCAAGGAGCCGGGCCATGGAGATGCGCGAGGCATCCATGCCAAAAATCGGTTCCCCAACTGAGCGCAGGGCCTGCGCAAAGAGATCGATATCCCGATCCGCAGGCACGTAGCCTGCCTCGAAATGTACTTCTGCCACGCGGCGGTAATCCTTGCGGATGAACCCCATAAGGATCTCGGCATAGACCCGACGGGTATACTCGTCGATCCGCCCCATGATCCCGAAATCCAGCGCAATGATCTCGCCAGCAGCGTTCACCTTCAGGTTGCCCTGGTGCATGTCCGCATGGAAATAGCCATCGCGCAGCGCCTGGTTGAGAAAGAGCTGCAAAACCCGGGTGCCAAGCAGATTTGTGTCGAAGCCCGCGGCCTTGATCGCAGCGACATCATGCATGGGCAGCCCTTCGGCCCAGGACAGGGTCATCACGCGGCGGGCCGAAAGGTCCCAATGCACCGAAGGCACCCCAAAGCCTTCGTCCTTGGCCGTGCTGTCGGCGAACTCATTGGCCGCGGAGGCTTCGAGCCGCAAATCGAGCTCTCCCATGACCACGCCCTCGAAATGCTCAATGACATCGATCGGCCGCAGACGGCGCGCCCCGGGAGCAAACAGCGACACGGTTTGCGCGATCAGGTAAAAGGCGTCGATATCCTTGCGAAAGGCACGCTCGATGCCGGGACGGAGAACCTTGACCGCCACGGCCTCACCCGTGTCGGCCAGAACGGCCTTGTGAACCTGCGCGATGGAGGCGGCGGCGACGGGTTCGCTGAATTCGGAAAACAACTCTTCAACGGGGCGTTCTAGCTCCTTCGCGACCTCGCGCTTGGCTTCTTCGACCGAGAAGGGCGGCAGCTTGTCTTGAAGGACCTTCAACTGGTCGGCCAGCTCCGAGCCGACCACATCCGGCCGCGTCGACAGAATCTGCCCGAACTTGATATACGCCGGGCCGAGCGCCGTCAGGGCGCGGGTAACGGGCGGCACGGATTCGTCGCCCTTGAGCCCAAGCCACTGGAACGGCCAACCCAGAACCCGCGCCGCAAGGCGCAATGTCGGCGGGGCATCCATCGCCTCCAGCGCAACGCGCATGGCACCCGTGCGTTCGAACGTGGCGCCGGTCCGGATGAGGCGCCAGATATTGTGGGGTCCTCGCATTTCTAGAGCTTCCAGCCGGAATGGAGCGCAGCCACCCCGAAGGTCAGATTGCGATACTTGACCTGATCGAATCCGGCGGTGCGGATCATGGACGCGAAGCTCTCCTGGTCGGGGAACCGGCGGATCGATTCCACGAGGTACTGGTAGCTGTCGCGATCATTGGTGACGACCTTGCCCATGGGCGGGATCACGTTGAAGGAATAGAGATCGTAGGCCTTCTGCAACCCGGGGTTGGGCAACTGGCTGAATTCGAGGACCATCAGGCGCCCACCGGGGCGGAGCACGCGGTAGGCTTCGGCCAGGGCATCCGGGATGCGGGTCACGTTCCGGATACCGAAACTGATCGTGTAGACATCAAAGCTGTTATCCGCGAAAGGCAAGGCCATGGCATCGCCGACCAGCCAATTCAGCCGGGCGTCCAGCGCTTCGGCCTCCGCCCGCTGGCGTCCGGCAATCAACATGCTCTCGGTCAGGTCGAGCACCACCGCCTCGGCCTCGGGTGCGCGCTTCAGGAAGCGAAACGCGATGTCCCCGGTCCCGCCCGCCACGTCGAGCAGCCGCTGAGCGGCCCGCGGGGCGAGCCAGTCCATCATCGCATCCTTCCAGACCCGGTGCAGCCCTCCGGACATCAGGTCGTTCATGATGTCGTATTTCGAAGCCACATTGGTGAAAACGCCTTGGACCAAGCCGGCCTTGTCGTCTTCGCGCACGGTCTGGTAGCCGAAATGCGTGGTTTTGTCGGTACTTTCGGTCATTCGCTCTTGTCGCCTCGATCTATGCCACCTTTCTTATAGGCCTCACTTTCGCGGTTACAACGCGACGCAAACGCAGGACAGCAGATGCCCGAACTTCCAGAGGTCGAAACCGTGCGCCGCGGGCTGGAACCCGTGATGACCGGGCAGCGGATCATCGAAGCCGATATTCGCCGCCCGGACTTGCGTTGGCCTCTCCCCGCGAACATGCAGACACGTCTCGAAGGCAAGCGGATTCTGCGGCTGGCGCGACGATCGAAGTATATTCTGGCCGAGCTCGACAGTGGCGAGACCCTCATCATCCATCTTGGCATGTCGGGGCGGATCCTGATCCATGGCGGGCAGGCTCCGGGAGCATTTCATCACGCTTTGCCCTCGCTGGAAAAACACGATCACGTAGTGCTGGATTTCGACACGGGCGCACGGGTGGTCTTCAACGACGCGCGCCGCTTCGGAGCCATGGACTTGTGCGAAACCACCGAGATCGACCAACACCCGATGCTGGCAACACTTGGCCCCGAGCCCTTGGGAAACGCGTTCCACGAAGCCTACCTGACCACGCGACTGAAGGGTCGGATGACACCGATCAAGTCCGCGCTTCTCGACCAGAAGGTCGTCGCAGGCCTCGGCAACATCTATGTGTGCGAAGCGTTGTTCCAAGCCGGTATCTCGCCCCTGAGAAAGGCGGGACGGGTTTCGGAAACCCGCATCGCATCTCTCGTGCCGATCATCCGCACGGTTCTGGGCGACGCGATCGAGGCAGGGGGATCCTCTTTACGCGATTACCGGCAAACGGACGGTGATCTGGGCTATTTTCAGCACCGGTTCCGGGTTTACGACCGTGAAAACGCCCCCTGCGTCACGGCGGGTTGCCCAGATGTTGTGCGCCGCGTGGTGCAGTCTGGCAGATCGTCGTTCTACTGTCCGAGCTGCCAAAGATAGCCTTGCGCCCCGCGCTGCAGTTGGTAACCCTGCCCGAGTTTGGGGAACAACCGGGAGCGCCTTTATGGCCTACAACACGCTGATCGTCGAAATTGAAGATCACGTCGCCTTGATCCGTCTGAACCGGCCGGATGCGCTGAATGCTTTGAATACCGAGCTTTTGGGAGAACTCGCCAAGGCGCTGCGGAGCGCGGAGGAAAATGAAAAAGTCCGCTGCATCATCCTGACAGGCTCGGAGAAGGCCTTTGCGGCGGGGGCGGATATCAAGGAGATGTCCGAGAAAACCTTTGTCGAGGTGTTCAGCAGCGATCTGTTCGGCCCGGAAGTGGAGCGCCTGCTCAACTGTCGCAAACCGATTATCGCAGCCGTTTCGGGATATGCGCTGGGCGGTGGCTGCGAGATCGCGATGATGTGCGACTTCATCATCGCATCCGAGACCGCTAAGTTTGGACAGCCGGAAATCAACCTTGGCGTGGTGGCCGGGATCGGCGGCACTCAGCGGCTGACCCGCTTTGTCGGGAAATCCAAGGCGATGGACATGCACCTGACAGGGCGGTTCATGGACGCAGAGGAAGCGGAGCGATCCGGTCTCGTCAGCCGCGTGGTCCCAACCAAAAAGCTCATGGAAGAAGCCATGGGCGCCGCGCAGAAAATCGCGGAGAAATCCGTGCTCACCTCCATGGCCGTAAAGGAAGCCGTCAACCGATCCTATGAGACGACCCTGCGCGAAGGGCTTCTGTTCGAGCGCCGGCTCTTTCATGCGATGTTCGCCACGGAAGACCAAACCGAAGGGATGGGCGCCTTCCTTGAGAAGCGCGAACCGCAGTTCCGCGACAAGTAACCCTTAGGGGCGTTTCGCGTGTTGACTTGGGGCCGACTCGGGCCTAAAGACGCGGTTCAGAATTCAATCATGTGATACAAGTTGGAGGCCTCATGGCCAACTCGCCTCAGGCAAAAAAGCGAGCGCGCCAGAACGAGCGCCGCGCTGAAGTCAACAAAGCGCGCCGGTCGCGCATCCGTACATTCCTGCGCAAGGTCGAGGAAGCGATCGCAAGTGGTGACTCTTCCGCTGCTGCAGACGCTCTCCGCAGTGCGCAGCCTGAGCTGATGCGCGGCGTGACCAAGGGTATTCTGCACAAGAATACTGCGTCCCGTAAGATGTCGCGTTTGTCCAAGCGCGTGAAGGCCCTGAGCGCCTGATCGCCGGACAAAAAAAGTTGAAACGCCTCCGCTTGCGGGGGCGTTTTTGTTTAAAGATGGATTTGTCTTTCATTTTTGAGACTTACCGGCACGACCAAGATGCAACCTTAGGTTGTGTAAAGATTCGATGAACGATATCGGCCGAGTCAACTACGAAGATATGTTGCGAGACCCGCTGCCCGCTTGATACCCATATCCCAGTGATTCACACGGATGTGAGGAAAGGGATGAGCGCGGGCGTCTCGGCCGGCGTCGGAGAGGTATTGCCTCGTGACGCTTGGGATATACTACAGCACACGAAAGACGCGGTACTGGTCGATGTCAGATCATCGGCCGAATGGACTTTCGTGGGCAAGCCCGATCTCGACCAGTTGGGGAAAGGTGTCCTGTTCGTCGAATGGGCCAGCTTTCCCGGCATGACCCCAAATCCGAGTTTCACAGACGACCTGTCGAAGGCCTTGGAAGGTGCTGCTCCTTCCCATCTCTTCTTCATGTGCAGGTCAGGCGTCCGGTCGCTGAATGCGGCCCGGGCGATGTCGCAAGTCTTCACCGCGCGCGGTGAGCAGGTGGCTTGCATCAATGTGCAAGAGGGTTTCGAGGGAGACCTGGACGCACAAAAGCACCGGGGAGGCAAATCCGGTTGGAAGGCGCGTGGACTGCCGTGGAAGCAGTCATAAACAACTGAAAAAGGGCAAAAAATGACAGAAGACACTTGGGGGAGTGTTCAAAATGATCTGCTTAAAACCGTCGGGCAAAACAACTATCTTACTTGGATCGAGCCTCTGAAGTTTGCGGATTGCAGAGGTGGCGTTGTACGATTTGAAGCACCCAGCAGCTTTGTTGGGAACTGGGTGGCGCGCAACTATCGTGAGGACATTTTGCATCATCTCGTCTCTGCGGGAGTCGAGGTGAAGCGGATCGAATTCGATGTGGCGAAGCTTGCACAGGCCGCACGTCAGGTGCGGCCCAAGGGCACCGAGCGCACCATGACCCCATCGCCAGGGGACGTGGCCATGGACAAGCCCGTACCGTCGGCTTCACTACAGAGCGCGCCACTGGATCCGCGTTTGACCTTCAGCAACTTTGTGGTCGGAAAACCGAACGAGCTCGCGCACGCCTCGGCCCGTCGTGTTGCCGAGGGCGGGCCGGTCTCGTTCAACCCGCTGTTCCTCTATGGCGGGGTCGGTCTGGGCAAGACGCACCTGATGCATGCGATTGCCTGGGAAGCGCAAGCGCGCAACCCAGGGTTGAAAGTCCTGTATTTGTCGGCCGAGCAGTTCATGTACCGGTTCGTGCGTGCCCTGCGGGATCGTAACACCATGGAGTTCAAGGAACTGTTCCGGTCCGTGGACCTGTTGATGGTGGATGACGTGCAGTTCATCGCCGGTAAGGACAGCACTCAGGACGAGTTCTTCCACACGTTCAATGCTTTGGTCGACCAGAACAAGCAGATAATCATCTCGGCGGATCGCGCGCCGGGAGAGATCGATGGTCTCGAAGATCGGATCAAGTCGCGGCTGTCTTGTGGTCTGGTGGTCGACATCCATCCAACAGACTACGAATTGCGACTGGGCGTTCTCCAGCAACGTCTGCAGGACCAGATTGCGGCTGGCGAGACCATCGCGGTGGAGGATGGCGTTCTGGAATGCCTCGCCCAGCGCATTTCAACGAACGTCCGCGTACTCGAGGGTGCGCTCAACAGGTTGATCGCGTTTTCGGACCTTGTTGGCCGCCGGATCACGCTCGACCTTGCGCATGAAGCCCTGTCGGACCTGATCAGAGCCCACGACAAGAAGGTAACGGTGGACGAGATCATGCAGGCGGTAGCGAAGTACTACAATCTGCGCATGACCGATCTTCTGGGCCCCCGCCGGACCCGTACGATTGCCCGCCCGCGGCAACTAGCGATGTATCTGGCCAAGACGCTGACAACCCGGTCCCTGCCCGAGATCGGGCGACGGTTCGGGGGGCGCGACCACACCACGGTCATTCATGCGGTCAAGCGCATCGAAGCCCTGTGCGACAGTGACCCCCAGATTTCCGAAGATGTCCGGTCGCTTTTGCGCACGTTGGAAAACTGAACCAGGACCTTTCAAGGCCCGCAGTGACCTGCGGGCCTTGACGCTCCCTGCGAACCATTGGAAATTCCGAGATAATGCTTGAGCAGCAGGCAAGAATGCTTACGCTCGGGCGCTCCGGGGGGCATAGGACATCGCCATGAAAATTAGTATCGAACGGGCCACGCTGCTGCGGGCTGTAAGTCAGGCACAGTCGGTCGTGGAGCGGCGGAACACGATCCCCATCCTGGCCAATGTTCTGATCGAGGCCGAGGGCGATTCCGTGAGCTTTCGCGCGACGGACCTCGACATCGAAGTCGTGGACCGCGTCACGGCACAGGTGGAGCGCGCCGGCGCGACCACCGTCCCCGCGGTAACCCTGCACGAAATCGTACGCAAGCTGCCCGATGGCGCCTTGG
Source organism: Dinoroseobacter shibae DFL 12 = DSM 16493 (assembly GCF_000018145.1). Lineage (NCBI taxonomy): Bacteria > Pseudomonadati > Pseudomonadota > Alphaproteobacteria > Rhodobacterales > Roseobacteraceae > Dinoroseobacter > Dinoroseobacter shibae. The sequence goes on from NC_009952.1 coordinate 3,546,482, forward strand.
TCGCCCTGACCCATGATACGGCCAAAGGGAGGCTGGAAGTGTCAGCGGGGCGGTCGAACTTCTCGCTGGCGACTTTGCCGCGCGAAGACTTTCCCGTGATGACCACGACGGAATATACCTGCAACTTCGCGGCCCCTGCCCCCGTCCTGCGTCGCTTGTTCGACAAGTCGAAATTCGCGATCTCCACCGAAGAGACACGGTATTACCTTAACGGTGTATACATGCATGTCGCGGACGGCGAAAACGGACGCAGCCTGCGTTGTGTGGCAACCGATGGCCACCGGCTGGCGCGGATCGATGCGGATCTGCCCGACGCTGCCGAGGGGATGCCGGGTGTCATCGTACCCCGAAAGACCGTGGGCGAGTTGCGCAAGCTTCTCGAGGATGACGAAGCCCAGATCGCGGTCTCGGTTTCGGAGACGAAGATCCGCTTTGCCACCCCTGAGATCACCCTGACGTCCAAGGTGATTGACGGCACGTTCCCGGATTACACGCGTGTGATCCCTGTGTCGAACTCCCGCAAGCTCGAAGTTGATGCGTCCGAATTCGCCAAGGCCGTTGACCGGGTGGCGACCGTAAGTTCGGAAAGGTCACGCGCCGTGAAGCTCGCCCTAGACGAGGATCGTCTGATCCTTTCGGTCAATGCGCCCGACAGCGGCGCCGCGGAAGAAGAACTCGCAGTCGCTTACGGAGATGAACGCTTGGAGATCGGCTTCAACGCCAAGTATCTGCTCGAGATTGCAAGCCAGGTCGACCGCGAAAACGCGGTCTTCCTGTTCAACTCGGCTGCCGACCCGACCATGATGCGCGAAGGCAGCGATTCCTCGGCCATCTACGTGGTCATGCCGATGCGGGTGTGATCCGGGGTGACCGGGGTCGCTGTCACATCCCTGTCCCTATCGCATTTTCGATCCCATACACATCTGACCTTGTCTCTGGATGAGAGGCCGGTTGTACTGCATGGTCCGAACGGGATCGGTAAGACAAACGTCCTGGAGGCACTGAGCTTTTTGTCCCCTGGGCGCGGCCTGCGGCGAGCGAAGACAGAGGCAGTTGGCCAGTCGGAGGCCGGTCTCGGATGGCGGGTCTCGGCTCTTGTGAAATCCGGCGGTCGCGAAAGGGAGGTTATGACTCGCAGCGATGCGGGCGCCTCCAGAACGGTTCAGTTGGATGGCAAACCGGTTCCTCAAATGGCGCTCGCGGAACTCGTTCCAATGGTCTGGTTGGTACCTGCCATGGACAGGTTGTGGATCGAAGCTGCCGAAGGCCGTCGGAAATTTCTCGACCGCATGACCCTGAATTTCGTGACAACTCATGGGCGCGATGTTCTGGCATATGAAAGGGCCATGCGGGACAGGAACCGGCTCTTGAAGGATGGAGTGCGAGATCCTCACTGGTACCATGCGCTCGAGGCGCAGATGGCCGAAGCGGGCGCGCGCATTACGCAGAACCGGCAAAGATGTCTTTCCGAAATCGAAGCGGCCCAGGCCGACGCAACGACCGCGTTCCCATTCGCAGGGTTGCAAATCGAGGCGCATGACGGGCGCGCACCGCTCAGAACCAAAGGCGAGATCGAAAATACGCTTCGATGTAACCGGTACATGGACCAGACGGCCGGGCGTACCCTGGACGGTCCCCATCGCGACGATCTTGCCGCGGTCTATGTTTCCAAGGGTACGCCTGCGCGGGACTGCTCGACGGGAGAGCAGAAAGCCCTTCTGATTTCGCTTATCCTGTCCATGTCGCGGGCCGTAAAAAGCCTTGTTGGGCAAGCGCCCCTCGTTTTACTGGACGAGGTCGCCGCGCACCTGGATCAGGAGCGTCAGCGTGCGCTTTATGATGAGATCTGCGCTCTAGGCGCGCAAGCCTGGATGACCGGGACGGGCGCGGAGCTGTTTCAGCCCCTGGGAGAGCGGGCGCAGTTCATCGCTCTGCCACTCGACGGGACTTAGCGGACCACAAACTCCGCGTGCAGCGCACCGGCGGCCTTTATACTCTTGAGGATGTCAATCATATCCCGCGGCGAGACGCCCAAGGCGTTCAACCCCGAAATCACTTCGGACAGGTTTGTGCCTTCCTTTACCTCCGCGAGCCCGATCCCCGGTTCTTCTTCCATCGTCACAACTTGCCGGGGGACCACAATCGTGTCCCCCCTTGAGAATGGGTTGGGTACCGCAATGACAGGCTGATCCTCGATCCGCAGCGTAAGATTTCCTTGGGATACCGCGACACGCGAGACCCGCACATTTTCTCCCATCACGATGGTGCCCGAACGCTGGTCGACAACGACCCGCGCGCGCAGTTCAGGCTCTATCAGCAGGTTCTCGATCCGCCCAATGGCGTGGGCTGCCGAGCGCAACCGCGTCCTGGAGATGTCGATTTCCACCGTTCCGGAATCCAGCATCAAGGCCACCTGCCTGTCGAAGAATTCGTTGATCGCACTTTCGATACGTCCGGCTGTCGTGAAATCAGGGGCCCGCAAAGCAAGCCGCAGTGAGGTCAGATCACCAAAGACAAAGTCCACTTCCTGCTCTACACGCGCGCCTGCGGGGATCACCCCGGCGGTCGGAACGCCGGTCACGATTTCCTCGTTGCCACCGGCAACCGCCTCGCCACCCGCGATGATGGTCCCTTGGGCCACTGCATAAATCTCACCATCTGCCGCGTTCATGGGGGTCATGATCAATGTCCCCCCAAGCAAGCTCTTGGCGTCACCGATCGCGGACACGGTGACGTCGATCTGGCTGCCGACACGCGCGAAGGGCGGGAGTTCAGCGGTCACGATAACCGCGGCGACATTCTTGGGACGAAACTGCTCACCCGACACGTTGACACCAAGCCGTTCGAGGATATTTCCGAGGATTTCTTCGGTGAAGGGCGCGTTGCGGATCCCGTCGCCGGTGCCGTTGAGACCCACCACGAGCCCGTAGCCCACCAGGTCGTTCCCGCGAACGCCATCGAACTCCACCAGATCCTTGAGCCGGATCGGGGTCGCCATCGCAGTAGCGGCCAGGTTCAGGCTCATGAAGATTGCGAGGAAAAGCCGGGTCATCTGAGATACTCCGTCATGCTCAGGCCGCTCAGACGTGAGGTGACCGCGTAAAGCGTTTCAAGTTGCAGTGAGATTGCCTCGAGTTGCGTGGCGACCTCGTACGGATCAGCTGAATAGAGTTCGTTCAGAGCCATCTGATGCGCATTGAGGGACGCATCGATCCGTTCTCGCGCATCCTCCAGAAAGGATTGTTGCGTACCGACTTCAGCTTGCAGAACTGAGAAGCTGGCCTCCGCATTCAACATTGACTGCCCTGCGATCTCGAGCATCTCCGCCTGCGCTGTCGGATCGCCATCGAAACTGCCGCGCGCCACGAGGGCGGCGGTTGCAAAGGACGCGAGCACATCTCGCACCGCCTGATCCCCGGCCGTGATGGAATAGCTAACGGTTTCCCCCGGGCCCACCGGTATCGTGAGGCCAGCGGTCGGAGAACCCTGATAGGCGACCGTTTCGAATCCTCCGCCCGCATCGTTGAACCAGCTGTCTATGAGGGTTGCCGTGTCCTGAGGCGTGGCTGCACCCATCACGACCGTGCTGAGTTCATCGAGAAGCGCTTCTGCGGAGAGCAGAGGCGGGTTGTCCGTTGCCACGCCGCCGAAAATTGCGCGACCAGCAACCGAGAGGTTCAACGAAGAGATCACAGTTGCCAGTTTCTGTTCGGCGTCTTGCCCGGCTGCCTTGAGCATCGCCGAATCCGATACTTCGCTGGTCAGGAGGAAATCCGGGCCTGCATCGACCACTTGATCGTAGATATTGGTCAGGGCCACCTGCGCTGCATCCAGAAGCAAGCTGCCTTCGCGAACAGCAACATCATAAGAAGACAGGGCGCGCATCTCACCCTCAAGGGCCGCCACCGCGCTAAATTCGCCGCGCATCTGCTTTGCCACATCCTCCTTGCGACCGGTGGACAGTTCAGTGGTGAGCGTGTTCAGGTTCGATTTGAGGCGGGTCATCTGCATGCGCGTCGCCATGCTTTGCGCCAGATCACCGATGGAAGTGCTGGTCATGGTCAGATCCTCAGCAACAGGTCGAGCATTTCGTCGACCGTTTGAATAACCCGCGCGTTAGCCGCATAGGCTGTTTCGATCATTAGAAGCTTTTGCAACTCGGCATCCGTGTCGACGCCGCCTTCTAGCTCTAGCGACCTGAGCGTTTCCCATTTCGCCGCAGTATAGGAAACCTCGTTCTCCGAGGCCTGTCGCGCGGCACCAATCGTGGAGAGCAAGTCACTTGCGAGAGCAGCCGCGGTGCGCGGAATTGAAGAAAAAGATCCGGATGCGACGACCTTTGGCTCAGACAAGGCATCCGAAAGCGCGAGTATGATCCCACCCGCGCCTGGGTCCCCTGGTGACGTTGCCCCGAGACCGGTGCGAACGCGCCAGACTTCGCCGCCCTTTGCGGGGTCGACCCGCGCATTCAACTCGATGCGGCCGGCAAGACCAACCTCGTTGGCCGGATCGACAAGGGCTCCGGCATCCGTGAACAATCCGGGTTCTCCTGCACTCAGTGTTGGATCAATCGCGGAATTCTGGAACCGTTCGATAAGATCTCGCGCTACCGCGTCGACATCCCCTTGGGCGCTGACAGCCAGTTCGTCACGGATCTCGAACAGGGCATCCAGAGATCCCCCCTTAAGCGGATTGTTGGGCGACGTTGAGTCCACGGGCGATCCGTTGATTTCGACCTGGTAAAGGCCGCCTGATGCGACCGTCATGTCAGGCGTAATCAGTCCGACATCCCGAAAGGAGATCTCAGCTGCCGTACCGTCCAGAAGTACCCCACCACTCTCGGTGATCAGAGCGACTTGTCCGAAGTCACGGTCCACAACGGAGACCGGCACAATGGTGGCGATCTGATCTATGAGAACCTGCCTTTGATCCATCAGGCCGAGGGGATCGTTCCCGGCAGCGATCTGCAACCGGATATCTCCATTCAGATCTTGGATTTGCGCGAGCGATGTATTCAAATTATCGACTTGGCGCGCGATCTCCTTTTCCGCTTCGAGCCGCTCCGACTGTATGTCAGCGCTCAGATCATTGAGGGTTCCGGCGAGGCTTTCAGCTGCTCTCACCACATTTGCGAGCCGAGCATCGGAGTCCGGGCGACTACCCGCCTCAACCAGGGCGGCTTCGAACTGGGAAAACTCCGAGCTCAAGGAGCCCTCATCCCCAGGCAGGCCGATTGCGCCTTCGACACTGCCATAGAAGCTGGCTAGGGTCGCTGCTTGGGCATAGGCTGCGTCTGCCGCGCGTCGATCCGCCAGAACGCCTTCATTGACATTGCGGGACACGCTGACGACCTGAACACCCGAGCCTTGGCCATTCAGGGAGACTGACGTGGTCTGGACTTGTCGAACCCCATAACCCTCTGTCGTCGCATTCGCGATGTTCGAAGAGACGACAGAGGCCGCCTTGCTCGCGGCCGTAAGACCGGACAGGGCGTTTCCGAGGGTTGAAGTGACAGACATGATCCAATCCTAGGATCAACGTTTGATGTTAGTGGTTTCTTGCAACATCTCGTCGACGGTCTGGATGATCTTGGCATTGGACGAGTACGCCCGCTGCGTCGTGATCAGCCGGGTCAGCTCTCCGGCCACATCCGCCGCCGATTCTTCAAGTGCAAAGCCGATCACATCCCCTGTCGGTCCTTCGCCCGCATTCCATAAGAAAAACGGGCCACTTTCGGGCGATATCATGTAGGACTGGTTGTCCCGGCTCAGGAGTCCGTTGGGATTGGGCACATCCGCCAAGGGAACCTGGTAGATGGTGCGCGTGAAGCCGGTATCATAGACTGCGACAACAAATCCGTTGGGGTCCACCTCGACGGTAGAGAGATTTCCAACAGGCGATCCATTCTTCGAGATCGACACCGGTGCAAACGTATCAGACAGCTGTGTCATGCCGTTTTCGTCCCCGACGCTACCGATCTTCACTGTAACCGGTCCACCGTCAGCGGTAATCTCAACCGTCCCCTGCACCGGATCGAAAGGACCGCCGGAAACAGCCGTCACGGACGCCAGGGTGCCACCCGCGCCGCGACTATCATCGAAAGTGAGTTCGTACTCGCCAACAACGGCGCCACCCGAAGCAGAGTCCGTAATCGTCATGGTCCAGGTGTTGGACGCTCCGGACGCAGGCACCTGGGGCGTATAGGTCACGCCCAGCGTTTCAGAGGTTCCGAGATTTCCGAAGTACTCGATCGAAAGGTCGATCGAGTCACCGGACGATCCTGCCTCGGTTTCGCTTGCAGGCAGGTTCACGCCCAGGTCGATCCGCGTGGTCGGGTCTCCGGCAAACTGGTTGAGATTGACGGTGATCGGTTCCAAACCGTCGACGGTATCACGCGGAAACTCCGGCACGGTCCCATCGGGCGCTGCCGGCCATCCCATCAAAACCATACCTGTTTCCGTGGTCAGAACTCCGTCCGCATTGGGCGAGAACGACCCGGTCGTCATCAGGCTCAAGGGATAACCGCCGGTATTCTCATCCAGAGCGGACAGCGTTGTCACAGGCAACATCCCGCTCCCGCCGACAGCAAGATCTGTGGGGTTGCTGGTTGTCACAAGGGGTCCCTGTTCATCGATGACCCGGGTCGTCGTGACCCGCACACCTCCAGCAGAATAGGTTCCACTGCTGTTCCCATTGATGACGAGAGATTGAAAGTCCGCTTCGGCCCGCTTGTACCCGTAGGTAGAAGAGTTCGCGATATTGTCGGAAATCGTGGCCAGCCTGGTCGCGTTGGCATTCAACCCCGAGACTCCCGCATTCAGAGAGGAGGAAATAGTCATATTGCGCCTTTCTGCTGCATCGACTCCATTGGCGGGACCTTGGAGCCCAAGCAGTTAAGGCTGCCCTAATCAGGCCATATTTTTTATCCGGAGATCCCATTTCGCAGGAGAACAATTTCCAATCTGTTGTTTTTGCTTGATATATCTGGATAGGCAGCTGGCTTGCGATCCGCCTGCCCGGCCACTTTCATGATCCGGCTTTCGGCAAACCCATAGGACTCGAGGGTGCTGCGCGCCACATGGGCCCGAGATGTCGAGACCTCCCATGCATCCCGTTCGCGCAGAACGACCGGCTGACTCGGCACATGCCCGGTGATGGACAGAGGGTTGTCGACAACGGAAAACACCTCATGGATCACCTTCAGAAGGGCTTTGCCCAAGAGGGTCAGTTCGGTTGATCCGGGTACGAAGACCGTCGCCTCGCCCTGATCGAAAAGATCTACCACAAGGCCACGATCCGTCACACGCGTGCTGACATGCCGGCGCAGTTGCTCGGCCACATCGCTTTCACCCGATAAACCCAGCAGATCTTCGGACAGCGCCTGCATCCGCGCTTCTTCTGCGGCCCTGAGGGCTTCGAGCTGACTGGATCTGGACGAGTTTTCGGACCCGCCGGTTCCGCTGCGGGCCAAGGAGACGTCGGAAAAGATGTTGTCACCTCCGAACATACCTTCGCCACCACCGGAAATGCGGTTGACCGGGATTGTCGGATTGAAATAGTCCGCAATCCCCTTGCGTTGCTTTTCGGTCGTCGCATTCAACAGCCACATCAGCATGAAAAAAGCCATCATCGCGGTCACGAAGTCCGCATAGGCGACTTTCCATGCACCACCATGGTGACCGCCGCCGGCAACAACTTTTTTTCGCTTGATGATGACCGGTGCGGGAGTATCCCCACCCATCACATCACCTCTATACTTCACCCAACACAGGGTTTAGCGCAGTCGTCTTAAGGGCCTGCTAACAGGTAAAATGCGCTGCAACTTGGCCAGCACCACTTTCTGCCCAGTACAGCGAGGATCGGTTTGCGAGCCCACGCAGATCAGGTAAAGATCGGGCAAAGGGCAAGGTTGACAGGGCGGCGGACATGCTGGGAGCGGATTTCAGACCATACAAGGTGATCTTTCCCATAATGACCGCGCTGTTCCTGACGCCCGCAACGGCCCAGGAACTGGTGATATCGGCCCCGGAGGAGATCGAGGACGCCTTGCGTGCCTCGTCCTTGACCCGTGTTGCTCTCGCAGAGGAGACCACGACAAGCCAGGATATCGTTGCCGCGGCAAAAGCGGACTACCGGCGATTTGTTTCCGCGCTTTATGCCAAGGGTTACTACTCCGCGACGGTGTCGATCGAGATCGATGGACGCGAGGTTTCTTCGCTTTCCCCGTTCGAGACGCCCGCTCAGGTCGCCACGATTTCCGTCGCCGTGGATCCCGGCCCTCTGTTTCGGTTCGGACGTGCAGAGGTGACCCCTCTGGCCCCGGACACCGAGCTTCCAGATGAGTTCCAGACGGGGGAGCCAGCACTCAGCGGGCTTATCAGCCAGGCCGCCCGGGCCGCGGTACAGGGTTGGCGCGACCAAGGGCACGCGAAGGTTGCCGTTGCCGGGCAATCCGTGACCGCAAATCATGCCGACGCAGAACTGGACGTGACCGTCACCCTCGATACCGGACCTCGGCTGACATTTGGCAACCTCGAAATCACGGGGAACGAAGATGTCCGCACCGAGAGAGTCGAGGCCATGATCGGCTTCGAGCCCGGCATGCAGTTTTCCGATGACAACCTCGACACGATCCAACGCCGCGTCCAGAGAACCGGTGCTTTCCGTTTCGCCCTCGTGAAAGAAGCGGAGGTGGCAAACCCGGACGACACGATCGACATCCTTGTGGAGGTACAAGAAGAGCAGAAGCGCCGCCTTGGCTTCGGCGGGGAAATCGGCAGCAGCGATGGTGTATCGCTGACGGCATTCTGGTTTCACCGAAACTTGCTTGGCGGGGCGGAGCGCCTGCGCTTCGATGTCGCCCTGTCACGGGAAATCGAAGACAATGCAGAGCTGGAATACCTGGTCGGAACGTCATTCGTAAAACCGTCGGTTTTTGCACCGGAGGGCGATTTCAGGACCTCCATCAGCATCTCGCGTGAGGCGAGCGAGAGCTTCCGCGAAGATATTTTCGAGTTCAATATCGGCTTCGACTATCGGTTGACCGAAGACCTGTTCACCTATGGTGGGTTGCGGCTGACAACCACGCGGACCGATCTCCGCCCGGAGAAACGCGATTTCCTGATCGTTGGCGCACCCTTTGGCCTGGTCTATGACAACCGAGAGATCACCACGGATGCTCGTGAGGGTATCTACGCCAAAGCAGAACTGTTCCCCTTCCTGGGGCAAAGAGATGCGGATGACGGAGCCCGCCTGACAGTGGACGCGCGATACTATCGCAGTTTCGCCGAGGAATCTCTAACCCTTGCTGCACGCGGGCAACTCGGCAGCGTGTTCAACGCGCGCTCTGGTGCGGTGCCGGAATCGTTCCTGTTCCTCTCCGGGGGGGGTGGAACAGTCCGCGGACAACCGTTCGAGTCTCTCGGGGTGGACCGCAACGGAACCGTCGGCAGCGGCGAAGGCTTTGCCGGCCTGTCGCTGGAAGCCCGTTACAGGCTTACTGACACGATCGGCGCCGTTGGTTTCTTCGACTACGGCTTCATCACCGAGGGCGATGTCTTCACAGGATCGGGCAAAAGCCATAGCGGTGCGGGGCTCGGATTGCGCTATGATACGCCGGTCGGGCCGATCCGGCTGGACATCGCCGCACCTGTGGGTGGCGATACCGATGACGGTGTGCAGTTCTATTTCGGGTTGGGACAATCCTTTTGAAACGGTTTCTGACATATCTGCTTTGCCTGCTGTGGCTGCCCCTCGGAGCACTGGCACAGGACGAAGAAAAAGGTGGGCTTGAGGGTCTGCTCGAGCGCAGCCTCTCCAGTGAGACTTTTCAGGTCACTGTGGACGGGCTGTCGGGTGCGCTGTCCTCGACTGCCTCCATCGAGAAACTGACCTTTTCCGATCCGAGCGGGCCATGGCTCGAGATTGAGAACGCGGCACTGAACTGGACCCGGACGGCTCTTCTGCGCGGGCGTGTGCAGGTCGCGGAGTTGGCGGCCGAGCGCATTCGCGTCTTGCGCCTACCCGCAGGCCCAGAAGAAGACCCCGAGTTGCCCTCCGCCGCCGCAGAGCCCTTTAGCTTCAACTTGCCAGAACTGCCGGTTTCCATAGAGGTAGAGCGCTTCTCGGCTGGCGAGATCTTTGTCGCCGCCCCGGTCATCGGAGAAGAAGTCGTCGCGACCCTCGAGGGTGGTTTGCGGCTGGTGGATGGCGAAGGATCGGTGAATCTGGACTTGCTGCGCACGGATGTCACAGGAACGGCGCTCAAACTCGACGCCAGTTTCGAGAACGAGACCGAAGAACTGGTGGTGGAGTTGGACGCACAGGCGCGCGAAGGCGGTCTGATCGCGCGAAAGTCGGGCATTCCGAACGCACCGGCGCTCGACTTGAACGTGGCGGGCCGCGGCCTTTTGTCGGATTTCACGGCTGACGTGAATTTCGCCACTGCGGACAGCACCCGGTTGGGCGGTGTCGTTCAATTGCTTGCCGCCGCAGCCGAGGACCCAACCGACGGTGTGGACAGGCGCATCATCGCATCCCTTTCCGGGGATGTACGTCCCTTGGTAATAGCGGACCTGCAAAGCTTCTTCGGCGAAGAAACGAAAATCGATATCGAAACGGTCTTGGCTGGGTCCGGCGCCATCGCAGTGCCCCGACTGCACTTGACGACGAATCAACTCAATCTGCGCTCGACCGTTTCGCTGACCGAAGCACTTTGGCCGGAAAAGATCGCACTCTTCGCGCGCCTCCACGGCGAGGACGGAGAACCGATTGCACTGCCGGTGCCCGGAAGTCCCACCGAACTGTCGCGTGCGTATATCAGTTTTTCCTATGATGAGGCGGGCGCATCGGTCTGGTCTGCTGTCATAACCGCCTCGGACCTTTCGCAAGGAGATATCTCCTTGGATACCATCGACCTGCGCGGTGCAGGCCAACTGGCCCTGCCAAGCAACACCGAAGCCGGTGCTGTATCCGGTCAGCTCAGCGGGGGCGTGGGTGGGCTCGATCTGGGCGACCCGACCTTGCAGGGCGCTGTGCGGGACGAAGTCGCGTTCGCGACCTCTTTTGCCTGGCGCAAGGGGGAGCCTCTGGACATCGGTGGCGCCGAAATTGCCTTGGGCGATGTCGAGCTTAACCTCACCGGACTTTTCGCGAACCTCGCGGCCGGCGTGGATTTCGACGGGGCGATCAGTCTTGATGCACCCGACCTGTCGCGCTTCGCACAGCTCGCCGGACAAGATCTGAACGGGGCTGTGTCGCTGGATATCGAGGGGACGGCTACACTTCTGTCGGGCATGTTCGACCTTGCGATCCGTGGAAACGCAGATGAGCTGCGGACCGGCATTGCGCAAGCGGACGACCTGCTGGGTGGCACGGCCAGCCTGGCGTTCGATGGCGCACGGGACGAAAACGGTATCTCCATCCGCCAAGCTTCCCTTCAGACTACGGCAATCGGCGTTGAGGCTGAGGGCACGCTGGGCAATGCAGCTGGAGAGATTTCGCTGACCGCTAAACTCGACAATCTGGCGCGACTTGTGCCGGACTTGCCAGGTCCGACCTCATTCACCGGCACGGTCACCCAGAGCGGAGAAACACTGCGGGTGTCAGGCCAAGGCTCGGGGCCCGCGGGTCTGGACCTGTCGATCGACGGAGATGTGGCCGCGAATTTCACAACCGCTGATCTGACCGTGGGTGGGGGCACCTCTCTGGTGATCGCAAGCCCATTCATCGCACCAAGAACCGCCACCGGCAGACTGGATTTCGACCTGGCGGTTGCAGGACCCCTGGGACTGGAGGCGGTTTCAGGCACCGTATCCCTCCAGGACGCGCGCGTGGCCGACCCTTCCATCGGCTTTGCCCTGGAGAACCTAGGCGGCTCAGCGCAGCTTGATGCCGGCACTCTGGGCCTCGACTTTTCTGGACGCGGGAATCGCGGTGGCAGGATCGACCTCGGCGGCAGTCTAGGGCTAACCGGATCGCAAGTGGCGGACCTCAGCGTTGTTCTAGATGATCTGAGACTGGCAATACAGGGTTTCCTCGCAACTGAACTGGACGGTGAGATCGCCTTCGCAGGCCCACTGACCGGAGGCGCGGCACTGACCGGTGTAATCAATGTCGATCAGACCGAGATACGCGTACCCGACGGGGCCGGGGCCAGCGGCGAAATCGACGGCTTGCGACATGTACGTGCGCCCGAGCCGGTGCGCAGAACCTTGACACGCGCGGGGCTTGTCACAGTGCCGAAACCACCTTCGGGGGGCGGCGGCCCCGCGATCGGACTGGATTTGACAGTAAATGCACCGTCTCAGATTTTCGTCCGTGGGTTCGGACTGGATGCGGAACTAGGTGGGGATATCCGGGTGACGGGCACCACCGCCGACCCCCGCCCGGTCGGCGAATTCGACCTTGTGCGCGGACGACTGAACATTCTCGGCCAGCGCCTGGAACTGACGGAAGGCAACATCCGTCTGAGCGCAGATCTCATCCCCGATATTCGCTTCGTGGCGACCGTCACCAGCGACGATGTCGAGGTGTCGGCCATCGTCGAAGGGCCTGCAGATGATCCAGAGGTGAGCTTCGAGTCCAACCCGCCCCTGCCCGAGGACGAAGCGCTGGCGCGCCTGCTGTTCAATGCGGATATAAACAGCCTGAGCCCGATTCAGGCGCTGAGGCTGGCGAACGCCCTTATCGCCGTGCAGAATGGTACGGGGCTGGGTCTTTTCAATTCTCTGCGGGAGGAAGCTGGGCTCGACGACCTTGACCTTGTCACCGACGAGGATGGGCAAACCAGTCTTCGGCTCGGCAAGTATATCTCTGACGATGTCTACACCAATGTGGATGTGAACGCGGACGGAGAAACCGAAATCATTCTGAACATCGACCTGACTGATAGCCTGACAGCGCGGGGAACGGCGGGCACCGATGACAGCGCAATCGGCCTGTTTTTCGAACGAGATTACTGATCTGTAGGCGGCGGGTCGTCCATGGGGCGTCCCCGAGGATCGAGCAGCATGGCCATCACCCAACCCGTGACAAAGCCCCCAAGGTGGGTTTCCCAGGCCAACTGCCCCCCCATTGCCCACCAGAGCGCAATGTTCAGCCCGACCAGGAAAAGAACCGTTCGAAGGACCGGCCATAGCCCTTCTGACAACAGGAAGCGGTCGAGATAGTCCCACGCCACAATGGCCCCTGCGAGCCCGAACAAGGCGCCAGACGCTCCCACCATGGGTCGGAGACTCGAGGTCAGCAGCCAGTAGCCGATCGCCCCTCCTATGATCGTTGCCGCGTAAAGCAGCAGGTACTTGCCGCTACCGACACGATCGATCACTGCCCGCGAAAGCGAATAGAGCGTCACCATGTTCAGCACGAGATGCAGCAGCCCGCCATGCAGAAACCCGTAGGTAAAGAACATGGCATATGGCTGCCCTGCGTAGTTTGGGCGCCACGTGCCCAAAAGCCCGGGCCAGAACCCAAGGTATTCCACCACTTCCGCGCGGAGGCGTGGATGATCGATCATGCCGAGATTGGCCAGCTGCAGGATACCTTCGACGAGAATGCAGAAGCCGATGATGACAAGCGGCGCGATCATCGAGACCTGCGCGGGGCAGTTGGCGTTATCTTCAGGGCCCGGAGCGCGGGAAATCGGATTGAGATCTTTCATGAAAAACAGGACCCGTCAGGAAGCATTCCTGACGGGCACCGTAGTCATAATTTCAAGGTGTTCAAAGGGGAACGAAGCGCGGCAGCTTGACCAGTGCCTCTTCCATGAATTCTTGCAAACGCTGATCCGCCAGAGCCTCGTCTTCATCTCCGTAAATCGGGGTGACGAAACGGACCATCGCCCCCTCGGTCCGACCGTGCATCAGCCCATCGTAGACCACGTAGGCCTTCGCCACATAATCATTCGTCAGGCGCTTCCCGCGCTGCTCAAACCAGTAGTAGACAAGCTGCTTCACGAGGCCCTTCTGGATGACGGCGCGGTTCAGTTCGAACGTGCCATATTCCGTATCCGGGAACGAGACTTCATATGGCTCCAGGGAAAACACCTCCCAGCCACCCGCGGGCAAACAAACCTCCGGCGAATGAATACCGCTCCCTTCGGTTTGGTTGTTATAGAACGCGACGAAGAAGTTAATCGCGGTGTCCGTGACCCTGTTCTGGTAAGTGGCATTTATATAATCGTCGGCGCCCAAGACTTGCTCGACTTGAGTGTCAAGCGGCACCTGCACCCCCCGCCAGTCTTCTATCGTGCGCGGGAAGATCGCGAATGGATCGCGTTCAACGGGTGCGCCTGCGCCTGGGTTGAGCGCCAGAAGCAGGGCCGAGAACACCACCGTGATGCCGGTCGCCACCATCATCTGGGTCGAATTGCTGATCTGCGTGATCCGGGCGGAGATCCCTCCAAGCCCGTTGAAGTCAAGGTCGATCGCTTCGCTCAACGGCAGGGGGTTCGGTGTCAGACGCTGCAGGGCAATTGCAGTCAGGAAGAGGATCGCGATGCAGGATCCAAAGATCACCCAGCCCTCGAAGAAGTGCATGAAGCCCTCGGCGTGCTGGATGCCGTAGGAATTGACCATGATGCCGATGATCCCGATCCGAACGGAGTTCATGAACACTGCGAGCGGTGCCGCCATGACCAGCAGCACGATCTTGTGCCAGAAAGGACCGCGGTACAGGATCGCGAACAGGTAGGAGAAGGACAAGATGGGGAAGAGATACCGCAAACCGGAACACGCCTCGGCAACCTGCAGCTTGTAGACCCCGAGGTCGATAATGTTGCCTTCGAGGAACACGGGCACGCCCGCCAACTGCACGAACCAGACCCCAACCACCGAAGATATACCCTGCAGAAATATGGTCATGTGCCAGTACATGAACTGCGGCAACGGCAGCATGAAGATTAGGTGGAACACAGGCAGCTGGTGCCTGATACCCTGTTTCCAACCGAACACCGTCAGCACGACCCCGCCGGTCCATATGATGAACCCGTAAGTGATGATGTCCGGAATCCGGGAGAGGTTTCCAGCAAGCGCAATCAGAAGACCCAGTCCGATGACAAGGACACCGGGCCAGCGGTTCACAGCCTCGCCCGGTGTGGCTGCGGGCTTGTCCCGCAGCTCGCGCAAGAACAGATAGAGCGAAATCAGAGGGATCAGCGGACCATGGCTATACTCGGGTGTCGACCACGCCCGTGCGAGGGACACGAACCCCGACCAGAACAAAGGCAGCGATACCACCAGAAGCAGCACAAAGGACGTCAGCCCGATAAAATTTACTTTCAGGCCAGATGGGCCACGACCTAGAAAATCCGTAGACGTCGACATTCAAATCACCTGAATTTACGGTTTGGGGGTCGATGGATTGCATAGTCACTCGGTCGTGTGCAGCCCCATGGGTCGCGCACGATGATCATTCCACAACACACACTCTTGCTCACTGGTTAACCGTCTCGAGTTTGTTCAACTCTTCTCGAGCGGTGGCGAACTGAGGCCGGGTCTCGTCTGGCCCCACAAGCGCCAGTGACTTGCGGAATTGCTCTGCGGCATCCTCTGTCCGCTCTGCCGCGAGATAAGCCATGGCGAGATGATACTGTACAAGCGCATCCGACGACAGGGCCGCGGCCGCAGGTTCGAGATACTCGACAGCCTCTGCGTAATCACCGCGCAAGTATGCAAGCCAGCCATAAGTATCCTGGAACGCCGGGTTCTCGGTGCCGCGCAGACGACGGGCAATCCGGTAAGCGCGCTCGATGCTCGCCTCGTCCGTCCGGTGTGTCGACAGCAGACTCGCGAGGTTGTTAGAGACGACGATGGATCCGCTGGACTGCTCGTAAAGACGCTCGTAGATCTCGATCGCGCCGTCTATATCGCCCGCCTGTTCAAGCGTCGAGGCTTGAGCCCAGAGCAGGTTTGCGCCCTGCGGAAAACGCTCCAAGCCTTCGGCGAGCGCGGCGCGAGCCTCGCCAGGGCGTTGCAAACGGTTCAAGGTACGCACGAGTTCCAACCAGATCCTCTCTCCGGCCTCTTGGCGCGCAGACAGAGCGCGATAAGACTTCGCAGCACCCTCGAAGTCGCCCACGGAATTTTTAAGCGCCGCATCGAGAACGAGAACCTGGAAACTGTCCGGGTCTTGCGCCAAGGCCTCATCGACCATGGCGCGCGCGCGCTCCGCTTCGCCCGCATTCAACAAGGACTGAACCGTGGCTGTCAGGGCTGTGAAGTTTCCGCCATCCTGCGTCGCCAGGTTCGACAGCAAGTCGAGCGCTTCGCCCTGACGCTGCTGACCGTTCAGGATCGCGACACGAATGCTGTCGGCTGCTTCACGCACCCCCGGTTGATCGAGGCCACGCAACGTTGTTTCGACATGCTCAGCGCGCGCCCAATCTTCCAACTGCAAGTAGACCTCGGCCAAGGCCAAAAGAAGTTGCGTATTCGACGGCGCGCGGCGCAGGGCATTTACGAGCACATCTTCGGCGGTCAGAAACTCTTCGGTGCTCACCAGCAAACGGGCGTAGCGCAAGCTCTCTTCCGGCGCATAGCTGGAGGTCTCCACCGCCAGACTCAGCAGATCCCGCGCGAGTTCCCGGTCCCCGTTGCGCATATGCGCGTTGGCGATCAGAGTCATCAGTTGAGGATCGTCAGGGGTCTGGTCCAACGCGGTCCGCAGCAAGCTGATGGCGCGCTCGGTCTCATCCCTGTCGATGAGCCAGCTCGCCTGCATCTTAATCGCATCCACGTTGGTCGGGTCTTCCACCAGAGTTTCCTCGACGAGCTGACGCGCGCCAACCTCGTTTCCAGTCGCGAGAAGCATCTGAGCCAAGGCAACCTTGAAACGATTCGTATCGGAGGACTCGTTCGCAGCATCCACGATGGCCTGCATCTTGGAGATCCCCTCATCCCGCCGCCCGAGATCGAAGATCAGCGAGGCTTCGAGCGCCTGAAGAACGGGACGATCCGGCACTGTCTCATTCGCCAACTCGAGCTCGGAAAGGGCCGCTTCAATGCCACGAGTGTCCCGCAGGTAACGCACGAAGGCCACGTACTCCGTCGGATCTTCGTCGCTCGGGGAAACCACGGAACGGATGAACGACTCGGCCTTTTCAGGCTCGTTCTGCTGGCGATAGAACTGCAAGACGAGACGCCTGTAGCGATCCACATCTGGATACTGAGCAACAAGTTCGAGAAGCTGTTCTTCGATTTCGACGGTGCGCCCGAGCTGTTCGAGCGCCGCGAGGCGAAACATGTAGAGCTGCTCCGCTTCCTTGTTGTATTCCAGCGCGGCATCGACACGCCGTAGCGCAAGATCGAAATCCTGTTGCCAGATGGCACCGTCGATCAGAATGTTGTGCAACGTGAGTTTCTCTGGCGCCTGCGCCAACTTGGCCTCCGCCTCGGTGAGCAGGGTCCTGCGCGTGTCATCGTCGCCGTTCAAGCCCGCTTCGCGATACCGCATGACAAGATCGAGGACCTGAACCTCGAAATCGTCCGCTGCAATTTGCCTGGCGCGGTTGACATGACGCGTTGCTTCTTCCCACTGACGTCCGTCGATAGATAGGTTGGCGAGAACGATGCGCGCTTGCAGATCGTCCGGGTATTGCTCCACCAGTCTCAGGTATTGCCCGAAAGCCTCACTGATCCTGCCCTGGTCAAGAACAGTCGCCGCATAGAGCGCCCGGGCGTCGCGGTGCAGACCGTTGAGTTGGAAAACATTGCGCAGTTCCACAAGCGCGCGATCGACATCTCCAGCCTCAAGGAGTTCGATGCCTTTTTGGTAGTGGCCTTCCGCGCGCTCCTCAGCCGTGTCGCACGCAGCGAGTGCAACCACACCAAGCACGCCGAACATCAAGCGGGCCGTTCCAAAAAATCTCATATCCTGCGCTCCCAAAGACGCTGACCTCAACAACACAAGGCGCCAAAGCGCCTGTGTGTGTAACTTAGCAATGCAACTATGGTATCGCTACGGCGACAAGCGCACAATAAAGTGCGGTGAAACCAGCTTTAGATTAGTAACCGGTGCAGCGCAAAACAACTGTGACCGTACCCCGCAAAATCCGGATATCGCCGCGAAGGGACATGTTGCCTTCGTAAAGATCGTCGTACTGCGCACGACAGCGGAAACTGCAATCGTTTCGGTCAGAAATCTGCCAAGTGCCGGTGATTCCGGGGCGCAGGCGATAATATGCCTTTCCGGGATACATCTCGCGCTGGGCCTCCATCATTGGCCGCGGGCCTACGAGGGACATCTCACCCTTGAGTACATTCAGGAGCTGGGGAAGTTCATCAGCGGAGCTTTTCCGCAGCAGGCGACCCACTCTGGTAATGCGAGGGTCGCGCTTGAGTTTCTGGCGCGTGTCCCACTCATGCCGCGCCTCAGGGTCAGCCTCCAGGTAGGCTTCCAGTTTTTCGTCTGCATTCGGGACCATGGTCCGCAACTTCCAGAGGCGGAAGGTGCGGCCGTTCCGGCCCACACGATACTGCCAATAGAAGGGGTTGTGACCATCCAGCCCAGCGCCACGCACAACGCCAGTATCAACACCAGAGGTACCACAAATACAGATGAAAGAACTACCAGGACCAAGTCAAACAAACGTTTTCCATGCTCGCGGTAGAGTTGGGATGATTTTGCCGCGGGTACCTGAAGACCAAGCGCTGCTACAGGTTCGCTTCCGGAAATATCACTCGCTCTTATCGTCATGCTACTCTTCACTCACCATATATGCGTCTTCGAAATGCTCGACGCTCCACACACAGATCGCAGAACTGCGCGAACCGTTAACACAACACTAACTAAGCATTTACCGGGCAAACTGCCAAGCCTCCAGATCATCGGCGAAACTACCTATCTCGAGTTAAAGCCTTGATCTAAATAAGAAAACGAACTCTTTATCCGTTATGGAATTTGTCGCGAACCGCCATCAAACCAGAAGGAATGCTGCATTTGTTGCGAGTTTTGAGCGAATTTAAAGGATTTGGCATGGTAGGTTCAGCGGCAGAACTGCAGATTGCGAATCATTCTTGGCTGGCCTCGATTGTGCCAGCCGGGCCTGTGTTGGGCAGACAGACGGGCAACACTGTGCCATCCAGAGGCGTTCGTGAAACAAACTCGTGCAAAAGACATCTTTGCGGCGCATTTTACTGGTCTGAGTGGCCGGCAGCAGGCAGATAGCTGCACAGACGACGCGCCGTGCCTATATGCTCAAGGTGCCGCGGGATGTCAGCTATGGTTTTGAACGGTTGTGAGTATGTATAAATGTCCATGAGCGGATTGTATTCGGACTATTTCGGGCTGACGGAGAGGCCCTTCAAACTGCTGCCCGATCCTGACTTTCTGTTCTGGAGCAAGATCCACAAACGGGCTTATGCGGTGCTTGAGTACGGTATCTTGAGCGGCGCCCCGATCACGGTCCTGACCGGCGAAGTCGGGGCCGGCAAGACCACTCTGCTGCAGCGCCTTCTGCGTTCCATCGACGATACGGTGACTGTCGGCCTGATTTCAAATGCACAAGGCGGTCGTGGCGAGCTGCTTCAATGGGTTCTTAACGCCTTGTCGGTTACCAGCGACGGCAACGGAGATTATGTGTGCCTGTTTCAACGGCTTCAGGACTTTCTGATCCACGAGTACAGTGAAGGCCGCAAGGTCATACTGATCATTGATGAAGCGCAAAACCTGTCGCCGGAGGGTCTGGAAGAACTGCGGATGCTGACAAACATCAACTCGAACAAGGATGAAATCCTTCAACTCGTACTTGTCGGACAGCCGCAACTTCGCAAGATGATCATGCATCCCGACCTGCAGCAGTTCGCGCAGCGTGTGTCGGCCTTCTATCACATTCCTCCGATGGACCGGGACACTATGGGCGAGTATGTACAGCACCGCATGAAGCATGCCGGGGGATCCGGGCATGAGTTCACCGACCAGGCCCTCGACCGAATATACCAAGCAAGCGAGGGCGTTCCTCGCCTCGTGAACAAGCTGTGCGATTTTGCTTTGCTCTATACGGCAACCGAGAACCGGGACGTAGTGACAGCCAGTGCGGTGGATGAAGTCTTGTCAGACGGCATCTTCGTCGGGAATTTCGACCAACTTGGCGAGGCAGCGGAATAATGTTCGATATGCGGTACTACACATCCGTCTTGTTGCGCCGCTCGCCGTTACTGATCGTGGTCACCGGCGTCTGCGCAGTGTTATCTGTACTAGTCGCTCGTGAGTTACCCGCAAAATACGAAGCCTCGGCAAGACTGTTGGTCGAATCGGCCCAGATCCCGGATCAGCTGGCGATGTCGACAGCAACTACCGGCGCGCAGGAGCAGCTGGAAATCATCCAGCAAAGGCTGCTGACGCGGGCCAATCTGCTCGATATAGCAAACCGGTTCGAAGTGTTTCCCGACATTAGGTCGATGAGCCCGGATGAAGTCGTCCGTAGCATGCGGAGCAACACGCGCATAAACCTGACATCCGGTCGTGATCGCGCGACACTCATGACGATCTCCTTCACCGATGATCGTCCTGTGACGACGTCGGACGTTGTGAATGAGTACATCACTCTGATCCAGCGTGAAGATAGCCGCCTCAGAACCAGCCGCGCGTCGGAGACCGAGCAGTTCTTCAAACAGGAAGTCGATCGGCTCGCCGTTCAACTTGACGAGAAAAGTGCCGCGATTCGACAGTTCCGCTCCGAAAACTCCGATGCTCTCCCCGAAACGTTTGAGTTTCGGCTTGAACGGTTAGCGGGTTTGCAGGAGCGATCCACAGCCTTCACCAGGGACCTACTCATCCTAAAAGAACAGCGTCAGCAACTCAAAGAAGCTTTGGACGGTTTGCGGACCGGGTTGCCCGAAGACGCCACGGAAGAGCTTTCTCAAGAAGAAGAAAAGCTCGTGGATCTCAGACGAGAGCTTGTGGAGGCAATGGAAACTGCGGGCGAAACCGCACCGCGGGTTCGAATTCTGCAATCCCGGATCGCCCAGGTCGAGCGGGTCATTCAGTCGCTCGGCGGCATCACGGCGATCGAGAACCCGACCCAGACTCTTCAGGCGCAGATTGAACAGATCAACGCGCAGATCGGGTTCTTGGAGGAGCAGCTTGGCACCACCCAATCCCAAATTGAAGACGTGGAAGCCACGCTCGATCTGACACCTGGCATCTCGGTGTCTTTGGAGTCCTTGCAACGGGACTACCAAAACGTTCAGGAACAGTACAACTCCGCGGTAGAGCGACTGGCGATTGCGCAAACCAGTGAGCGTATAGAATTGGCATCACGCGGCCAGCGCATCATCGTTCTCGAACAGGCTGCGACACCGACTGACCCGTCGAGCATGCCACCACTTCTTGTCGCTGCCGGAGGTACCATCGGCGGTTTCTTTCTGGCTCTGGGGTTGGCAATCCTCCTGGAGGTCATGAGCAAGACGATCCGCCGACCTAGCGACCTGACCAAAGGTCTTGGCATTGTGCCGCTGGCGACACTCCCTTACGTCAAGACGAGCCGTGAGATCGTTTTTGAACGGGTGGCCAAAGTTGCAATTATTCTCGTGATCGTCACCGGCATTCCGGCGATGCTCTACGCGGTCCATATGCTTTATCTGCCTTTGGATCTGCTCGCCGACAGGATCCTGACGCGCATTGGTGTCTGATCAAACCGCATTGAGCCGATATGCTCTTGACCAAGGAATGTCCTGGAATGGAAAAGCTACAAGCCGCCCTGGATAAGGCACGTGAACGTCGCGAAGGTTCCGTTCCGCCGTCAGGACTGTCCTCACAACGCCCGTCACAACGCGCGCCGCTCGAGGATCGGTGGAAGGCGTTGAAACCGATCCACACGGATCCCAAAATTCTGAGAAAAAACAGGGTTTTCTTCAAGGATTCCCAAAACAGCGAGGCCGCGAGTTTCGACGTTCTCAGGACCAAGGTTCTCCTTCAGATGGAGAAGAACGGCTGGACTCGCATGGCTGTAACCTCCGCAGGTAGCCGCGCAGGCAAAAGCACGGTCTGCTGCAATCTTGCAAGTTCCATCGCTCGCCAGCAATCCATTCGAGCCATCTTCATGGATCTCGACATGAGAAACCCGTCCATGGCCAAGAAACTCGGCGTCGAGACTGATGGCACTGTTGCAGATATGATGACCGGGAGCATCAGCTTTGAAGAGCATGCAAGTCGGCTTGGGCCGAATGTTGCACTCGCCATGAATGCACGCCCCGTGAAGGATCCGTCTGATGTGTTCCTCGACGACGCAACAGGCAACTTCCTGCGACGGCTCGAGCAGGAATATCAACCGAACCTCATGGTATTCGACGTGCCCCCGATTTTTGTCAGTGACGATGCGACGGCGATTTTTTCTCATGTCGACTGCGTGTTGATCGTGGTCGATGCGGAACGCAGCACGATACCGGATCTGGACCGCTGCGAAAAGGAAGTTGCGGATCACGCCAATGTACTGGGCATGGTGCTCAACAAATGCCGCTTTCCAGAAGCCGGTTATGGCTATGGTTACGGCTACGGGAAAAAGAGCTAGGGCGCAGTCGCGCTGAAAAACTTAATCCCGCGATCATCGCATCGCAGGACAGATAGACGACCCGTTCGATAAGCACCGGTATCCAGTGCAATATGACCGCAGACAGCCTCGCTTTGGTCAACGATCGTATGACCATGTGCTACCCAAATCCCATCGGACCGGGGTATGAGAGCGGGAGAGGGGCGCCCCCAGAGCAGTATGTCCTCGTCTTGTGCCTCCCAGGCTTGCGCAGGATCGGTAATGGCATGCACACAGCCCAACGACCCCGAGCGCCACGACAGGGGCAACGACCGCATCCAATAGAGAAGCTCCGGCTCGATCGTGTCGAGGAAACTGTCGCGCAGTGCCTCAAGCCGCGACTGGCCCTTCCGCGGGTCCGCCCTTGCGGGCGCAAAACTTGCTAGTGTCTCAGTCCCACCATTCCTGAGCCAGCGATCCCCCCTGCGATCCGGGTCATCTAGAAAATCCAACATCATCCGCTCATGGTTACCCATCAGACAGATAACCTCCACATCGGCGATCCGCAGCTTGAAGAGCCGGTTGAGAACACCCGCACTATCCGGACCGCGGTCGACGTAGTCCCCTAGAAAAACCAGCGAAGCTGCTGCCGATCCGCGGTCGGCTTGGATCAGCTCGAGCGCATGTTCGAGCAGATCAAGGCGACCATGGATATCACCCACAACATAGGTCAGACCTTCGGGCACCGGAGGGGGCAGTACTTCAGGTGCAGCTGATTTGCGTCGGAAGAGAGACCACACGGATCAGACCTTCAGGGATCGCGAAGGGCCATGGTCGAGACGCAAAATCGTTTCGCACCCGATATCCGGGTAATGCGAGAACACAAGCGGATCATGCCCGGGCACGATGAGCTCCCGCCGACTTGCAAGCGCTTCGAGCCGCGCGAATCCATTCATCATGTCTTCGAGGTCCACGACCAGGGGAAACGCTTTGCGCGCGAACGCATTTTCGTAGTAGTGCGCCGCATCCGATGCAAGGCACAGCCAACCCGCCTCGGTGCGCACCCGCACCGCCTGCAGCCCGCGTGAGTGTCCCCCGATCTTGTGGACGGTCACACCCTCCGCAATCTCCGCATCGCCATCATGAAAAACCACCTTCCCGGCATAAAGCCTTTTGATCGCAGTGCAGATGTGATCAGCGGTATAGGGCATGCGGATCACGTCGTGGCACATGCAGGGGCCCGTAGCGTAGGCCATTTCCGCAGCCTGCATATGCAGCGTTGCATTCGGGAACAGGTGGAGGCCCCCAGCATGATCGTAATGCAGATGTGTGACAATGACCTGCTCGATGCTGTCAGGGCTCACGCCGAGAGGTGCCAGCGCCTCGGCCGGATCGGTGCGTATGGGGCGCGCGCGCCGTTCGCCTTCGTCCATGTCGTACCCCGTATCGACAAGGATCGTCTCAGGCCCTCGGCGCAGAAGCCACATGAAGTAATCCATCGCATGGGGAACGTCGTGGCGGGGATCGAACAGAAAGCTATCGCCACGTACACGGGCGTTTCGCTCTGCATACTTGATCGCATAGACCTCCCAAACACCGCTCATGTCTGCACCTGTGCATAGGTCCGGACGTCCTTGGCCCAGACAAGATGTGCGGTTGCCGCGTCAAAGGATTGAAAATGCGCCGCGTCCAGATGTCGATCGAATGCCTCCCGGTTGTAGTAGATCTCATAGAGAAAGACCTCGTCGGGATGAGCCGGATCGGTACAGACGTCGAAACGCAAGCAGCCGGGCTCATCGGCCAACGTCTTGCGTGCGTTGGCGAGCATCAGGGGCATGAAAGCCTCTGCACCACCGGGGATGAGCGTGAAGGTGACAGTGACAGCGAACATAAGACCTCCTCGATGCGTAGTGAACGATGCCATCTCGTGCGGTGCAAGGTCCATCCTGCGTTCCACTTGCGGTAGGCACAGGCACGCGGCACAACTTTCTTCGGGAGGCGTAACATGCAAAGTTTTTCGATTACGGTTTTCGACGGGGACGGTATCGGCCCCGAGATCATGGCGCCGACGCTAGGGCTTTTGCGCAAGCTGGCCGGGACTGCAGCGACCTATGATCTGAACTTCGACAGCCATCCTATGGGCGCGGGTCACTATGCGCAAACAGGCCAGGCACTGCCACGGGCGTCTCTAGACGCTGCGCGCGCCTCAGATGCGATCCTGCTGTCCGCGATGGGGTTGCCTGACATCCGCTATCCGGACGGCACAGAAATCACACCGCAGATCGATATTCGGATCGCCCTGGATCTTTATGCCGGTGTGCGTCCGGTACGGATCGTGCCGGGGCATCCGACGCCGCTGCATGCACCGGGGCCTGTGGACTTCGTGTTGATCCGGGAAAGCACAGAGGGCCTGTTTCATACCAAGGGCAAGGGCACCGTGACCAAAGACCATGCCACCGAGACCTTGCAGATCACGCGCGATACATCTGAAAAACTCTTTCGCTTCGCCTTCGCGCTTGCTGCACAACGCAAGGCTTCCGGGCGAGGGGAAGGGCGCGTCACCTGCGTGGACAAGGCCAACGTGTTCCGGGCCTTCGCGTTCTTTCGCGAGATCTTCGATGCAGAGGCTGCGCGACACCCGGATCTGATCGCAGATCACGCCTATGTGGATGCGATGGCGCTATGGATGGTGACCCGCCCCCAGACATTCGACGTGATGGTCACCGAAAACATGTTCGGTGATATCCTCAGTGACCTCGGCGCGGGGCTGATGGGGGGACTTGGCCTGGCCCCCTCTGCGGATATCGGGGACGACAACGCGGTGTTTCAGCCCTGCCACGGGACTGCACCCGATATTGCCGGGCGCGGGATCGCCAACCCCTTGGCCATGATCCTCTCGGCGGCGATGATGTTGGACTGGCTGGCCTTGCGCGGGCAGAATGCGGAACTTGCCACAGATGGGCAGCGCCTGCGCGAAGCGGTCGAAGCGGTCCTGACGGAAGGGCGTGTGCTGACCCGGGATCTCGGCGGGAACGCCAGCACCGAGGAGGCTGCCGCAGCTGTGGCGGCCAAGCTATGACAGTGCGTGTAGCCTGCCTTGGGGCCGGGTATTTCGCGCAATTCCACTACGACGCCTGGGCCCGCGTGCAGGGCGCGCAACTGGTCGGCGCTGCAGATGCAGACCTGGCGCGCGCAATGGCCACAGGGCTGGCGCCCTTTTCCGACCTTCCAGAAATGCTTACCAAGACGGTGCCCGATGTGCTCGACATCATCACCCCGCCCGAAACCCACGCCGACGCCGTGCGTACAGCACTCGCCAATGGCGTCCGGACAATCATCTGCCAGAAGCCTTTTGCCGAGACCCTCGACACCGGACGCGCCCTCACGGCGGAAGCCGAAGCTGCCGGGGCGACCTTGCTGATCCATGACAATTTCCGCTTCCAGCCCTGGTATCGGGCGATTCGCGCCGCGATTGATGCGGGGACGATCGGCGAACCGCGGCAGTTGACCTTCCGCTTCCGTACTGGCGACGGCCGGGGGCCTGACGCCTACCTCGCGCGGCAGCCTTATTTCCAGACGGCTCCGCGCCTTCTCGTTCGGGAAACGGCGGTCCACTGGATCGACACGTTTCGCTATCTGCTAGGGGAACCCAGCGGGGTTTATGGCGATCTGCGCCGGGAGAACCCGGTGATTGCCGGCGAGGATGCCGGACTCATCCTTTTCGACTACCCATCGGGCGCTCGGGCCCTCTTCGATGGCAACCGCCTGCTGGACCACAAGACCCCGAACGGTCGGCTGACCTTCGGCGAGGCGCTGCTGGAGGGCACGGATGCTACGCTGAGCCTCCATGGGGACGGGTCTGTCACACTTCGTGCCTTTGGCGCGACCGAAGAGACAACACTCCTGGCCGCGCGACAGTACAAGGGATTTGCGGGCGACTGCGTCCATGCCTTGAACCAGCATGTGGTCGCGGCCCTGCGCGATGAAGGGTCTTTCGAGAACCGCGCGCGCGACTACCTGCGCGTACACGAAATCGAAGAAGCCGTGTACGCATCCGCGGCCGAGGGACGCCGCATCGCGCTCTGACGACAAGGGGCGGACCCATGGCCCGCCCCTGTCACATCACATGTTGAGGTCCCTAATCCGCGTAGGCAATGGCCGGTAGCCAGGTGGTCAGCGCAGGGAACTGGAAGACGATGAACAAGCCCAGGAGCTGCAGCATCACGAAGGGGATGATCCCCTTGTAGATGTGCCCTAGGCTCACACCCGGCGGACAGACACCCTTCAAATAGAAGAGCGCGAAGCCCACAGGTGGCGTCAGGAAGCTCGTCTGCAAGGTGACCGCCACGAGGATCGCAAACCACACAACCGCCGGATCCCGCACCTGGTCGAAGCCCGGCACCGCCAGGTCCAGGCCCACGATGATCGGCAACATCAACGGCATGATGATGATCGTGATCTCGATCCAGTCCAGCAGGAAGCCAAGCAGAAAGATGATGAATAGGATGAACAGAACGATCATGTACGGGTCGCTGAAGGTCGACAGCACATAGCCCTGAATGATCTCGTCCCCGCCGTAGCGACGCAGTACGAGCGCGAAGAAGTTGGCCGCAAGGAAGATTCCGACGATGTAACCCGACGTATTGAGGGTGGAGCGGCTCACCTCCTTCAGAACCTTGAAGTTCAGTCGACCATTGGCCAGCGCCAGCAAAGTCGCGCCCAGCGCTCCGAGGCCCGAGGCTTCGGTCGGTGTGGCGAAGCCCGCGAAGATCGACCCGAGGACCAGAAGGATAAGGAACATCGGCGGCACGACCGCCAACAGCACGTCCTTGACCACGTCCCAGCCGACCTCGTCGGTCTGGGGTGGAGCAGGCATCGCCTTGGGATTGATCAGGCCGTAGGCGATGATGAAGATGATATACAGCGCTCCGAGGATCAGCCCCGGGAACAGAGCGCCCATGAACAGATCACCGAGGCTGATCGCCAACTGGTCCGACATGATCACCAGCATGATCGATGGCGGAATCAGAATGCCAAGTGTACCTGCTGAGGCGATGGTCCCCGTCGCGATCGGCTTGGAGTAGTTCTGCTGCATCATCGCAGGCAGCGCCATGACGCCAAGCAGGGTCACGGACGCGCCGATCACCCCGGTCGACGCTGCAAGGATGATACCGATCAGCATCACCGTCAGGGACAGACCGCCCCGCAGGCCACCGAACAGCTTCTGCATGGAGTGCATCATCCGCTGTGCCACGCCGGACTGGTCCAACATGAGCCCCATGAAGATGAACATCGGCAGAGCCACAAGGACCGGGTTCTTGACGATGTTGCCAAAGAGCCGCCCGGAGAGCACCTGCAAGCGTTGATAGTCGATACCGGTGCGGTCGAACTCGATGATGTCCCGGAACGCGGCCCGGTTGGGGTCCAGGAAGATCTCGGCCACCAGCGCAAAGATCAGGCTGACCCCTACGAGGGCGTAAGCCACCGGTATGCCGCGAAAGAGCAGGTAGATGAACACGAGGAACATTGCCAAAACGGCAAACTCGTTCAGGGTCATGAACTGACCCAGTGCTTCCAGAAGAAACATCGATTAGTACCTCGCTTCGCGAGCACGATCGCGCGCATAGGCGAGACCGATCACGATGAACGTCACAATGACGGTGATGATGATCGTGTAGGGGATCTCTTCGACCCCGACCTGCAATTCATCGAAAATCGGGTGACGGCCGATCTCGCGATTGGTCACATCCGCAGGCGTCGTCAGCCGCAGGGCCCACCAGATCGAATAGTAGACCACCAGGTTGATCAGGAACATCGTGGATGGAAACGCGAATAGGAGCTGCTTCCACAGCACGGGTTCCGTCATCTTGTTGAGAAAGCGCACATAAGCCGACCAGATCGCAATACCGATGAACGCGAACGAGACGTTCATGAACACCTTGAGCATCCAAAGGTTATGGAGCCCGTTGGGACTGTCGGATCCTTCATTCGCGCTGACCGACGCGATGGCGTAGGGCAGAGTGACATCCCAGCACAGGATGATGAACGGCAGGAACAACCAAACCAGGCCGAAGATTTCGATCCGGTTCTTCTTGTCCGAGCCGAAATTGTCGAAGAGGATGTCGACCCGAACATGGGCGTTGTTCGTCACCGCATATCCGATCCCGACCAGGACCGCAGAGCCGTAAAGCCACCATTGCAGATCGTCGAGCCATGCCTGGTTCATACCCGAACCACGCAGGAAGACCTGTGCAACAATGGCGACCATCAGGATCGGGAACAGCCACGCCATCACATTCGAGATTTGCACGATGACCCGGTCGCCGCGATTATGTTCTTCGCGACCGACCTCCCCCGGATCAGAGAGCTTGATGATTTCTTCGACGGGTTCCATGGGTCCTCCGATACCGCCCAGACTACACAGGCGTGACAAAGCCGGAGCGACGGCCTACGTCGCTCCGGCTCAGATCATGTGATCTGCCTCAGTTCCAGGGACGCGGCAGGTTGATGTTGTTACCCCACAGGGCATAGCCCTCGCGGAATTCCTGCAGATCCGCCCAGGCTTTGGCGAACATCTCGTCGCTTTCCGCCAGTTCCGCCGCCACTTCGAGCCATGCGGCTTCGAATGCACGCAACTGTTCAGGGGTCCACTGCTTGATGGTTACGCCGCGATTCTCGACGTTGTCGATCATGGCAGGGAAGTTCACAGCTTCACCTTCGGCAAAGTTGTCGGTGACGTTCGCCATGCAGGCGATCTCGATCTGTTTCTGGGACCGCTCATCCAGCTCTTCCCAACGGTCCTTGTTCACAAGAAGCTCGAACACGGTCGACGGCTGGTGCCAGCCGGGGAAGTAGTTGAACTTGGCGATGTTGTAGAAGCCGAGCCGCGCGTCCACGATGGGCATGGAGAATTCGGTCGCGTCGATTGCGCCGCGCTCCAACGCCGGGAAGATATCACCGCCGGCCAACAGCGAGGTGGACACACCCAGTTTCTGCATGACCTCGGCGCCGAGACCAAAGAAGCGCATGTTGAGGCCCTGAAGGTCCTCGATCGAGTTGATCTCTTCCTTGAACCAGCCGGAGGTTTCGGGCGCGTAGATCCCGCAGGGCATTACATGCACGTTGTACCCGTTGGTCTCGTACATCTCGCGCATCAACGTCAGGCCGTCGTCGTAGAGCATCCAGGCCAGCATCTCGCCGGGCTCGGGGCCGAACGGCACGGCCGCGAAGAGGCCAGCAGCGGCCATCTTGCCCTGCCAATAACCAGAGGTCGTGTAGGCAGCATCGACCGAACCGCTGGACACGGCGTCAAGCGCTTCGAGAACCGGCACAAGCTCGCCTGGATCGAAATGCTCGAACTCCACGCCTTCCGAAATGCCGTTGATCTTTTCGACGAAGTTGACCGCCGCGGTGCCCAGCACCGGCAGGTTCTTCCCGAACGCCGACGTCATTTCGAACACTTCTTGTGCCGATGCACCCGACGCGGCAAGGCTCAGGCAGCTTACCGCTGCCATTGTTTTAATTTTCATGGATTTCCCTCCCTAGGTATCCCACGTACTTTGGTAAGACTTTTTTACCACTTTTTGCAACACCAAACCGTCGCAAGCGTGCGCAGAGCATTTAGAGCGTGTCGCGTTTAATCGGTTTTATATCCTGCGGCCTTGAAGAAGTTGTAGCATTCCTCGTCGGTGAAGAGGTCGCACACATGACCGACAGCCTGCCAAAGTTCATGGTAGGTTCGGGCTGCAGCCTTTCGGATCAGGACCTTGAGCTTTGAGAAGGCCATCTCGATCGGGTTGAGGTCGGGACTGTAGGGCGGCAGGAACAGGAACCACGCGCCGATATCTCGCATGGCCTTGGCTGCGCCGGGGCTCTTATGGCTCGACAAGTTGTCGAGGATGACCACGTCGCCCGGACCCAAGGTCGGCACCAGCTGGGTCTCGATATAGAGGTCGAACAACTCGCCGTTCATTGCGCCATCGATCACCCACGGGGCATCGAGGCGATCATGGCGCAGGGCACCGATGAAGGTCTGGGTGCGCCAATGCCCGAACGGCGCGTGATCGACCAGGCGTTGCCCGCGCGGGGCCCAGCCGGTGGTCTTGGCCATGTTCGTCTTGAGCGATGTCTCGTCGATGAAAGCCAGCCTTTCCAGATGTCTGGCCATGAAGGGCTGGCGTTTGCCGATCCATATGCGGCGCAGATCGGCCACGTCCTGACGCTTCTGCTCAAGGGCTTGCAGGTCTTTTTTTGTGTGACAGCCCGAGCCTGAGCAGCAGCCGACCGACCGACGAGCGATGAACCTTCACCCCGTGTTTCGCGGCCAGTTCCGCGGTCAACTCGTCAATCGTCAGATCGGGTTGCGCCGTGATCCGGCTCTCCACCCAGCCTTTGACGCTGGTCAGTTTGCCGCGCCCGGGATTGCCCTGAGGTTTCGGCGCGAGCGAGCCGGTCTCGCGCTTGAGCCGCACCATGTCGTTGACGAACTTGATCGACACGCACAGCCGCCGAGCCGCCTCTGTGTGCGTGTTGCCCTGCTCGACAAGCCGCACGGCACGTTCACGCAACTCAACAGGATGCGCTTTGCCCATCTCTGACCTCCATATCTGCCTGAAAGACATGGAATCATAGGAACAACATCAGGGGAATCCTGAATCTGGTCAGAGGCGACATGCTCTAAAAAATCGCTGAGCAAAGCAACCCGCAATTACCAAAAATTATCCCACTGAAAACAGTAAGAAAATTACGGTTTGATCACACCAGATTGCCATATCTACCCAATACTACGCAGGTAGCCGTGGAGGCGGAATGCCACAAATCTCGATTCTCGGTAGCCTCTGCAGCGTGCTGGTCAGGCCGGAAGGCGGGCCGTTCCCATGTAGATGATCGCCGTACCGGGTAGTCGCCCGAAGGTGAAGTCCCCGCGACGGGTCAATCCCCTGGGACCCAGGCCGGTGAACTTGCCAACGGCGAAACCCTGCGCTTCGAGGGCTGCGCGCAGTTCTGCCGGTTTGATGAACATGTCAGGGTCGTGGGTTCCCTTGGGCAAAAGCCCAAGCACATCCTCGGCCAAGGTAATCACCGCAAGCCGAGACAGTGGGTTGCGGTTGATCGTATCGAACAGGAACAACCCGCCGGGCTTCAGCACCCGCGCAACCTCGGCCACAACCTGGTCCAGGTCGCGCACATGCTCCAGCACATCGACACAAACCACGGCATCGAAACAGCCCGTCCCATAGGGCAGGTCTTCTCCCGCACCAATATCATAGCGGATATCACGGCCGGTAGCTGCAGCATGAGACCGTGCCGCGGCGATGGCCTTGGCGGCAGGATCGATCCCGGTTACCCGGGCGCCCCGCGCCTCCAGAGCCTCGGCCATGAACCCTCCGGCACAGCCAAGATCGAGCACCTGCTTCCCCTGCCAATCTATGAACCGATCGAAATAGTCCAAGCGTCCAGGCACCATGTTCTTCAAGGTTCGGACCCAGCGGACATCGTCGGACCACCACCGATCGGCCTCACTGTCATAGATCGTCAGATCGTTGCGCATATAGCCGCCCCCATCAGGCATCTCCTTTTCGCCGGCTCAGGTGCGGGACCCAGTAGGGCACACGGGCCCGATAAGCCCGGAAACGATCGCCATATAAGCGGCTGAAGCGCTCCTCCTTGAAACGCGGAGCGATAACGCAATAGGCGGTGTACAGGGTCGCCACGAGGATCTGATCCGGGGTCCAGACCGGCACGCACCAAAGTGTGAGCGCGAAAGAGACGTAGATCGGCTGACGCACCACCCGGAAGAGACCGGTCTCAGGCATGTCCGGAAACACCGGCTTGCGCCCGCGCAGCAGCGCCATCCAGCCCAAGGCGCCCGATTGAACTGAGGGTCCGGCATCGAAGGAGGCCTTTGTCAGCAACAGCCAACTGGCCGCATAGGCGAGGCACATGAGCCAGAACACCATTCCCTCGGCGCGCCAAAGAATTGTCTCGGACGGCGTCCAGAGCGTAAACAGCGCAAGGAGTTGCAACGATGCGATGGTGGCGTAGGTGGTTGTCGCCAGCGGCTTGCCGTAACCCCAAGGCGCAAGCCGCGCAAGAAGCGACTGCCCTCGGGCGCTCAGCAGAAAGGAGTGCGCCAGCGGAAACTGCACAAGAAGCAAAAGGTTTGCCCCCCAGGCCCAGGGCTGCGGCACTGCACCGAACCCGGACTGCATACCAGTGAACAGGCCAACAAGCATTGCAAGACCTGCAAGCGCGAAAATGCCATGGCATGCAGCACCATAGAGCAGGGCAGTTCCGCGGCGTCGCAAGGAATGATCGGTGTCTGCATTCATAGGCCGCGAGCTAGGACAAGGGCGAAGCCTGTCGACCCGATGCGACAAAAAAGGCCCACCTCAGCAGGCCCTCGATATGAGAATGCGGCGTTGGTTATCCGAAGACGAAATCGTCCGCGGAGATCTGATTGGACGATACACCGAGGAGGATGGCAAATTCGCCGTTGAACCCCACGACCGTGCCAGTTGCGCGCTCACTGACCGAAATATCGGAAAAGCTGTCCGCCGCCGCGAAGAACAGAAGATCTTCTCCATCGGTAAAGTCGGTGACGATATCAAGACCGTCGAAACCCGTCCCGGACAAGACGAATCCATCGCGCCCCGCCCCGCCCGTGAGGATGTCGATGCCACCCTGCCCTTCCAGAATGTCGTCTCCGTCACCACCGAAGATCGTATCCCTGCCATCGCCTGCAAAGAAATGATTGTTGGCACCGTTGCCGGTCAGAGTGTCGTTGCCAGAGCCGGAAAC
This sequence comes from Dinoroseobacter shibae DFL 12 = DSM 16493, assembly GCF_000018145.1. Taxonomy (NCBI): domain Bacteria; kingdom Pseudomonadati; phylum Pseudomonadota; class Alphaproteobacteria; order Rhodobacterales; family Roseobacteraceae; genus Dinoroseobacter; species Dinoroseobacter shibae. The sequence goes on from NC_009952.1 coordinate 3,579,747, forward strand.
CACGTATTCGATAACGGTCGTGGAGAAAATCACCAGGTTGCCCTTAAGGCCGTTGACATCGCTGACCGCGCCCCCATTGAGATTGATATTCTGATCCGCAGTGACATCACTGAAATTGATTGCGTCAAATCCGCCGTCGTCGATGATGGTATAGGTGATCGGTCTGCTGGTATCGCCGAAGTCTTCATAGTAGCCGTCGGCCATGGACATCAGGCTGCCACCTTGTGTCGTCGGCTGGCCATAGATCGTATTGCCAGGTCGCAAATCACCCGCGACGCCATACAACTGCTGAACCGCCGTGATATCCGCGATCATTGGCGTGACCACGTAGGCGAAACTTGCGTCGATCGACGCATTATCGGTCTGGCTGAAATACGACATGATCGACATCTGCCAGCTGTCATTGGTATAGAGCGCGTCGGTGCTGTATTTTGCGTTACCGTTGTAATTGCCCGCATGTTCCAGCCCGAGGGCATGACCAATTTCGTGGATGAATGTCTGGAACGAGTAGTTGTCTATCGTTTCCCCATCGTTCCGGATCCAGTCCTGCGAGATATTGATCCGCGCAGTGTAGATCTCGTTCTCGGAATTCACGATCGGCTGAGCGTAGGCTCCGGAGTCGGTGTCATCGAAAATGATCCCTGATCTGGTGAAGCCAAAGGCGAAGATTTCCAGCTCGGTGATGTTGAATTCGATGCCCGTGGTCATCGTCCATGCATCGAGTGCAAGTTCTGCGTAAAACTGACCCTTTTCCGTCAGGCGCGAGATGTCCACGTCGATAGCCTCCCCACCGGGCTCCACGTCCCAGGAGGCTTCCCGTGATTTGAAAAACCCGCTCTTGAGCTGGTCGGCGACCTGATCAACGGTGAATGTGGGAAGGTTGGCTGCGATCCGGTCGCCTGAAAACAAAGAAGGAAAAGGAGCTTCGTGGTAATCGAACCGATCCCTGTTGGGGTTCATGGATTGGCAAATCGTGCACATTGGCTGCTCCGGGTCGTTCTGCTCGCGCACCCTCAAAGAGGCGCGGGGGTTTTCCAGTGGTGTCGCGTAAGAGCCACGCCCCGCGTGGGCCGCGTTCATGGGTCGCCAGCCTCAGGAGAATGGTCTCCCGAGTTACGGTGATCCGAGAATGTGGCTTGGCTGCGGCTCTAATGAGCCCGACACCGTTCGTGCGATTAAAAATGACTTGAAGAGGTTTCCGGCCGCTTAACGGTTCCGCCGATGGGCGAACGTCGGAGTCACGCCGTTTCGATTTCCTCGAGGCCAAGTTCCTCGACCATCTGCGCGCGCATGATGAACTTCTGTGGCTTGCCCGTTACGGTCATTGGCAAGCTGTTCTTGAAGCGCACCATGGCCGGAACCTTGAAATGCGCGATGCTGTCGCGACAGAAGTCGAGGATCTCGGCTTCGGTCGGGTCTGCCCCCGGCTTGGCCACCAGCCAGGCCACCACGATCTCGCCGAACTTCTGGTCCGGGATGCCGAACACCTGAACCTGACTGATCGCCGGGTGGGTGTAGAGGAATTCTTCGATTTCACGCGGATAGACGTTTTCCCCACCGCGTACGATCATGTCCTTGACCCGTCCGGTGATCTTGCAGAACCCGTCCACATCCAACGTCGCCAGATCGCCCGTATGCATCCATCCGTCGGCATCTATCGCCTCGGCGGTCTTGTCCGGCTCGTCCCAGTATCCTTGCATGACACTGTAACCGCGGGTGAGAAGCTCACCTTGTGCACCCACCGGAACGACGACGCTATCCTCATCGACGATCTTCACTTCCACATGCGGCTGAATGCGACCGACGGAAGACACCCGTTTCTGTACCGGATCGTCTGTGGCGGACTGAAAGGACACGGGCGATGTCTCCGTCATTCCATAGGCTATGGTCACTTCGCTCATGTGCATGCGGGATTGAACCTGGCGCATGATCTCGATCGGACAGGGCGCGCCTGCCATGATGCCCGTGCGCAGCGATGACAGGTCGTACTCCGCAAATCGCGGATGCTCCAGCATACCCACAAACATGGTCGGCACACCGTAGAGAGCCGTACAGCGATGCTTCGACACCGTGTCCAATGTAGTGATTGGATCGAACCCGGGCCCGGGGACCACGATCGCAGCCCCCTTGGTGACGCAGCCGAGCGTCCCCATGACCATCCCGAAGCAATGATAGAACGGCACCGGAATGCAGAGCATGTCTTGCTCTATCAGCTTTATGGCGGACGTGACCGAAGCAGCGTTATTGACAATATTCCGATGGGTGAGCGTTGCACCCTTGGGCAACCCTGTCGTCCCGGACGTGAACTGGATATTGATCGGATCGTGGCAATCCAGTTTGCGCGTGATTGCATCCAGATCCTTCGCGACAACGGCGCGACCCTTGGCGATCAGATCGGGAAAAGCGATCATGCCGTCCGGCGCCTCGGCCTCGGTCACGATCACGGCACGAAGGTCCGGCAATTCGGCCGCGTGCAGCGCACCAGGATCGGAGGCCGCAATCTCCGGGACCACTTCCGACAGCATGGCGACGTAATCCGAATTCTTGAACTGTGCTGCGAGGATCAGCGCGGTGCATCCTGTCTTCTTCAGGGCGTAGGACAACTCGAAGGGCCGGTAGGCCGGGTTCACATTGACCAAGATGATGCCCAGCCGTGCCGTGGCGAACTGCGCCAGCAACCACTCGGCACAGTTGGGTGCCCAGACCCCGACCCGGTCACCGGGCTTGAGCCCGAGCTGCAAAAGCCCACCGGCCAGCGCATCGACCTCCCGTATCAGGTCGCGGTAGGTCCATCGGATCCCTTGCGCCTCGAAAATCGCGGCAACATGGTTTGGGAAACGGGCCGCGGTCTGCACCAGAAGCTCAGGAATGGTAAGCTCCAGAAGGGGCGGCTCTTGCGCACCCAGCACATGTGATGACCCGTTGGTTGGGGCGACACCCAGTTGCGTGCCACTATGCCCCTCATCTTCGAGTGCCATCCAGTCCTCCCCCGCAACCGTGCGATGCCTCGTCTCCGAAACTTAGGGCCTCTTGTCGACTTGGGGAAGGCAAGCGCCTGGTGAAACGGCGCATCGCGGATACCCTTGCGGGATAAAACAGCAGGCCTATTCTTTCGACATGGCTGATACTGCACTGCGGCGATGCGCACCTTGAAGAGTTGTCAGACGCGCTTCAGAGTTGATTTGCAAGGAGACCTTGATGATAAAATTCGCAGTTCCTGAAATGAGTTGTCCGCATTGCCGCCAGTCAATCGAGCAGGCGCTCACCAAGCTGGACCCGGATGCGGAGATTCAGACAGACCTTGATGCCCGCACCATATGCGTGGAAACGGCAGCCTCCACCGCGATGGTGCTGTCGGTCCTCAGCCAAGCAGGGTTTGCCGCGAACGTGGCGCAGCAAACCTCCGCCTGATCCGTCAACCGTCGGAGCGCTCCTGCGCCACCAACTCTTCGAGCCGCGCCTGGTCGACGAGCCCGGGCAAGATTGTCTCGCCAACCACGAAAGACGGTGTTCCCGAAATTCCAAGCGACTGCGCGAGGCTCAGTGACGTCTCGATATGCATTGTCACGGCATCTGACTGCATGTCCGCCTCAAGCTGGGCGACATCGAGGCCAAGATCATCTGCTGTCTGCATGATCTGCGCTTCGTTTATGCGCCCCGACAATGCCATGAGCGCCCAGTGAAATTCCTCGTACATGCCTTGGGCACGGGCTGCGAGGGCCGCGCGTGCCGCCAGAACGGAGTCGTCACCGAGAATCGGGAATTCACGGAAAACCACCCGGACATTCGGGTCCGCAGCGATCAGCCCCTCGATCGTCGGCTTCGCGCGACGGCAGTATGGACAATTGTAGTCGAAGAACTCAATCACGGTCACGTCGCCATCGGGATTACCCAGAACAGGCGCGTTTTCATCGCGCTCCAGCAAATCGCGTTGATTGGCGAGAGTTTCCGCCGCACTGGCGACCTGCGCTTCAGCTTCGCGCTCTCGCAGGATCGCCACCGCATCCATGACGATTTGCGGGTTTTCAAGAATGGCTTCCAGCGCCAACTCCTTGATCCGTTCTTCGCTCAGCTCCTGCGCGGCAACCGGGGATGCCAGGCTGGCGCCAATGGCCGCGACGTAGACCCAATGCTTCATCTCTGTCTCCAATTCGGACCATGTAGCCGGCCCCTTCATATCCCGCTCACCATGTCCGAACTGCCGCCCGCCGTCAAAGCGCCCGAGCAAGCCGCCGCGACCAGAAGGCCACATTCCGGGCGAGCAAGCCCGCAACTCGCGCTTTTGTGAACGGAGAATCAATATCCGGTTGCTAACGAAACATTGGTATCAGAGTTGATAAGGTGAAAACGCCCGACCAGCGATGCGGTGATGGATCGGCCAAGGATGGAGCACGAGTATGATTTCGAAAAGACAGTTTCTCACCATGGGTCTTGCGACCCTGGCCACACCGGCCATTGCGCAACGTAAGTTCCAACTCGATCCGCGCTTTGAACCCACCGTCGTCCCACTTCGTTACCCTTTTCAGGCTGGGCAAATCATCGTCGTACCACAGGCGCATTATCTCTATTGGGTGCAACCCGAACAGAAGGCCCTGCGCTATGGCGTCGGCGTGGGCAAGGCAGGGCTCGAGTTCAAGGGCAATGCCACGATCAAGCGCAAGGCGGTCTGGCCCAACTGGCGACCCACCGACGAGATGATCGAACGGGAACCGCACAAGTACGAACGGTTCGCTGATGGGGTCCCGGGAGGGCCGAACAACCCGCTGGGCGCACGAGCGCTGTATCTTTATCAAGGCAACGTGGACACCTACTTCCGCATCCACGGGACGACAGAGCCTTGGTCGATCGGGCGATCGGTCTCAAACGGCTGTATCCGCATGGTCAACGAGCATGTCATAGACCTCTATGACCGGGTTCCACGCGGCACGCTCGTTACCGTTCTCTGAGCATCTCGCGCTGACGTGACCAGAGTTTTCTTGCGGTTGTGCCTGCGCGCCCGCACACCGGGTCAGTGTGCCCTCTCGCGCAGCGTACGGGGGCATACTATGTAAAGACTGATCCAGCGTTCAGGATTGCTTGGTGACGGGAGACAACGGTCTCATGACAACTTTGGCAAGGTGCGCGCTTCACGCGCTCGCGCTCACATGTCTCTGGCTCGCATATGCGCTGCCAGGGCAGGCGGCTGAGTCCGAGCCGCATGTTTCGGCAATATCGACCGCACGCCTCGTGACAGCCGAAGACGCGGTCGCGCCGAATGCCCAGTCAATTTCAGCAGCCCTCGCAATCACGCTGGAGGACTCCTGGAAGACCTATTGGAGGTCGCCAGGCGAAGTAGGCCTGCCTCCGGAAATCTCATGGGAAGGCTCGGAAAATATAGCATCGGTCGAACTTCTCTATCCAGCGCCAACACGGTTTCGCGCCTTCGGCATCGAGAATTTCGGTTATGCCGATGAGGTCAATTTTCCGCTCAAAGTGACGCTCGAAGACCCGGGCGCACCGGCAAAACTGTCGGCCAACGTCAGTATTCTCGTTTGTGCGGAAATCTGTGTACCAGAGGAGTTCGCACTCGATCTGGACCTCGGGACCGGCACGGGGGTGGATGCGGCCTCCGCAAACCTGATCGCCTCGGCCGCCGCGCTCGTTCCGGAGCCGGCAGATCTCTATGGTGTCACGCTCGAAGCCGCAGCACTGGCCGATGATGGCGCGGCCCTCGTCGTTGCGTTTTCCCGGCGGGGTGGCTGGCAGTCACCTGACATTTTCCCCGAGATGGGCGAGTATACTGCCTTCGGGGCTCCGGATGTTCGGATCGATCCCGAGGGCGATACCATGTGGGCCCGGCTGCCTGTTTTGTCCGACCCTGTCAGCAGCGACATGCCACTGCGCCTGACATTGACCGATGACGGAATGGCCGTGGACCTTCCAGAGGTTCCCCTCGTATCCCAGGTGCCCGCTCCGCCTTTTGAGCCACAGGCCGAAATGACGGCAGTTTCCGAACTGCTATGGATTGCGCTCATCGCCGTGATCGGCGGGCTGATCCTAAACGTGATGCCATGCGTGCTGCCTGTCCTGTCGATCAAGTTCGCCTCAGCGCTGAAGGCCGCGGACCAATCCGCCGCCAGGGTACGCGGGGGCTTTCTGATGTCTGCGGCGGGCGTACTGGCCTTTATGTGGCTTCTGGCGGCCGGCACCCTTGGGGCACGTGCGATGGGGCTTTCGGTGGGATGGGGCCTGCAATTTCAGAACCCCTACTTCCTGACGGCCATGCTGCTGATTCTGACGGTCTTTGCCGCGAATCTGGCCGGTTTGTTCGAAATATCCCTGCCACAAAGCTGGATGACACGGATGTCCTCGGACAAGGGCTCCGGATACACTGGCGACTTCGCCACCGGGGCGTTCGCGGCAGTGCTGGCGACGCCTTGCTCTGCACCGTTCCTCGGGACTGCCATCGCATTCGCGATGGCCGGACGCCCTATCGATATCGTCGTGATCTTCACCGCCCTCGGGATCGGCCTGGCCCTGCCCTATCTCCTTGTCGCCGCCGCACCCGGGTTAGTCAGATATCTTCCGAAGCCGGGGCGCTGGATGCTACTCGTGAAGGCGGTGCTCGCAGGCCTTTTGATCCTGACCGCGGCATGGCTACTCTGGGTGCTCGGCGGTGTGGCCGGGTCCGCAGCCCTCCTGTGGGTCGCTGCCCTGCTTGCGGTTTTGGTTCTACTTCTGTCACCCGTGGCGCGCGGAGTGGGAAGAACACGCGTGGGGCTGGTGCTCGCCACCGTCATTGCAGCGTTCTTCCTGCCCATGTCCACGAGCACACCAGATACTGCGATGAATGCAAAGCTCGACGCCGAGTGGATCGCATTCGAGCGCAGCGATATCCCCAAACGCGTCGCGGCTGGTGAGATTGTCTTTGTCGATGTCACCGCGGACTGGTGCCTGACCTGCAAGGCGAACAAGGCGTTGGTACTGGACCGGGAGCCGGTTGCCGGTTTGCTCGCGTCAGAGGCTGTGACGGCCATGCGTGCCGACTGGACCAGACCGGACGAGAGTATCTCAGCCTATCTCGAAAGCTTTGGACGCTTCGGCATTCCCTTCAACGTCGTCTACGGGCCCGCTGCTCCAGAGGGCCTGCCGCTGCCTGAACTTTTGACGGCAGACATCGTGCAAGACGCGCTTCTTCGCGCTGGCATGAACCAGATCGCCCAAGCGGACTGAGATCAGAGACCGAGTGCGTTCAACTCGGCCTGCGTCGCCAATCTGCCAGGGTCGTCAGAGGGCAGGATTTCTGCCAAAGCGCGCGCCTTGTCCGCGGCTTCCGTTGCACCTTCGGTGTTCCCAAGAACCGTGTAAGCCCGCGCGAGCCGCAGCCATCCTTCCAGATCGCCGGGCTCTTCTGCGAGCCGTGCGGCCAGCCCGTCGACCATGGACCGGATGAAAGCCGCTCGATCCTCTCCGGACATCTCTTCTGCCGCCTCGACATCTTCGGGCGAGGGTCCCGGCGTTGATGCCTGTGAGCGCCCGGCGAACATTGGCGCGAAATCCTGCAACTGCACGGGCTCTTCGATCCCGATTTCTTCACCATACTGGTTCGCCGTCTCGAGAAAGATCTCCATCCAAGGTTCGAATCCCGGGGCTTCCTGAATCCGCAGCAAGAGCGACGCCCGTGCATCGCGCAGTAGCCCGTCCTGAGCCAGCTCACGCGCACGGTAATATACAGCGGCCGGGTTCATCGGGTCGAGCTGCATGGCCTGCGCGATCGCGCGGCTCGCCGTCTGCGTCACAACCCCGTTCTCGGCAGAGATAAGCGCTTCGGCGTATTGGGAATGAACACCGCTATCGGCATCGGGACGTTCCGCAACCCTGCCAAAGGCTTCTGCCGCCGCGTCAAAGCGGTTCATTCGCATATAGGTCTGGCCGAGCAGCATCCAGCCATCGGAGGGACCACCAGTACGATCCTCCAGCAGCCGGGTCCGCAAGGTCTCGGCCAACTGCGCGATCTCGGATGCTTCGTTCTGTTCCTCGGCACGTTCGGCAAAGGGCTGGCTCGGGATTTCGGGTGCTCCGCGCATGCCGTACAGCACAAAGCCCAGAACCGGAATCGCCAGGGCTGAAACCACCAGAACCGTGACGCCGCCGGAGGCGGATTTTGCCTTGGTAGTGTTTCCCTGCCGTTTCGTGATTGCAAGCATCCGGCGCTTGATCTCGGACCGCGCCGCGGTAGCCTCATCGCCGGAAATGAGGTTACGTGCCTCGTCCCGATCCACTTCCGACAACTGATCCTTGAAAATCTCCATCGCGCTTTCGTCGCGACCGAGAGCTTCGCCACGCTTGCGCCACGCCGGCAAGACAAGCACCAACACCGAAATCGCGGCAAGAACGCCGCCGATTACCCAGATCATCCCTTGGGTCCTTCCTTGCCGTCCTCGGCCAACATCGCCGCAACGGCACTTTCTTCTTCTTCACTCAGGGCAAGCGCTTTTGCATCGATCTTCTTCGGGCGACGGGTCAGCATCAGAACAACTCCCAGCAGCCCCAGTGCCATGACTGCGAACGGGCCGATCCACAAGGCATAGGTGGACGGCTTGAACGGCGGATTGAACAAGACGTAGTCGCCATAGCGCGCCACCACGAAATCGAGCACCTCTTCGTCGCTGTCGCCCGCGACCAGCCGTTCGCGCACAAGAATGCGCAGGTCTCTCGCCATGCCCGCATGCGAACTGTCGATATTCTCGTTCTGACACACCACGCAGCGCAGATCCTTCGACAGGTCGCGAGCACGTTCTTCCAGTACGGGGTCATTCAGGATCTCATCCGGCTGCACGGCAAGCACCGGCATCGCCATCAGAAAACAGGCTGCCAGAACGGTCAGAATGCGGATCATGATGTTCCTCCGGCCCCGCTGCGCGACCGGGCAAGCGCGATGGCCTCCTGCATATCCCGCACATCCTCGGCGCTCAAGATCGGCCCGACGAACCGGTAGACCACGATCCCGTTGGCATCGATCACAAAGGTTTCCGGCACGCCCGAGATGCCCCATTCGATGCCGACGCGGCCAGTCAGGTCCGCACCGATGCGTTCATATGGATTACCAAGCTCATCGAGCCAGCGCACCGCATCCTCGGGCTTGTCCTTGTAATTGATGCCGAGCAGGTGGATATTCTCCTCTCGCGCCATGCGGGTCAGTACCGCATGCTCTGCCCTACAGGGCACACACCAGGACGCGAAGACATTCACCACCAGCGGGTTGTCGGCGCCCGAAAGATCCGCTTTGGCAAGGCCCGGCGTATCCAGACCCGGGATACCGTCCAAAGCAAACTCCGGTGCCTGGGCATCGATCAGAACCGAGGGGATCGCGTTTGGATCCCGATCGGGGTTCAACCCCCAGAGGAAGAACCCTCCGAGGATCAGAACCAGAACCACCGGCAAGGCGAAAAGGGCACGTTTCATGTAGTCACTCCGCAGGGGTGGCCTGGATCGGAGGCCGTGCCGCGCTCTTGGGTGCCCCGACCCGCAGCCTGCGATCCGTCAGAGAGAACGTGCCGCCGATCACGAGAAACACCGTGCCGATCCAGATGAAGTTTACGAAAGGTTCGAAAAGGATACGCAAAGTCCATTCGTTGGATGCACGATCCGCCGCCGGCTCGCCAATGGTCACGTAGAGGTCTCCGGCCAGGGTGGACCTGATGGCGGACTCGGTGGTCTGCATTTCGGCCACCGGGTACCAGCGCCGCTCTGGTTGCAGAACCGCGACCTGCTCCCCGTCGCGAAACGCAGTCAGGGTCCCCATGTCGGACACGTAATTCGGACCGCGGACACGCTCGACCCTGTCGAAGCGGACCTCGTAGCCGGCAATCTCGACCACGGTACCCGGACTGGCAAACAGGATCTGTTCCGTTTTCCAGGCGGAAGATCCGACCATGCCGAGGATCAAAACCGCAACCCCCATATGGGCGATGGTCATGCCATGGGCCGCGCGGGGCAGGTTCTTCGCCCGGCGCAGGCTTTCTGCCAGCGGAACTTCCCCAGCCTTTATGCGAGACAACCATTCGCGCGCCGACGCCACCAGGAGCCATCCGGCCACGCCCATGGCGATGATCGCCAGGACCGGACCGTCAGTATCCATCCACCAGGCCCAGAGAGCAGCAATCAGGCCTAGCCCGATGGCGAACTTCAGACGGGACATAACCCCGGGCAGGTCCGCGCGTTTCCAGCTCAGGAACGGCCCGATTCCCATCATGAACACCAGAGGCAGCATGATCGGAATGAAGCTCGCGTTGAAGAAGGGCGGTCCGACAGAGATCTTGTCGCCGGTCACCGCCTCCAGGAAAAGCGGATAGAGCGTACCGAACAGAACCGCCGCCGTGGCCGTGGCCAAGAGCAGGTTGTTGATCAGCAGACCCGCCTCGCGGGAGATCGGGGTGAACAGACCGCCCCCTTCGAGTTGCGGTGCCCGCCAAGCATATAGCGCCAGCGACCCGCCGATGGAGACGAAGAGCAGCCCGAGGATATAGACCCCCCGCTCCGGATCGACCGCGAAGGCATGAACCGAGGTCAGCAGCCCCGAGCGCACGATGAACGTGCCCAAGAGGGAGAGCGAGAAGGTCAGGATCGCCAGCAGGATCGTCCAGCTTTTGAATGTATCGCGTTTCTCGGTCACGATGGCCGAGTGCAGCAGGGCAGTTCCCAGAAGCCACGGCATGAAGGACACGTTTTCCACCGGGTCCCAAAACCACCAGCCGCCCCAGCCGAGCTCGTAGTACGCCCACCAGGAGCCAAGCGCGATTCCGCCCGTCAGGCTGACCCAGGCCGCCAGTGTCCACGGACGGACCCAACGCGCCCAAGCCGGATCGACACGACCCTCGATCAGCGCCGCGACCGCGAAGGAGAACACGATCGAGAAGCCCACATAGCCGAGATATAGAAGCGGCGGGTGCAGGGCGAGACCGATATCCTGCAGCAGCGGGTTCAGGTCATTGCCATTCAAAGGCGCCGGGAACATGCGATCGAACGGGTTTGATGTAAAGATCATGAAGGACAGGAAGCCGACGCTGATCCAGGCCTGCACAGACAAGGTGCGTGCGCGCAACTCGGCAGGGATGTTCTTGCCCAGCACTGCGACACCGGCCCCGAAGATCGCCAGAATCAGCACCCACAGAAGAAGTGAGCCTTCATGGGACCCCCAGGTGGCCGCAACCTTGTAGATCATCGGTTTCAGAGAATGGGAGTTTGCAACAACGTTCACGACCGTGAAGTCGCTTACGATGAACGACCGCATCAGCGCCGCGAACGCGACCGCCAAAAGTCCGCACTGGATCAGTGCGGTTGTCACCGCCGACTGCATCCACAGAACATTGCGTTGCGCGGCCCCCACCATGGGAAGCACGCTTTGCACCAGTGCCGCGGCCAGCGCGAGCATCAGGGCGAAATTGCCAATCTCAGGGATCATGTCACGGTCCTCCTGCTGGGTCAGCCGAAGCCTTCCGAGCGCTCTCGTCAAGTCCAGCGGCGCTCGAATAACGCCACAGGTCGTCACAGTTTAGCGAGGCCGCGCGTTGCCGCGCTTTTGACAGAATAAGCACGCTTCGCCCGTCCCGCCATGGATTCCCGCATGGCTGCGACAAACCTGCACCCAAAATCATTCTTTTGTCGTAGATCAGGGGTCCACTCCGCCCATTTCACATATGCGGCGCCACTCCGTCTCGGTGACCGGCTGAACTGAGAGCCGCGCATTGCGCACCAGAACCATCTCGCCCAGCGCCGGATCCGACTTGATCTCGTCAAGCGTAACGTGCCGCACCAAGGGCGTCAGCGCGCGGATGTCGACGCAATCCCAGCGGTCGTCCTCGGTGGTGCTGTCGGGGTGCGCTTCGGCGCAGACCTCCACAGTACCGACAATCGCCTTGTCCTTCTGGCTGTGATAGAAAAAGCCGCGATCGCCCAGCGCCATCTCGCGCATGAAATTGCGGGCCTGGTAGTTGCGCACGCCATCCCATTCCTCGCCCGCATCGCCCTTGGCCACCTGCATGTCCCAGGACCAGACCGAAGGTTCGGACTTGAACAACCAATAGCGCATCAGCCGATCACCCGGTTCCAGGCGCGCAACTCGACACTTTGAAACAGACCGGCCTTGCCGTAGGGATCGCCTGCGGCGAAGGCCTGCGCCGCTTCCATGTCGGCGACATCGAGGATGATGAGCGAGCCGCACATCTCGCCCTCGTTCGACAAGAAGGGCCCGGCCTGTTGCACCACGCCACTGTCTTGCAGGTAGGCCACATGGGCCTCGCGATTGGCCTTGCGCACCTCGAGGGCACCCGGCTTGTCGATGGCAATCAGCGCAATCAGCATGTCATTCCTCTCGCAGATCCCGGGCCAGAAGCGCCGCGGTTGCCTGCTCTATGGTCAGTGTGTTTTCCAATACCGCGGATACCATCGTGCAAATCGGCATGTCGATTCCTTGATCTGCCGCAATTCGGGCCACAGCGCGGGCCGTCGCGCGCCCTTCGACGGTCGCCCCTTGCGATGGGGCGCTGCCGGCTCCAAGGGCGCGGCCGAAAGTGAAGTTGCGCGACAGGCCCGAGGTGGCCGTCAGAACCATGTCCCCAAACCCCGACAGGCCCGCCAGGGTTTCTGGCCGCGCCCCCATGTGGAGAGCGAGGCGCTGCATTTCCACGTAGCCCCGCGTCAGCAGGGCCGCACGCGCGCTCTCGCCGAGGCCCGCCCCGATCACCATACCTGCCGCTATCGCGATGACGTTCTTGAGCGCGCCGCCCAATTCCGCCCCGGTTGGGTCCGTGCTGCGGTAAAGCCGCAATGTCTCGGTCGACAGCGCGGACTGGAGCTTCGCGCCCGCCTGCGCATCAGCACACGCCAGGGTCAGCGCCGTCGGCAAGCCGCGCGCGATATCCGCGGCGAAGCTCGGCCCCGTCAGGACCGCGGCCACGCAGCCCGGCGCATCGCGCGCGATCAGCCCCGTTGGACCGAGGCCCGTGGACAGGTCGATACCCTTGCAGCACGCGACCAAGGCCGTGCCACCGCGCGCCGGCAACAATTGCAGATGTTGTGCCAGAGCCTGCATCGGAATGGCCAGCAGGCGGATCGGCGCGCCCAATGCCCCGGCATCGGACGTAATCCGCAACTCTTTCGGCAGAATCACCCCCGGCAGGCGTGCGACCTCTCTAGTCTCTCGCAGGGCCGCGACCTGCTCCGACGACCGGGCCCAGAGGGTGACGTCACTGCCATCACGGCTCAGCGCAATGGCCAGCGCCGATCCAAATGCCCCCGCCCCCATGACATCGATCGCCTGCGTCACGCCTTGGCGCCCTTCTTGCCTGAACCCAGGAGCGCAGGCTGGCTGTTATCCAGCGGCCAACGCGGGCGCGCCGACAGATCCAGACCAGAGCGCGCACCAGCAGAGAACGCCTCCTGCCCAGCCCAGGCGATCATCGCCGCATTATCGGTGCAATACCGCAGCGGCGGTGCGACAAACGGAGCATCCAGTTCCGCAGCCAACCGGGCCAAGCCGGACCGAACCTGCTCATTTGCCGCCACGCCGCCAGCCACCGCGAAGCCGGTCACGCCTTCGGACTGGGTCAGGGCGCGTCGCGATTTTTCCACCAGTACGTCACAGATCGCCGCCTGGAACCCGGCGCAGAGATCGGCCCGATCCTGCGCTGTCAGGCCGCCGCCCGCCGACACCAGACCGTCCCGAGCCCGCAGAAGGGCCGTCTTCAACCCGGAAAAGGACATGTCGCACCCAGCCCGGTCCAGCAGTGGCCGTGGGAAGACAAAACGCGCGGGATCGCCCGCCCGGGCCTCCGCCTCGACGGCAGGCCCCCCCGGTTGTGGCAGGCCGAGGAGCTTGGCAGTCTTGTCGAAAGCCTCCCCCGGCGCGTCATCAATGGTGCCGCCCAAGCGATGGAATGCCTCTGGCCCTTCCACGCGCAGAAACTGGCAATGACCCCCAGAGACCAGCAGCATCAGGTAGGGAAACGCCAGCCCATCGGTGAATCGCGGCGTCAGCGCATGACCCGCGAGGTGGTTCACCCCGATGAGCGGCACGCCCGACGCCGCTGAAAGTCCCTTGGCCAACATGACGCCCGACAGTACCCCACCGATCAGCCCCGGCCCCGCGGTCACCGCGATCACATCGATCTGATCGAGCGCCAGAACCGCCTCCGACAGGGCCGCCGCGACGGCGATATCCAGCTTCTCGACATGTGCGCGTGCGGCCAACTCGGGCACGACGCCACCGAAAGCCGCATGCAGCGCCGTCTGGCCATAAACGACCGAAGACAGCACCTCGGGTCCGCGCAAGACCGCCGCCGCGGTGTCATCGCAGCTGCTTTCGATACCCAAAACGGTCAGAGAGGGGGTCATTGCCGCTCGCCTTAGTTGCGCCAAACTCTTCTCGCAGCTAACACCGGGGGCATGGTCACACAACCGCCGCTGCCTGTTCTGCTCACGCGCCCACGGGCGCAATCGGAACAGTTTGCTGCGACGTTGCCGCCTGTCCTGCGGCCTGTCATCTCCCCGCTGCTGCACATCCTTCATCTCGACGATTTGCCGCCAGCCCCCGAGACAGCGACGCTCATCTTTACCTCCGGCAATGGTGTCACGGCCTATGCGACGCAACACCCGGGCATTGGGCAGTCCGCGCTCTGCGTCGGGACAAAGACGACTGCGATCGCGCGCGATCTGGGGTTCGACGCCATCTCGGCGGAGGGGGACGCCCGTGCCATTCTGGACCTCGCCGCTGCATACCCCGGGCCCTTCGTCCATGTTCGCGGCAAGCATACGACCGGCGATATTGCGGGCGCATTGCGTGATCTGGGCAAGGAGGTTGCAGAGATCATCGCCTATGATCAGACGCCCGTTGAGCTGAGCGAAACGGCGCGCGCAATCCTCGAAGGACCCTGCGCCGTGCCACTTTTCTCGCCCCGAACGGCCTGCTTGTTCACTAACGCCTGCCCGACGGCCCGCACAGCGCAGATCATCGCAATGAGCCCAGCGGTTGCAGAACAACTCCCCGAACACGCCTATAGCGGGATAAGTATCCTCGAAAAGCCCAATGCTGCGGCAATGCGGGACGCTCTTTTGGCATATGCAGGGGGCAATCATCTTGAGGCGGGCAGGACCTCTGGCTAGTCTGACACGCGGTGCGGTCGGGAAGAGGATTCGGGCGCATGGCTCCATAAAAATTCTTGGAAGGATTTAGTCCGTGTCAGATCCGAAGACCCCAAAAGACACCCCGGAAAATCAGGTTTCGGACACAGATCAACCTCAGGAGAGCCCGAAGCCCGACACGGACACCCCCGAGACAGACCAGATTGAAGACGCCGAAATCCTGGACGAACAGCCCGGCGAAGTGGACACCGCCAAAGACAGGAATAGCGAGACTGCGCAGGACCCGGTCGAGCCTGTCGGCGAGACCAGCGCCAGCGACGAGACCACGTCCGAGGCTGCGCGCAATGACACGGACGCGGACACCGCGGCAACCATGGAAGAGACACGAGCCGACGAGATAGATCGGAGCCATGAGACCCCGTCCTCAGACCCCGAACCCGCCTCCGAGCCGCAAGCAGCCGAACCGGTGGAGCGAGTCGTCGAAAAGAAGGGGGGCTTCATGGGCCCATTCCTCGGCGGGGTCGTCGCGGCCGGCATAGGGTTCGGTCTGTGCTATTACCTCGTGGATCAGGGCATTCTCGCGTCCGGTGACCCAGACCCCTTCGCAGCGGAACGCGCGCAAATCAGCAACCTCGAAAACCAGATCGCGGCGATGCAGAGCGAGATCGCAGCGGCAATAGAGGCTGGCAGCGAGGATCCTCGGATGGACGCAGTGGTCGGGTCGGTTGAATCAGTCGAAACAGCCCTGGCGGAGATTCAGGGCGAAGTCGGCGCGGTTCAGTCCGAGATTTCGGCGCAGTCGGACATTCTCGCAAATCTCGAATCGCAAATGGAGGCGATCGCTGCCCTGCCCGAAGGCACCGGCTCTGCCGACACCGCTGCCATGGCGGCGTTGCAGGCGACTTTGGCGCAACAGCAAGCCGAGAACGAGGCAATGCAGGCCCAGCTGGCCGAGATGGCCGCCGCCGCAGAGGCGGAAATGGAGCAGGTCCGCGCCCAAGCGGGTGCCCTGCAAAACGAAACGCAAGCGGCAGTCGATGCAGCCACCAACCGCGCGGCGCTGGCGAATATCGCCGCCGCACTGGAAAACGGTGCACCCCTTGCCGCTTCGCTGGACAACCTCACGGTGGAAGCGCCCGAGGCGCTCTCGGCAGTATCAGCTTCCGGGGTCGAAACGCTTCTGGACCTGCAACGGCAATTCCCGGCAGCGGCGCGGGCTGGCTTGGCGGAGTCGCTGAAAGCCACGGTCAGTGACGATCCGGTTGACCGTGCCGTAGCGTTCCTTCGGGCACAGGTCGGTGCTCGGTCGCTTGAGCCGCGGGAGGGCGATGACCCGGATGCCGTCCTGTCACGGGCACAAGAAGCCGTCAGCGCCGGGCAGCTCGAAGCCGCGCTTGCCGAGATCTCCACACTTCCCGACGCCGGTCAGGCCGCAATGGCGCCTTGGATCGGGGCCGCCGAGGCCCGTGTCGCCGCGCTCGCCGCGTTCGACACGCTGGCCGCTGAACTGAACTCCAACTGAGGGCGCCCCGATGCTTTGGTCACTTCTCAAGATCCTGATTTTCGTCACGCTGGTCGCGGCGCTTACCTTTGGTGCCACCTTACTCATGGAAACGGGAGAACAGGTGCGGATCTCCCTCGCGTCGACGGAGTTCACGCTGTCGCCGGTGGCGGCGGTTGTTCTGTCGCTGGTCCTGCTTGGGGCGGCCTATCTGCTCTTCAAGTTGGCGGGTCTGCTTTTGGCGACTTTAAAGTTCCTCAATGGCGACGAGACAGCCATCTCTCGCTACTTCATGCGGAACCGCGAGCGCAAAGGATTCGAAGCATTGGCGCAGGGCATGATGGCGCTGGCCTCAGGTGAAGGCCGGGTTGCAATGGCCAAGGCCGCGCGGGCCGAACGCTATCTCGGACGACCGGACCTGACACAATTGCTGACCGCGCAAGCCGCCGAGCTGTCCGGGGACCGCGCCAAGGCGACCGAGACCTACAAGAAAATGCTGACGGACGAGCGCACCAAGTTCGTGGGTGTGCGCGGATTGCTCCATCAGAAGCTGAGCGAGGGCGATACGGAAACCGCCATGGCCTTGGCGGAGAAAGCCTTTGCCCTGAAACCGCGCAATGGCGAGGTCCAGGATACACTGCTGCGCCTGCAGGCGGGGGACGAGAACTGGGCGGGCGCGCGCAAGACATTGGCGGCGAAACTCAAATCCGGGGATCTGCCGCGTGACGTGCACAAGCGCCGCGATGCCGTTCTGGCCTATAGCGAGGCCGCCGACGCGGTGGAAGCAGGGAAGATGGACAAGGCAGAAGCCCATGCCAACGAGGCGAACCGGCTGGCACCCGGTCTCGTGCCGTCTGCCGCGCTGGCCGCACGGATGGCCATCCGTGCGGGCAAGCAACGGCAGGCAACCAAGCTGCTGAGGAAAGCGTGGGAGCTGAACCCACATCCCGAACTGGCCGCAGCATATGCCGAGATTGTCCCGGACGAGACCGCCGCGGCACGGATCAAGCGGTTTGAGGCCTTGGTGAAACCGAACCCGAACCATGACGAGTCGCGACTGCTGATGGCGGAGCTTTTCATCGCCGCGGAGGATTTCCCCGCCGCCCGAAAAGCCATGGGTGATCTCTACGAGACCAAGCCAAACGCCCGGTCGCTCACAATAATGGCGGCAGTAGAGCGCGGCGAAGGTTCGGACGACGCGATCGTGCGTGCGTGGCTGGCAAAGGCAGTCACCGCCTCACGCGGGCCGCAATGGACCTGCGAGAACTGCAACAACATCCATGCCTCCTGGACGCCGGTCTGCGGCAATTGTGGTGCGTTCGACTCCCTGTCTTGGGTGGAACCACCGGAATCCGAAATCGCGCTGACCAACTCAGCTGAGATGCTGCCACTGATCGTCGGAGCCATCGCAGATCAGAGCGCCAAGAAAGACCCGGAGGAAGAGGTGATTGTGCCCGATGTCGTGGACATCACACCGACCGAGACCGGGGATGATAACGTGTCAAAAGAGGACGAAGCGCCCGCGCAGAAAAGCGCCTGATCTCCATACTGCTTCTGTCTTGAGCGCAATGGGTCCGGTACCCGGTCCAGACTGATGCCTCGTCGCCGAAGACGTCAGTTTTTACCCATATGGCCCTGCAACCAGATCGCCTTGGACAAGAGCGCGCGGTCTTCTCCACGCCTTCCGACCAGCTGTACGCCAATAGGCAAGCCCTTCTCTGTCTCGGGCAGGGGCAGCGTCACGCAAGGCGTGCCCATGAAGGTCCACAGCCCGTTGAAAATTGCGTCCCCGGTGCTCGACAAGCCTTCCGGCGCCGCGCCCAGCGCCGAGGGGCACAGCAGGCAGTCAACCTGCGAGAAAAGCGGATCGAGCGAGGCGTAGAGCGGCTCTCGCTGCATCAGCGCCGCGAGATAGTCCACGGCCGCGCATGCTGCTCCGGCCTCCATCGCGTCCCGTGTCGCAGCGCTGAGTGCATCCCAACCAGCCGTGCGATACCGACTATAATGCCATGCCATCTCGGCGAAATTGATCCGTGCGCGCAGGTCCGCGACCTGCTCGAAACTCTCGGGCAGAGATAGCGGGATCGCGCCAAGCGCCTGTGCCAGTTTCTCCAGCGCAGCCTTGGTTTCTGCCGAGGCCCGGTCCCATTCCGGGGGGCGCACGAAGCCGAAGACCGGCGGGCGCGTAGCCCCGGCAATCGCCGGATGCGCATCCTGTGGGGGGAGCGTGGCCGGATCGGAATCCTCCGTATCCATCATGCAGGTCAGAGCAAAGGCGGCATCCTCGGCATCCCGCGTGAAAACGCCCAAGGTGTCCAGAGTATGAGACTGCATCGTCACCCCCTGCCGAGGGATCGCGCCAAAAGTCGGTTTCACACCCACCACCCCACAGAAGGCCGCGGGCCGTATTACCGAGCCTCCGGTCTGCGTACCAACAGCAAGAGGCACCATTCCCGCGGCGACACTGGCCGCGGACCCCGCGGACGAACCACCCGGAGTATGGTTCGGATTATGCGGATTCAGGGTCTCCGTCGGGTTGAGGAAGGCAAGCTCGGTGGTCGTAGTCTTTCCCACGATCACGGCCCCCACCGCCCGCAACCGTGCCGTGATCCAGGCATCCTGATCAGGTTGGCGGCCCGCATCCGGAGGGGTGCCGTTCTCGGTCGGCATGTCGGCCGTGTCGATCACGTCCTTCAACCCTACCGGAATGCCATGCAAGGGTCCCAGCGCCTTGCCCTCTGCCTGCGCGGCATCCAGCGCGATTGCCTGTGCCCGCGCCTGGTCCGGATCGAGCCACGCCCAGGCCTTCACCGACGGATCCCGCGCTGCGATCCTGTCGAGATGCGCATCGAGAAGGGCCAGGGCCGTGACCTCCCCGGTGCGGAGGGCGGCGGACATCTGTTGCAGGCTCAGGTCGGGGAGGTCGGATCGGTCACTCATACGCTGCAGTTGATGCGATTTGACGCGGATTGAAAAGAGGCGGGTTTAGCCTGCGCATTGGATCGACAGCGCGGGCAGTTCCTCCTAAACCTGAGGGCGCTGAAGCCACGACCGGGGGAGGGAACCGTGCGCCACGTGCTCGCCATTGACCAAGGCACAACTTCGAGCCGCGCCATCGTCTTTGACGCGGATATGAACATCGTCTCGATCGCGCAGGAAGAATTTGCGCAGCATTATCCCGATAGCGGCTGGGTGGAACACGATCCCGAGGACTTGTGGGATACGGTATTGCGGACCTGTCGGAATGTGCTCGAAAGGACCGGGCTGGCTGCTACGGACCTCGCCGGGATCGGGATCACCAACCAGCGCGAGACGACCGTGGTTTGGGACAAGTCCACCGGCAAACCCATCCACAACGCGATCGTCTGGCAAGACAGGCGCACTGCCCCCTTCTGCGCCGAATTGCGCAAGGCTGGGCATGATGCACTGATCACGGCGCAGACCGGCCTTCTGGCAGACCCGTATTTCTCAGGCACCAAGCTGAAATACATTCTCGATACCGTGGAGGGCGCGCGCGACCGTGCCAAGGCAGGGGAGCTTTTGTTCGGGACCGTCGACAGTTTCCTCATCTGGCGGCTGACGAATGGGGCCGCCCATGTCACCGACGCAACCAACGCGGCGCGCACCATGCTCTACGACATCCACAAGGGCGCTTGGAGCGCAGAGATCTGCACGCTGTTCGATATCCCCCTCGGGATGCTGCCGCAGGTGCATGACTGCGATGCAGAGTTCGGGACCTGCACACCCGAGCATCTGGGCGGCGCGGTTCCGATCCTCGGCGTGGCCGGGGACCAACAAGCCGCCACCATAGGGCAGGCCTGCTTTGAGCCGGGGATGCTGAAGTCGACTTATGGAACGGGGTGCTTTGCGCTTTTGAACACGGGCGAAGCACCGGTCACCTCGACCAACCGGCTTCTCACGACAATCGCCTACCAGCTCGACGGAAAACCAACCTATGCGCTCGAAGGCTCGATTTTCGTGGCCGGTGCGGTGGTGCAATGGCTCCGCGACGGGCTGAAATTGATCGCCAACGCGTCCGAGACGCAGCCGCTGGCCGAGGCCGCCGATCCCCATGATCCCGTGATCCTCGTGCCAGCCTTCACCGGCCTCGGGGCGCCCTACTGGAATGCGGAGTGTCGCGGGGCGGTCTTTGGCCTCTCGCGCGGGTCGGGTCCGGAAGAGTTCGCCCGCGCCGCCCTAGAAAGCGTCGGTTATCAGACCCGCGACCTGCTGGAAGCCATGCATAAGGACTGGTCCGATGCCCGCGAAGGGCAACCGACCCTGCGGGTGGATGGTGGCATGACCGCAAGCGACTGGACCATGCAATTCCTCGCCGACATCATCGACGCGCCAGTCGACCGTCCGAAGATCACGGAAACCACCGCGCTGGGTGTCGCCTGGCTCGCCGGGCAGAAGGCCGGGCTGTACCCGGATCGCGCGGGCTTTGCAGCCAACTGGGCTCTGGATCAGCGGTTCGAGCCCAAGATGGACGCCACCACACGCGATACGAAATACGCAGCCTGGAAACGCGCCGTCGCCGCCGTGCAACAAGCCTGAACCCTGAAAACAAGAATGGCGACCGGACGACCAAGGCTTTCACCCTGGCGCCGGTCGCCAAACTGGTCCGACATTACTCGCACCCAAACACTCTTCACTCACTCGTCACCTACGCACTGTCACGCGTCGGACCAACGTTTGGGCCGTGATGCGATCCCGCCGCTTGGGGGAGTGGCGTCCCAAGGCAATGCAGGATCGGCGCCCATGTCTTACCCGTGCACACATGCACCCGGGATCTCTGTCAGCCGCCGAAGCCGCCGAAAATTCTCTGGAACGAGGCCCTTTCAAACGCGCTATCGGCTTGAAAGGGCCATCTGTTCCTCTGGTCCACGAACATCGTGATCACTCGTTACACACACACACAAACTCGTACTCAAGACACACACACATCAAAAACACACACCAAGATCTTTCGGAGGGCGGGGCAGAAATCGCGTCGCCAGTTGGGGAAAGGGCGATTTACAGAAATCTAAACAAACGATCTGCGCCTCCGGCCCTCCGAAAGATGTCCCGTTGCAACCGGGACATTCGTAAGTCGTGCCAGCCCCATGAATGGTTCAAACATGACTCAAATTTTTTGATCTTTTTTTAGCAGGGGTCGCCGCGCATGAGACCCCAACCAAATCGGGGGTCATATCCCGAAGGCCCGAGGTCCTCGGCACTGCGCCGAAAGCTTGCACGCAACTGATCCGTAGTCAGCCGCTGCTGCGCCAGCTTCTGCGCCACAAGCCCGGTGGCGACTGCCGCGGCGTAGGACGTGCCCGAGCGATAGGACCAGCCACGCCGATCCGGCACCGCGATATCGACGCCCGGCGCCGAGAAATCCATACCCGCCCCGAAACTGGCCCGGCGGTAGATCCGTTTGTCCGCATCGATCGCCGTAATCGCAAGAACGCGCGGATCGGCGGCAGGATATCCCAGGGACGGCTCGCCCCGGTTGCCGGCGGCGGCCACCATGATCAGTCCCTGCTGATCGGCGATCTCCACCAGGGCAGCCAACGCCTCGTTCGGGGGGCCAGCAAGCGACATGTTGACCACGTCTGCACCCCGCTCGACCAGCCAATCGAGACCGAGTGCGATATTTTCGAGCCGGGCGAGGTCGCGCCCCCCCGCCCGTGCAAACGCCACCACCGAGAGTAACTCCGCCCCAGGTGCGAGACCCGCCGGACCTTGCGTGGTGGCCTGGCCCGCGATCAGGGCGGCAATCCCCGTGCCATGGGCGGTAGAACCGGGCCGCTCCCGCGGTCTGAGAACCGACAGGCTGGTCACCCGTACATTGGTCAGGGACGGCGTGCGCAGATCGAGGGGTCCGTCAATCAGACCGACCCGCACGGGGCGGGTCAGGGTACAGTTGCGCCCCGGATCGGGCCGCACCAGGGCTGTCGCGAACAGGCGTAGTCCGGCGCGCCCGCCACTGGACTGAGACAAACTGTAGACCGTATGCGTCCCGATGGCCGAACGTATGCCTTCGCGAGCAAGCAGCGCGCGAGCCTGCGCTTCGGTGAGTGCCCCGGCGAGATCCACAAAGAGAAGGCTCTGACCAAGAGAGCCCAGCCGCTGGGAGCGCAAGATCTGCGCCCGCGCCCCACGCAGCACGACACGCGCCCGGGCGATCTCCTGGTCCGTACCCGCGAGGACATATTCCGGACCCCCACTGGGAGCGGCCACCTCGTTGCCGGTGGCGGGGCGAATTGGAACATCCGGAATACGGTCCAAGGCCTCTTCCAAGAGCCTGCCCTGACAAATGCGGCCCGTGCGCAGCGTCCGTTCCACCCCCAGCAGCAGCCGAACGACCAGTTCGAACTCTCCGTTTCGGGGAGTGCGCTGCAGGCGGGGCATGCGGAAACTGAAACTGGACGCGGTCACGTTCCGGATCAGCACGCGCACCCGGAAATCGCCGAAATCGAGGAACAAGGTCGCCCGGATCGGCGGGGGGTTGCGCACCCGCGGTATCGTGATCAGGTCGCCGGGATTGACGCATTCAGGCAATGCAGGCGCAGTTTGGGCCGCCACCTGTGACGGCGACGACCATAAGAGCCCGACAAGAACCAGCGCCAGAAGCGCCTTGAATGGCTTCATTCCTCTATATCAACGCGCAGGACGCGCTCATCCTCTTCCAATTCTGCCGCCAATCCGGCGAGCGAGACATCCTCCCCCGGCAGGAGGATCATACGAAAAAGCCCCAAGGAGGACGGCCCGTCAATGATCGTCAGCCCACTGTCGCGGACAAGCGCCGAAATCTCGGCCACGGACGCCTCCGGTGAGAACGTGACAACCATGGCGGCTGGCTCGCCAGACGCCTGTTCATACAAGGGCTCGGGCCCGGAGCCGCCTTGCAGTCCCAGAACCAAGACGGTCGCGAGACTGGCGGCAAGCGCGGACCCTACCCCCCAGGCGAGCGCGCGCTGGGGCGGATTGGCTTTCTGGGGTACGGATGCATCTGCATCCAGCGACCGATGCAGTCGCGCCAGCCCGAATTCCCCTGGCCCGGTATGAGCCTCGTGGGTTTGCTTCAGGCTCGCCCTCATGGCACGCAAAAGCGCAGCCTCCTGCTGCAACGCGGGATCGCGCGCGACGGCCTCTGCCACCCGAGCGCTGTCGGCCTCATCGAGGGAGCCGTTGACCCAGAACGGGAGAAGTTCCTGTAGTTCGGTATTCGTCGCGTCCGACATCAGACGTCCCCCATCGTTACACGCCGCCCCTCGAGGCACCGCATCAAGAGCTTCTTGGCGTGGAAAATGCGGGTTTTCACCGTGCCTTCGGGAACGTCCAGGGCCGCCGCAATCTCGCGGTATCCCTGATCTTCGAAGAATGCGAGTTGGATCGCGGCGCGCTGGTCGAGCTTCAACGTTTCCATGCAAAAGAGCAGATGGGCACTGTTCTCGGCCGTGGCCAGACACTGCTCGGGGTTCGGGTCGGTATCGGCCTCCTCCTCAAAGCTGTCGGTCAAGTCGGTACGCGCTGACTTTCTGAACACATCAATCACTTTCCGGTAGGCAATCCCGAACACCCAGGATTTCACTGAACTTCGCCCCTCAAAGCGGCCTGCACTGCGCCACACTTCCAGAAAGACGTCATGGAGTATGTCGGCTGACTCGAAGGGATCGTTCAATTTTGACCGAATAAATCGGTAGACCGGAGTTTCCAGCGCGCGGTACAGCGCATCGAAAGCGGCGCGGTCCTCGTTCGCGATCCGCACAAGCAAGTCTGCGAGCCGCGTATTCTCGGCACTTTGCCCATGTGTCATCAGAACTGATCCCGGTATCTCGAGAAAAGGTCAAACTCGAGCCGAATGCCCGCCACGACTGCCCACCCATCGTTTTCCGCAAAGGGCAACACGGTCGTACCCGCGCCATACAGCATTCCGAGATAGATCTCATTCTCAGGAGCGAATTCATAGGCCACTTCCGCACGGCCGAATTGGCCATCCGCACCGATCGGCCCATCGCTCTCGGTCAGTCCGGCTTCCAGGACCACGCTCCACTGGTTCGGGACAAACTCGTAGTCCAGCGAGAGCACAAGCTCGGCGGACTCGGATATATCGCCGAAGGCGTCAATATACTGGTAGCCCGCAGCAGCAATCGCGGTGACCTCTTCACTAGGCGTATAGGCGTAGATGGCATCGATACGCTGTAATTCCTCGTCGAAATCCGTCGGCGTTTCATCGTCATAAATCTCATAGCTGTAGGCAACGCCCCAAGCGGTGCGCGCGCGCTGCTGATCAATGTTGAATTGCAGGGAGACCTGCTGGTTGTCCTGTGGGGCTGCTCCCGAGAAAGGGGAGCGTATACGCTCTTGCTGGGAATAAGCGGCCGAAAACCCGAACGTGGTGCCCAGCAGGAAGCCGCCGGTGAAGACGCCAGGATCGTAGACGGCATCGAAACTCACTGCGGTGATCTTGTCCCGCTCCCGGGTGCGCAGGCCGTCGGTGTTGGTCTTGGCCCGGCTGGCCTCCAGGGACCATTGCACAGCCGGGCCAAACCAGCTCACCGTCACGCCATTGCCCTGCAAACCGGGTATGAACTCCGGATCGAGTGCCGAAAAATAGTCCGCGCTGGTTCGAAAGTGCCGGATCGAGACCTCGAGGGCCCGGGGATCATCCACGGGCAGAAGCGTATAGCTCAGCTCGGCCTGATAAGATGTGCCGGTGATCCGGCCGAACACATCTGTCCATTCCGATGTGCGTGCCAGGATTTCGTAGGTCAACGGGCTGGGCCCGATCCCTCCACTGACCGCGACGCCAGCGGCCGATCCCTCACCGGGGAACGCCGAAGGGCCGAGCAGTGCCTTGCCCTCTTGTGCGGCCAGCGAAAGCTTGAAGATGCTGCCCGGCACCGGAAAGAACGCGGCTTCGGCGCCGAAGACCAGATCATCCGGATCCTCCAGACCACTGATGTTCTGATCATCGACAGACGAACTGGCTTGCAAGGCGAAGACCCGGGCGCGCTGGGTTTCCGTCGGATCACCGAGTGTCACCGACACACCCCGGCGCTGCGACTCGTCCATCACCAAGGTGTCATTCTCGATGAAATGTGTACCCACCTTAAGAAATAGATCCGCAAAATCGAGCTGTTGGCGGAACTGCAGGAAATAGCTGTCGACGAAAAGCTCGCTCTCATCGTCACCGAAGGCGTTCCTGTCCCAAAGAAAATTCAACTCACCGGTGAAGGCCCCAAGCCCGAGGTCGAAATCCAGGGCGCCGTTCAGAGTGGCGAACTGATCCGTCTCTCCGTCTTCGGTTCTGCGAACCCCCGCATCGAGATCTACCGTCGATCCGAAATCGACCTGGCCTTGCGCGAAGGTCTGAAAGCTCCACCGTTCGATCTCGACCTGGGTCCCCGGGACAGTGCGAAACAGTACGAGCTCATGGCGTGTCCCTCGAAGGTTCTCCGGAATCGGGACGATCAGGAACTCCCGGTCGAGCGACAGGGGTTCCAGAACCTCGTCGCCATCGATCTCCACCAGAAGGCGCGAGAGCGGGAAGACCTGATCCAATTCTAGAACCGCGAACCCGCCACGTTCCAGGGTGCCGAGCGGTGTTGCGGCCACACGCTCCTGCGCAGTCACTGGCTGAGAAAGGACCAAAGCAAGCGCTGCGACCGCAATATTCTCGCGTATGCGGGAAGAACCGCTCACCTGCACCCCTGATCACGTGTTCGGATCAGCCCCAAAGCCGACGATATCCAGATCGGGTCCAAGTTGCCGCGTTTTGGTTTTGAAACACAAGTCCGCCGTGCCCACGAGCGTCCATAATACGGAACGATCGGCACGAAGCAGCGCAAAAGATACACAACCGCATCACCTGAGGTCCGCCGGATGCGAACCCCAGTTGTCACGACGGTGCTTATCCCGTTTGGCGCGGGTAGTTTGACGGTTATCCCAACAAAAAATGGGGGGCCCCAACCCCTCAGGACCCCCCATCTTACCCACATGTGTCTCTGACGAGCGCACCACACGTGTATCTGATTTTCGGGTCCTGCCTCCTGGCGGGACTTCGTTGTGATACGCGAGGTTTCGCATTTCGCCTAATGCTTAGTAGACTGCATTTGAGCCAGCTTTGACTCAAATGCACTTGCTCAGGCGTAGAAGGATTCCTTGCCGAAGTGTTTGGTCAGCATGTAGTAGACCACCGCGCGGTGCTTGTTGCGCTCGGACTTGCCATAGGTCTCGATCACCTTTGCAATGCCTTCATCCAGTTCCGGGCCATCCGCCAGACCGAGCTTCTTGATCAGGAAGTTCTGCTTGACCGTCTCCAGCTCACCCGGCTGAGAACTTGCCACCGTGGACGCGTCTGCATCGTAGATCGACGGCCCGCAACCGATCGTAACCTTTGTCAGCAGATCCATGTCCGGCGTCATGCCACATTTGTTTTTCAAGTCGTCCGCATACTGCGCAATCAGGTCGTCTCGCTTACCCATACTCTTCTCCAAATACATCCGACGGTGCGATGCTACCGCCGTTTGAAACCCTGACTTTTGAAGACGCATAAATAAAGCCCCAAACGAAGCAGGGGCCCAAAACCGCGGGGAACCGCCGCAAGCCTGCTGGCGCTTCGGTCTGGTCGACACATCGAAGGCCGCGCAGGCACATACCCGCGCGACCTAGTCATCAGAAGCCCCGACAAGGAATGTCAGTAGCGGTAATGCTCAGGCTTGTAGGGGCCGTCCTGCGACACGCCAATATAGTCCGCTTGCTCCTTCGCAAGCTCGGTCAGCTTCGCACCGACCTTGGCCAGGTGCAGCTTGGCGACCATCTCATCTAGGTGCTTGGGCAGGACATAGACCTCGTTGCCGTATTGGTCGCCCTTGGTCCACAACTCGATCTGCGCCAGCACCTGGTTGGTGAAAGACGCTGACATCACGAAGGACGGATGCCCGGTTGCATTCCCGAGGTTCAGCAAACGGCCCTGAGACAGCAGGATCATACGGTTGCCCGAGGGCATCTCGATCATGTCCACTTGGTCCTTGATGTTGGTCCATTTGTGATTCTTGAGCGCGGCGACCTGAATCTCGTTGTCGAAGTGACCGATATTCCCGACAATCGCCATATCCTTCATCTCGCGCATATGCTCGATCCGGATCACGTCCTTGTTGCCGGTGGTGGTAATGAAGATATCCGCATCCTTCACGGTATCTTCGAGCGTAACAACCTCGAACCCATCCATTGCCGCCTGGAGCGCGCAGATCGGATCGATCTCGGTAACTTTCACCCGCGCCCCCGCCCCGCGTAGGGACGCGGCGGATCCCTTGCCCACATCGCCATAGCCACAGACGACCGCGACCTTGCCGGCCATCATCGTGTCTGTGGCACGGCGGATGCCGTCGACAAGCGATTCCTTGCAACCATACTTGTTGTCGAACTTCGACTTGGTCACGCTGTCGTTGACATTGATCGCGGGGAAAGGCAGTTGCCCGTCGCGCATGAGTTCATAAAGGCGATGCACACCGGTCGTGGTCTCTTCGGACACGCCCTTGATCTGGTCTCGGGTCTTGGTGAACCAGCCGGGGCTCGCGGACATGCGCTTGGCGATCTGCGCCTTGATCACTTCCTCCTCTTCCGAACTCGGCACGGGGATGATGTCTTCCCCGGCCTCCGCCCGTGCACCAAGCAAGACATAGAGCGTCGCATCCCCACCATCGTCGAGGATCATGTTCGGGCCATCCGGGAACATGAAGGACTTGTCGAGGTAATCCCAATGCTCTTCGAGGGTCTGTCCCTTGATCGCGAAGACCGGTGTGCCGCCCGCGGCGATCGCGGCTGCGGCGTGATCTTGCGTAGAATAGATGTTGCAAGATGCCCAGCGCACATCCGCGCCCAGCGCCGTAAGAGTCTCGATCAGAACCGCAGTCTGGATTGTCATATGCAGCGAGCCGACGATCCGGGCCCCGGACAGTGGCTTGCTTTCGCCATACTGCTCGCGCAGCGCCATGAGGCCTGGCATCTCAGTTTCCGCGATATCCAGTTCCTTGCGCCCATAATCCGCGAGCGCGATGTCCTTGACGATATAGTCTTTTGCCATCGGTAATCGTTCCTTTCACATGTTGGACGAGCGCGTAGCAGGTCCGCAGACCTCAAACAACGGGCAAGCACGCCGCAGATAGCGCAGATTGACTACGACCGAGTGATATTGCAGGTGCTTTGGG
The DNA here is from genome assembly GCF_000018145.1 of Dinoroseobacter shibae DFL 12 = DSM 16493. Classification (NCBI taxonomy): domain Bacteria; kingdom Pseudomonadati; phylum Pseudomonadota; class Alphaproteobacteria; order Rhodobacterales; family Roseobacteraceae; genus Dinoroseobacter; species Dinoroseobacter shibae. Next base: position 3,608,568 of record NC_009952.1, read on the forward strand.
TGACAGGCTATGGGGCTGAGAGGTCATTGGCAAAACCGTTACGAGGCATGAACGCGATACCCGGCCCGCGAGTAACCGCATCAAGCCAATGCGCCCGGCATGAACATGCTGTCTGCTTTTGCAGCGATGAAGGCTATCTGCCTTTCGCGCTCTTCGCTGCGCTCCAGATTCACCGGCTGCATCCAGACCGATGCTTCGATCTGGTGATTGCACACACAGGTCCCTTGTCCGTGCCACACGGCTTTCCAGGGATCGGAATTCGGTATGTTGAGATCGACACGGGGGGATGCTTCGAGAGATTGGCGCTCGACGCGCGCCGAACCGGCAGCACATATCTTCGGCTGGCCCTGTCCGGGGCTTTGGGCCACGATTACCAGCGCATTCTCTACATGGACTCAGATGTATTTGCCTTGCGCGATGGCCTGCATGTCCTTCTCTTTACGGATATGCGGGGCAAGCCCCTTGCTGCAGTGCGTGACAACTCTCAATGGCGCACATCTGGACGCAAGCCCGACGATCTCGTCACCCTGAATTTACCTGCGAGGCCGTATTTTAATGCCGGTGTTCTGCTGATGGATACTGCCCGCTTGAACGAACAGGACATACTTGCGAAGGCGCTGGATCTGGGCACTAGCCAAGCGGGGCGGCTGGCACGCCATGACCAAACCCTTCTGAACGCGGTGACGAGCGGCAATTGGGCCGAAATGTCCCCGCGCTGGAACTGGCAATTCACTTGGGCTTCATGGATTTTCGCACTGTCCGAAGACGCGCGCATCCTGCACTTCATTGGTCCGAACAAGCCTTGGGCAGACACTTCCGGACGGTTTCCGAAGTCCATCACCCGGGCCTACGGGGATTTTCTCGCAGAACAGTTTCCGGAAAGGACCGTTGAACGAGCTGCAAACTCGCCCATCAATGATCCGCGCAGGCTTATCAAATCGCTGATCAAGCATGGCTTGTCCCGCAAGAAGATGAGCGCATATCTCGCACGCTTCGCAGATGACTTTACCCTGATCGACCCAAGCTGATCCCGGCACCGCTCAACGCAGATCGAGCGCGAGCGCCTCGGGCGCTGCGCCCAGATCGCGCGACGACGTCCCATGCGCTGCAACGCAAGCGAGATTGTTGTCGAGGTATTTCACGAGCGTCCAGGTCTCGCTGACGAAATTGCGCCAGAGAACCCAAGTCCCATCCCCGGACTCCGAGACGGCTCGTTCGCCATACCAGTCGATCAGGCTGGCATCGAGTTCCTCGGCAAACATGCAGGACGGCGGTGTTTGAGCAGCCGCCGACACCGAAAGAAAAAGGAACAAGATACAAGATCGAACCATCACACCCTCCGGGCCGATAACGCATGCGCCCAAACACCGGTTCCAGATTGCAGGGAGTGCGCAAGGGATGCACAGATCATTGAAATTTATATCAAAAACTCATTAATTTCCCTGTATTGATAGGAACAATGCAGAACTTTGAGATGTGATTGTATCCACAAGGATGACCCTCTTTGCCCGAACCCACGATTGAGCTTGTCCGATTTGCACCGTAGGACGGGCGCGAAACGGCCACTGGAATGGCGATCAAAATGGCAAAACCTCCACGCGCTTGGCAGCGGATGCTTTCGGGACGCAGGCTCGACCTGCTCGACCCCACACCGATGGATATCGAGATCGACGATATCGCCCATGGGCTTGCCTTCGTAGCCCGCTGGAACGGGCAGACCTGGGGCGAGTACCCCTATTCGGTAGCGGAGCATTCGCTTCTGGTAGAAACGCTCTACGGGCGACTGGTGCCTGATGCGCCGGCAAAGTGGCGCTTGGCTGCGCTGCTGCACGACGCACCGGAATACGTCATTGGTGACATGATCTCACCGGTGAAGGCGGCTGTCGGCCCGGGCTACGGCGCGCTGGACGAGCGTTTGACCGCAGCGATCCATCTGCGCTTCGGCCTGCCCGCGCTCTTGCCGAAAACGGTGAAGGCCGCGATCAAGCGGGCGGATCGAGTCAGCGCCTGGCTGGAAGCGGTCAAGATCGCGGGGTTTTCGGAGAGTGAAGCCACGAAGTTCTTCGGCAAACCGAAAGAAGGTGTGCTGGACGGCCTCGCCTTGCATCTCCGGCCACCAGTTGAAGTACGGCGTGCGTATACGCAGCGTCATGAGACGCTTCTCGCGCAGACCGGATAACCCGCGCCTGAATATGCCTTCCTCTTGTCATGAGATCAGCGGACCAAGACACATGACGGCACCAAGAACGAAAAAGGCCCGCTGCAGCGGGCCCTGTCCGTCTTAACAAGAAAATTTCAGCGCGGGGATCGCTTTGCCAGGATACGTTGCAGTGTCCGGCGATGCATGTTGAGCCGACGCGCCGTTTCGGAAACGTTTCGGTCGCACAATTCATAGACCCGCTGAATATGCTCCCACCGCACCCGGTCGGCACTCATGGGGTTCTCCGGCGGCGGCGGCAACTCGTCGGGACGGGCGAGCAAGGCCGCCGTGATGTCATTGGCGTCGGCGGGCTTGGACAGGTAGTCCGTCGCTCCGATCTTCACGGCCGCCACTGCAGTCGCAATCGCCCCATAACCGGTCAGAACAACAATTCGCGCATCGGGGCGCCTTTCGCGAAGTACCTCGACCACATCGAGACCATTTCCATCATCCAATCGCAGGTCAACCACGGCGTAGGCGGGCGGGCGGGCGGTTGCGATGGCCTTCCCAGCCGCCACGGATCCCGCCATTTCCGGCTCGAAGCCGCGCTTTTCCATGGCGCGCGCAAGGCGGCGCAGAAACGGTTCATCGTCATCCACAAGGAGCAGTGATGCATCCGGGCCGATATCGCGTGCGGGTTGCTCAGTCATCTGTCCCCCTGACCGTCAAACGTACCAATCGCGTCAATTAATATTTCTGTAGTGGCATTTTGTCCCGTGGTCAAATGTCGACCTCAGGTTGAGTGCTCCAGAAAGCAGGCGACCCGTTCTGCCATCTGCATGGGGGAGTCTTCGCGCCTGAAAAAATCGGCAAATCCACTGCCCGGAAGCATCAGATACGTGAAAGTAGAGTGGTCGACGAGATAGTACTCTTCGTCGCCTTCCTGCTTGCGGTAATAGGTCTTGTAGGCGCGTGACGCTGCCGCCACCTGCTCCAGAGATCCGGTCAGCCCCAGCATATCGGGATGCATGGCGTCGGTGAACCACTCCACAACCTCCGGTGTATCCCGGTCCGGGTCGACTGAGATGAAGACCGGTTGCACGTCATAGCCCCGCTCCTGCAACAAATCGACGGCTTCGGCGTTGCGCGCCACGTCCATCGGGCACACATCTGGACAAAAGGTGTAGCCGAAATAGACCAGGGATGGGCGCGTCAGAACCTCGGCTTCGGTAACGGTCTCGCCGGTTTCAGAGACCAGCTCGAACGGCCCCCCAATAGACGCGCTGCCCGTCGCGACAACACCGCCGCGGCATTGCGCCAACGGGTCATCAGGCGAGTTGAAAAACGCCATGTAAACGGTCCCGCCGATCATGGCCGTGACCAGCGCAATCGCCGTGGCACCGTACAGCTTCATGGCTCTTCTCCCTGTATGCCATCCAATCGACTCTGGTTGTATTTGTAGGTGGGGACACACTATGGTCGAAGTCCAGATGCCTGTGACATTTCGACCGAGAGCATGACAGACAGCGCTGCGCCGCCCGTAGTTCCGAAGGACCGCAGCACATGGGTGCGCTTGCGGACGCTGATCCTGTTGCGTTGGTTGGCCATTACCGGGCAGATCGTGACGATCGCCGTGGCCTCCCAAATTCTGAATCTCACACTGAACTACGGCCTTCTTTATCTGGCGATCGGTGCGTCGTTCATCGCCAACACGATCGCCATGTTCGTGTATCCGGAGAACAAGCGGCTATCCGAAAACGAGGCGATGCTCACCCTGCTCTTCGATGTCTCGCAGCTGGCATTCCTGCTTTACCTCACTGGGGGGCTGAACAACCCCTTCGCCCTTCTGATCCTCGCCCCGGTCACCATTTCGGCGGCTACCCTTCGCCTGCGTTCTACCATGTTGCTGGGCGCAGTCGCGATCGTCCTGATCACGCTGGTCGCCTTCCTCCATGTGCCCCTGCGCACCGAGCAGGGCTTCATCTTGCGGATGCCCGATGTGCTCGTCTTCGGGTTCTGGTGCGCCATCGTGATCGGTGTGATGTTTCTCGGCGCTTATGCCTACCGCGTCACCGGCGAGACGAACTCCATGTCGGAAGCGCTGCTCGCTACCCAGATGGCACTGGCGCGGGAACAGAAGCTGACCGATCTCGGCGGTGTGGTGGCCGCCGCCGCCCATGAGCTCGGAACCCCACTGGCCACGATCAAACTCGTCAGCCAGGAGCTTGCCGAAGAACTCGAAGACCCGATCCTGCGCGAAGACGCGGAGCTGATCCGCGATCAGGCAGATCGATGCCGTGACATCCTGCGGTCCATGGGACGGGCGGGAAAGGATGACCTGCATCTTAAAACCGCACCGCTGGCCGCCGTCGTACGGGAGGCCGCCGACCCCCACGCCCAACGCGGCAAGACCCTGCATTTCGACATCTCCCCTGCCCCCGGCGGCAGCAACCAGCAACCCATCATCCAGCGCCAGCCTGAGATCATCCACGGTATCCGCAACCTCGTTCAGAACGCCGTGGATTTCGCCGAGGCCAATGTCTGGATCGATCTTCACTGGACCGACGACGTGATCCTTGTACGGATTATCGACGATGGCGAAGGCTATCCCACCCATTTGCTGGGTCGAATAGGTGACCCGTTCGTGCGCAAGCGCAAAACCCAAACCGACAGCCGACGTCCGGGATACGAGGGCATGGGCCTGGGCCTGTTCATCGCCAAGACGCTGCTGGAACGCACCGGGGCCGAGCTCAGCTTCGCCAATGGCTCCGACCCGTTCCTGCCCCGCGAAGAACGTCCGGTCCGCGGGGGCGCGATTGTCGAGGCCATCTGGCCACGGGAGCAGATCGCCCTGCCCGATCTCGAAGAAAGCCAGCCACTCGGATTGAACCAACCCATCCAGGTTTAAGCGGGTATTAACCTTTCCCGGCCAATTTGAGAAAAAACATAAGCAGATTGTGCAATGGCTGGCATGGACTTCACGCTCTTGGCGACGCTTCTCGCGGTTGCGTTTCTGACCGCGGCACTGGCGCTGTATGCGCTCAACACACTTTCAAACCGGGACTTTGCCCAAGGGCCCGGTCCTACACTGCCCGTCCGGACCGATCTCGACGGGCCAAGCGCAGACCAGATCACAGCCCAGCGCCGAGAACTCGCGCAGCTGCGCGCCACGGTCGAACACATTCCCCTGATCCTTTGGCGGCAGGACAACGATGGCGCCCTGACCTGGGCCAACAAACCCTATATCGACCTGACCGAGAAGCTCCATCCGGACCGCGCGGGGCGCTGGCCCATGCCCCACCTGTTCAAACAGAAATCCCTCGCCCATCCGGACACCCCTGGACACCGCCGAATCTCCATCGACATGGAGGATGGCGAGAAGCGCTGGTTCGAGGTGCAGGGCTTCCGCGTTCAGGACGAAATTCTCTATTCTGCCACGCCGATCGACATGACCGTGAAGGCCGAGGTTTCACTCCGCAACTTCGTCCAGACCCTGACCAGCACCTTTGCCCATCTGCAGGTGGGGCTCGCAATCTTCGACAAACGGCGCCAGCTGGTGCTGTTCAACCCGGCACTTACCGACCTGACCACCCTTGAGCCCGAATGGCTCAGCGCGCGGCCGGGACTGTCCGAAGTGCTCGACCGGCTGCGCGACAAGAACATGCTGCCCGAACCGAAGGACTACAAGGAATGGCGCAACCGGCTTACCGGGCTGGAAAAGGCCGCCTCTTCCGGCACGTTCGAGGAAACCTGGGCGTTGCCCACGGGTCAGAACTACCGCATTCTCGGCCGCCCCCATCACGACGGCGGAATCGCCCTGACCTTCGAGGATATTTCCTCGGAAGTCTCCCTCACACGGCGATTCCGTTCCGAGATCGAGCTGGGGCAGACCGCGCTCGACACGCTGGAAGAGGCAATCGCGGTGTTCTCGGAAAACGGCACGCTTGTGCTGTCAAACAAGGCCTATTCCGAGCTTTGGGATGTCTCCGAGAATGACGGACTGATGCCGGTAAGTATCGTGGATGCCACGCGCCATTGGCAGCAATCGTGCCAACCCAACCCGATCTGGGGTGACATTCGCGACTTCGCCACCACAAGCCAGGGCCGCGCCGATTGGGAAGATTACGCCCGTCTTCAAGATGGCGGCACGATCCTGCGCTGCCGGGTGGCGCCGCTCGCCCAGGGCATGACCCTGGTAGGGTTCAAGACCCTCGAAGCCGTGCCGGAGTTCCAGCCCGCCAAGACCGAGATCGCCCAAACCGCGTGACCCCCGGGCCCTGCGGCGCAAAGGCTTGCGAGCCTTGCATCATCCGGTACAACGGAGCCATGGAACCCGAAGCCCTCGCCCGACTGACCCTGACCAGCGAAGACAGTCTGCGCGCCTTCGGAGCCTGTCTCGCGCCGGTCTTGCAACCGGGCGATGCACTTCTGCTTGTCGGGGAGATCGGCGCCGGCAAAACTGTGCTTAGCCGCGCCATCATCCAGACACGCCTTGCCGCTATCGGTGTTATGGAGGACGTACCCTCTCCCACGTTCACGCTTGTGCAGACCTATGCCCTTGGGAACGTGGACCTGTGGCATTGTGACCTCTACCGCCTCACGGACCCCGAAGAGGTCGTAGCGCTCGGGCTGGAAGAAGCTTTCCGTGATGCAATCACTCTCATTGAGTGGCCGGATCGATTGGGCGACGAGATACCGCCGAATGCGCTGGTGATCGACCTGCGCATCCCGGATGCGACCCCGTTGCAACGCGACATGACCCTCACCGCCTTCGGAGCAGAATGGTCACGTCGCATCAACCCCTGCCTGGATCTGGCCGCATGAGGCGGCAGGCGGAAAAGGACCGCTTCCTAGCGCAGATCGGCTGGGCGCAGGCAACGGTGACGCCACTGGCGGGCGATGCGTCTCTGCGCAGTTATGACCGGGTGGAGACACACGGCAAACGCGCGGTTCTGATGAATGCGCCACCGGACCACGGTGAAAGCACAGATCCGTTCCTGCGGATCGCCCGGCACCTGTCGGTTATCGGCCTGCACCCGCCCGCTATCCTAGGCGAAGATCGCTCCATGGGATTTCTCTTGCTGGAGGATCTCGGGGACAGGCTCTTTGCAAGGGAATTCGAGCGCGATCCAGACCTGCAACACCTCTGTTATACCGAGGCATTACGAGCCCTGAAAACACTCCACGACCACCCCGCCCCCGAGCTTCCGGGCTATGGGCGGGCCGAGATGGCGCAGGCGGCGGGCCTCGCTGCAACCTGGTATGCGGGCGATCCTGACGCCGCAGTCAGGCTTCGTAAGGTAATGGAAGAGGCGCTCGCGACGCTGGACTGGTCACGCCACGTGCCTGTGCTGCGCGACTATCATGCCGAAAACCTGATCTGGTGCCCGGAAGAGACCGGCCTGCGTCGCGTGGGGCTTCTGGATTTCCAGGACGCGGGCCTCGGCCACCCTGTCTATGACGCGGCCTCCCTTCTCCAAGACGCACGCCGTGACCTCGATCCCGATCTGGTGGCCCGGCTGAGCGCGGATTGCTGGTCCTGGTTCGCCGCGGATCGCGCCGCGTTCACACAGGCCTTCGCGGTTCTGGGCGCCCAGCGCGCCTTGCGCATCCTCGGCGTGTTCGCGCGGCTGTCGCTGCATTTCGACAAGCCGCGATACGTGGACCTGATCCCCCGCGTCTGGGGGCAGTTGCAGGGTAACCTCGACCACCCGGCCCTGCGCAGGCTCGCGGATACGACCCACGCGATTTTGCCCGAGCCATCCACAGCCCATTTGGACGATCTCAAGGCACGGGCGGGTTCATGCCCAGCGCTGTGATGGTGTTCGCCGCCGGGCGCGGCACCCGAATGGCGCCCCTGACCGATAAGCGGCCCAAACCACTGATCGAAGTCTCAGGAAAGCCCTTGCTCGACCACGCCCTCGCGCTCGCCGAGGCGGCAGAAATCCCCCGCAAGGTAGTGAACATTCACCATCTGGGCGACCAGATCGCAGCCCATCTCGCCGACCGCCCGGGTATCCGCATCAGTGACGAGCGTACCGCGCTACTTGAAACCGGCGGCGGACTGCGCAAGGCATTGCCCCTCCTCGGCGAAGGCCCGGTCTTCACCCTGAATTCCGACGCGGTCTGGACCGACCACAGTGCGCTAAGGCAGCTCAGTGCCGCCTGGCGCCCGCAAGATATGGCCGCGCTTCTGCTGCTGCTGCCACGCGCCCGCGCCCACGGCTATACCGGGCCAGGCAATTTTGCCCTCGGCCCCGAAGGGCGCCTGAGCCGTGGAGGACCTTGGGTTTATTCCGGCGCGCAAATCATCGATCCCGCAGGTCTGTCTGACATCAAGCAAAAGGCATTCTCCCTCAACCTGCTCTGGGACAAGTACGCCGTGGAGGGCCGCTTGTACGGTGCGGTTTATTCCGGTCACTGGGCGGATGTCGGCACGCCCATGGGCATCGAGACCGCCGAAATCCTGTTGAAGACAAACACATGATCCAACTTTTCCCCGCCCAGGACAGCCCCCGTGTGTTCGGTGTACCCATCGGACTCGATTTCCCGGCAGAGACTGTGGCCGGACTGCTCGAACGGCTCGGGTCGCAGCCACCCCATGCCCTTGCTCAGGTGGAAATCCTTGTCAACACGGGACGAATGCAGCGACGGCTGCAAGAGGTGCTGAGCGATCGCGGGCGCGCGGGCTTCTTGCCGAAGATCCGGCTGATCACCGACCTCGGGACCGAAGCCGGGACCGACCCGGCCCCGGCGACCCTTTCGCCGCTGCGGCGTATGCTTGATCTGCGCAGGCTGGTGCTGGGCCTACTGGAAACGACACCGGACCTGGCCCCCCGGAGCGCGGCACTCGACCTGACCATCAGTCTCGTCAGCCTTCTGGAAGAGTGCGAGGGCGAGGGAGTATCCCTCGAGCAATTGGCCGCGCTTGATGTCGAGGACCTGTCGGCTCATTGGCAGCGGGCGCTTGCGTTCATCTCCATCATCGGGCCCTTCCTCAAGGATAGCGGCGGCGCCGTCGGACCGGAGGGACGGCAACGGGCAGCGGTCCTCCGCAAGATCGCTCAGTGGCAGGATACCCCGCCCCGGCATCCGATCCTGATCGCCGGGTCCACCGGATCGCGGGGCACCACGGCCCTGTTGATGACGGCGGTGGCCCGTCTGCCCCAAGGCGCGCTGCTTTTGCCCGGGTTCGACACGGATCAGCCCCCAAAGGTCTGGGCAGAGATGAGCGATGCGCTGATCGGCGAAGATCATCCGCAGTTCCGCTTCGCCCGCCTTTTGCAGGCGCTCGATCTTGACCCCGCAAGTCTGCCCCTTTGGACCGATACCGCGCCTCCCGCACCAGGACGCAATCGCCTCGTCTCCCTCGCGCTGCGGCCTGCACCCGTCACAGACCAATGGCGCGCCGAAGGGCCAGATTTGCGCGACCTGCCCGAAGCGCTTGCAAATACCACATTGATCGAGGCCGCCTCTCAGCGTGAGGAAGCACTGAGCATCGCCGTCGCTCTGCGCGACTCGGCCGCTGCGGGCAAACGCGCGGCCCTTATCACACCGGACCGAGGTCTGACACGCCAGGTCACCGCGGCACTGGACCGATGGCGGATCGAACCAGATGACAGCGCCGGTCGCCCGCTGGTCCTGTCGGCGCCGGGGCGCTTCCTGTCTCATGTGGCGGCAATGATGGGTGCGGAGCTGTCTGCCAGCGCGCTTCTGATCCTGCTCAAGCATCCACTGACCCATTCCGAACGCCCGGACCGCGGTGACCACCTGCGCCACAGCCGCGATCTGGAGCTTCATCTGCGAAAAGCCCCCTTCGTGGAACTGTCCGAGGCCCGCCTGCGGGCCTGGGCGGCATCCTCCCCGTCTCGCACGGACAGTCCCGCCGATCCCGCGCGCGCGGCCTGGATGGACTGGGTGCTCGCCACGGTGGGACCCCTCACCACACTCGAAGACGCCCCGCTCGACACGCTGGCCACGGTTCATCGCAATGCATCAGAACGGCTTGCGGCAGGACCTGGCGCCGAAGGCGCCGGGGGCCTGTGGGACAAAACCGCAGGGGAGAAAGCCAAAGCCGTTCTGGATGCCCTGGCACTCGAAGCGGCCCATGGGGGCTCGTTCGCGTCCGGTGATTTCGCAGCCCTGCTGGCCCGCATGCTGGCGCAGGAAGAAGTGCGCGATCCGGTCCGGCCCGACCCCCGGATCATGATATGGGGCACGCTAGAGGCGCGCGTTCAAGGCGCGGATGTCGTTATCCTCGCCGGTCTCAACGACGGGATTTGGCCCAAGCGGCCCGATCCTGACCCCTGGATGAACCGCAAGATGCGTCACGAGGCGGGGCTCTTGGTGCCTGAGCGTCAGGTCGGCTTGTCGGCCCATGACTTTCAGCAAGCGATGGGCGCACGGGAAGTGATTCTGACGCGCGCCACCCGCGACAGCGAAGCGGAAACCGTGCCATCCCGCTGGTTGAACCGGATCACCAATCTGCTCGAAGGGTTGAGCGATGAGAGCCGCGCAGCCCTTGCGGGAATGCGCACACGGGGTGCTGCCATCGTCACCCGGGCGCGTGGCCTCGACCGACCCGCCGCCGTGATGCCTCTTGCGAAGCGACCTTCACCGATCCCGGCGCCGGGGCAGTTCCCGCCGCGCATTTCGGCCTCTCGTGTCGAAACTCTCATCCGCGACCCGTTCGAGATCTATTGTGGCACGGTTCTGGGCCTGCGCCCTCTCGATCCGCTGGACCGCCCTGCCGACGCGGCCCTACGCGGCACGGTCCTGCACAAAGTACTGGAAACGGCTCTGTCACAGGTGATGGCGGGCACCGAGATGACCGCGACCCTGCTGCGGCAGATCGCGGCCCGTGTGCTGGATGAACACGTCCCTTGGCCCGAGGTCAGAACCCAATGGCGCGCCCGGTTCGAAAGCTATGCCACCCAACTGGCAGAGGCAGAAGTCGCCCGCCTTAGGCGAGCGACCCCCGCCGCCCTGGAACGGCGCGGAGAGTTGACGCTGGCCTCCGGTGTACGCCTCACCTGCGAGGCGGACCGGATCGACATCGCCCCGGATGGGACCGCCATCATCTACGACTACAAGACCGGAACTGTCCCTGGTGAGAAAGAAGTGGAGGCGTTTACCAAACAGCTCCACCTCGAAGCGGTGATCGCCGAGGCAGGCGGGTTCGAAGACCTGCCGCCCCTGACCGTTTCCGAAATCGCCTATCTGCAGATCAACAAGGACCTCAAGATCCGCGCCCTTACCTTCGAGCCCGGGGATGTCGGGCGCGCAAGGGATGAGTTCGCCAAAATCATGGACGATTTTCTGTCCGGAGAACGCAGCTTCACGGCGCGCCGGATGCCGCGCGACATGAAATACGTCTCGGATTACGACCACCTGAGCCGGTTCGGCGAATGGGATCAGAGCGACACGCCCGTTCCGGAGGAAATGCCATGACTGCCCCGGCCCCGAACGACGCGACGCGCGCGCAGATCGCCGCTGCGGACCCGACTTCGTCGGTTTGGCTGTCGGCCAATGCGGGCTCGGGCAAGACCAAGGTTCTCACCGACCGGGTGGCGCGACTGCTGCTCGAAGACGTACCTCCGGAACGCATTCTCTGCCTGACCTATACGAAAGCCGCCGCGAGCGAGATGCAGAACCGGCTCTTCCGCACGCTCGGAGGTTGGTCGATGCTGGATGATGGCGACCTGCGGCGGCGACTGGCCGAGCTGGGCCTGCTGCAGGTCGAGATCACGGCAGCGCGTTGCCGCAGCGCCCGCACGCTCTTTGCCCGAGCGATCGAGACCCCGGGCGGACTGAAGATCCAGACGATCCACTCCTTCTGCGCCAGCCTTTTGCGCCGTTTTCCGATGGAAGCTGGCGTGTCGCCGCAATTCACCGAAATGGACAGTCGCGCCGAGGCCGAGTTGCAACGGGCTGTGCTGCGCCAGATGGCCGAGGGACCGGGTCGCGACAGCCTCTTTGCCCTCGCGCAGAGCGTGGACGAGACGAACTTGCCGGAGCTCATGAAAGAACTTCTGAGCCACCGCGAGGCGCTCACAAGCCCGCCCGCCCAAGGCGTTATCGAAAAGACCCTTGGATTGGCTCCAGGGGATAGCATCACAGCGCTCTCGGACCGCACCTTTCAAGCCAAGGATCGCGACTTGATCGGGCGTGTCGCGAAAGCCTGCGCCACCGGCAGTTCAACCGATGCCAAAGCCGCGGCAAAGCTGCAAGAACTTGCAGACCGTGCGCCGGATACAACGTGGTTCGAGGTTCTGGAGGGCTTGCTACTCTATGGTGCGACGGCCAAGGCCGGCCCTTTCGCGCCCAAGACCGACGCCTTCCCAACGAAAGCCACGCGGACCGCGCTTGGCGCCGACATGGGCGCGCTGAACGACCTGATGTGTCGTGTCGCCGAAGCGCGACAGCCTCGTCTGGCGTTGGAAATCGCGGCGCAGACCCGGATCGTCCACAACTTCGCCAACGTGTTCCTGAAGGCCTACCAGGCGGGCAAGGACGCGCGTGGTTGGTTGGATTTCGACGATCTGATCCTGCGCGCCAAGACGCTTCTGACCGATCCGGGGGTGGCGCAATGGGTTCTCTTCCGACTTGATGGCGGGATCGACCATATGCTGGTGGACGAAGCGCAGGACACCTCGCCCGTGCAATGGGATGTCATTCGCCTGCTGACGCGCGAATTCACCGCCGGTCAGGGCGCGCGCACCAATGTCTTGCGCACCATTTTCGTGGTCGGAGACCAGAAACAATCGATCTATTCATTCCAAGGCGCCGATCCCGCCGGGTTTGACCGGATGCGCCAGCATTTCGGCACCGAGCTGGCCCAGGTCGGCACGCCGTTGCAGGAACGGCTGCTCCTGTTTTCGTTCCGATCGTCGAGGGCCGTACTGCGTCATGTGGACGAGACCTTCTCTCGGTTCCAGCACCAGGGCCTCGGCGGCGGGTCGGAACACATCGCGTTTCACGAAGCCCTGCCGGGGCGGGTCGACCTGTGGCCTGCGTTGGCGAAGGCCGAAAAACAGACGCCCCAAAACTGGACCGACCCGGTGGACAAGATCGCCGCGGACGATCCGCGTCACGTACTGGCCCGCAAGATTGCGGCAGAGATCAGACGCCTGCTTGAGAGCGGCACGCAGATCACCTCCGCCAAGGGCGAGACTCGCCCGATCACGCCCGGCGATTTTCTGGTTCTGGTGCAAAAACGGTCCGAGATCTTCCACGAGTTGATCCGCGCCTGCAAGACCGAACGCTTGCCAATCGCGGGTTCGGACCGGCTGCGTGTGGGGGCGGAACTGGCGGTGCAGGATTTGATGGCACTGCTGGCCTTTGCCGCGACGCCGGAGGATAGCATGGCGTTGGCCTGCGTGCTGCGTTCCCCACTCTGCGGCTGGACCCAGCGCGAGCTGCACGTCCTCGCACAGCCGAACCGAAACCGCTTCCTCTGGGCGGCTTTGCGCGACAGCGACGCGCACGGTGAAACCCGCGCTTTCCTGCAGGATGTCAGGGATCAGGCTGATTTCCTGCGCCCATACGACCTGCTTGAACGGGTGCTAACCCGCCATGGCGGGCGCGAACGGCTAATTGCGCGGCTGGGCGAGGAAGCCGAGGAAGGCATCGACGTCCTGCTCGACCAAGCCCTGCAATACGAGCAGACCGAAATACCCAGCCTGAGCGGCTTCGTGGCATGGTTCCGGCAGGACGACATGAGCATTAAACGTCAGATAGACGCCCGTCGGGACGAGATCCGGGTGATGACAGTCCACGGTGCCAAGGGACTGGAAGCCCCTATCGTCATCATGCCCGATTGTGCAAAACCGTCCAATACCAACACTCGCAGCAAGCTGCTCCCGCTTGAAGATGGCCCCTTGGTGTGGGCCGGAAACAAGGAAACGCGCCCCGAAGTTATAAAGCCTCGCGCCGAGGAGATTGCACTGCGCGACACCGAAGAGCGGATGCGCCTGCTTTATGTCGCCATGACCCGCGCCGAGAGCTGGCTGATCGTGGCCGCCGCGGGGGAGACCGGGACCGGCACGGACAGCTGGCACGCCATGGTGACCGAGGGTATCGAGGCACAGACGCCCCACGAGGTGGAGTTTCCGACCGGGACCGGCTTGCGGCTTGAGCACGGGGTCTGGCCCCCCGATGCCCCTTCCCCCATGCCCCTCCATACGGCCCATAGTCCACAACAGCCCGCCTTCGCACCAATGCCTCCGATGCCTGAACGGCGCAACACCCGTGCACCCTCCGATCTCGGTGGGGCGAAAGTGATCGAGAACGCAATCGAGGGCCTCGACAAGGATGCGGCCCAACGACGTGGCAAGCAGATTCACCTGCTTCTGGAGCATCTGCCGGATCATCCACCGGAAAGTTGGGCAAGCCTCGCGCCGCGCCTTCTGGGAGCGGAGGACAACCCCGAGACTGTCGCAGACCTTCTGGCGGAAGCGCGCGGCGTCCTCGAAAACCCCGCTTTAGAGCCGCTTTTCGCTCCGGACACGCTTGCCGAGGTCAGCCTGACCGCGCCCCTACCCGGCCTGAATGGCGCACAGATCCTTGGGACAGTCGATCGTCTCATCATTGGACCGGAGCGTATCGTCGCCGTCGACTTCAAAAGCAACCAGGCCGTCCCTGCGCACCCAGAAGACACCCCCGAAGGCCTGCTGCGCCAGATGGGCGCTTATGCCGAAGCTCTCGCCGCGATCTATCCGGATATGTCCATCGAGACAGCGATCCTCTGGACCCGAACCGCGACTCTCATGCCCTTGCCCCACGGTTTGGTGATTGCGGCGTTACAAAGGACGCCGCCAGCTTGACCTTTCCTGGCCCGGTTCATAGGTTCCGGGGCCGACACATGCATCCCCCAAGGAGGGCCATAGCCATGGCAACCGTTGCCGTAACCGACGAAACCTTCGACACCGAAGTCACGAAATCCGACATCCCCGTGGTGGTGGATTTCTGGGCAGAATGGTGCGGCCCCTGCAAGCAGATCGGCCCGGCGCTCGAAGAACTGAGCGTGACCTTCGACGGCAAGGTGAAGATCGCCAAGGTCAACGTGGACGAGAACCCGAACGCCCCCGCACAGATGGGCGTGCGCGGTATTCCTGCGCTGTTCCTGTTCAAGAACGGCGAGGTTGTGTCGAATAAGGTCGGTGCCGCGCCGAAAGCCGCCCTGCAAAGCTGGATTGAAGAGTCCCTCTGATTCTGCCTCACACGCACCGGAACGGGCGCCTTCGGGCGCCCTTTTGCTTGGCCCGTTGCGAAACCGCGCCCGGACCCGCATATATGGCCCAGATTACGGAGGCCCCATGACTGAGACATCCTTCCCCGGCTGGCACGGCACCACCATCATCGGCGTCAAGAAGAACGGCAAGGTTGTGGTCGCTGGCGACGGGCAGGTCAGCCTTGGCCAGACCGTCATCAAGGGAACCGCCCGCAAGGTGCGCCGCCTGACCCCGGGTGGACATGACGTGGTCGCGGGT
Source organism: Dinoroseobacter shibae DFL 12 = DSM 16493 (assembly GCF_000018145.1). NCBI lineage: Bacteria > Pseudomonadati > Pseudomonadota > Alphaproteobacteria > Rhodobacterales > Roseobacteraceae > Dinoroseobacter > Dinoroseobacter shibae. The sequence goes on from NC_009952.1 coordinate 3,624,198, forward strand.
TTCGCAGGCTCGACCGCCGATGCCTTCACCCTGCTGGAACGGCTGGAAGCCAAGCTCGAAGCGACCCCCGGGCAGTTGCAGCGCGCGGCGGTGGAACTGGCCAAGGACTGGCGCACCGACAAGTACCTGCAAAAGCTCGAAGCGATGCTGATCGTGACGGACGGTTCCCTTCTTCTGGTGATTACAGGGGCGGGCGATGTGCTGGAGCCAGAGCATGACATCGCCGCCATCGGCTCTGGCGGAAATTTCGCCCTTGCGGCTGCCCGTGGCCTGATGGAGGCGGATTTCGACGCCGAAACGATTGCCCGCAAGGCAATGCAGATCGCAGCAGACATTTGTGTCTACACCAACGGAAACCTGACTGTCGAAGCGATCGACGCCTGACCCGCAACGCGGCTTGTTTCCACGCCGCGCCTTTACCTAGCCCCCAAGACAAGTGCAGGAGACCGCCCGTGACCGACCTGACCCCCCGCGAAATCGTGTCCGAACTGGATCGGTTCATCATCGGGCAGAAGGATGCCAAACGGGCTGTGGCCGTTGCCCTGCGCAACCGCTGGCGCCGCAAACAGCTGTCGGATGACCTGCGCGAAGAGGTTTATCCCAAGAATATCCTGATGATCGGCCCGACCGGCGTCGGCAAGACCGAGATCAGCCGTCGCTTGGCGAAACTGGCACGCGCGCCGTTCATCAAGGTCGAAGCCACCAAGTTCACCGAAGTCGGCTATGTCGGCCGTGACGTGGAACAGATCATCCGCGACCTCGTCGAGAACGCCATCACCATGACTCGCGATCACATGCGCGAAGAGGTGAAGGCCAACGCCCATCAGGCCGCTGAAGAGCGTGTGATCGAAGCCATCGCGGGTTCAGACGCCCGTGAAGCCACCCGCGAGATGTTCCGCAAGAAGCTGAAAGCCGGGGAACTGGACGATACGGTGATCGAGCTGGAGGTGGCAGATACTTCCAACCCGATGAGCATGTTCGAAATTCCCGGCCAGCCCGGCATGAACCCCATGGGCGGCGGCATGGATCTGGTTGAGCTGTTCGGCAAGGCGTTTGGTGGGCGCACCGTGCGCAAGAAGCTGACTGTGGCACAGAGCTACGAGGTCTTGATCAGCGAAGAGGCAGACAAACTGCTGGACGATGAAGCGGTCAATCGCAGTGCCGTCACAGCGGTGGAACAGAACGGCATTGTCTTCCTCGACGAGATCGACAAGGTCTGCGCTCGCTCCGACGCCCGTGGCGCCGATGTCAGCCGCGAAGGCGTACAGCGTGACCTGTTGCCCCTGATCGAGGGCACAACCGTCAGCACGAAGTACGGCCCAGTGAAAACCGATCATGTGCTGTTCATCGCCTCCGGCGCGTTCCACATCGCCAAACCTTCGGACCTGCTGCCGGAACTTCAGGGGCGCCTGCCCATCCGGGTCGAGTTGCGCCCCCTGACCGAACAGGATTTCGTCCGTATCCTGACCGAGACCGACAATGCTCTGACACTGCAATACACCGCGCTGATGGGCACGGAATCCGTCACTGTCACCTTCGCCGAGGATGGCATCGCAGCGCTTGCGCGCATCGCAGCGGAGGTGAACCAATCGGTGGAGAACATCGGCGCGCGGCGGCTCTATACAGTGATGGAACGGGTGTTCGAGGAACTCAGCTTCGCCGCTCCGGACCGCTCCGGCGACGAGATCACCGTGGATGCGGAGTTTGTCGAAGCCAATCTCGGCGCGCTGACCCGCGATACCGATCTCAGCCGCTACGTACTCTGATCTGCCACGCGCCCTGCGTCGCGCATAGAAGCGTGGAATGACTACTTCCGGATTCCTTCGTCAAAACGCCCGTTGGCTAGGCGCCGGGGGGCTACTGGCGTTCTCCGGCAGCTATGGGCAGACCTTTTTCATCGCCATCTTCGCCGGCGACATCCAAGAGAGTTTCGGGCTGAGCCACGGCGCGTGGGGCGCCATCTATGCACTGGGCACACTGGGCTCTGCTGCGGTCATGGTCTGGCTCGGCACCCTGACCGACCATTATCGCGTCCGCCGCCTTGGGCCCTGGGCGCTTGCAGGCCTTGCTGCGGCCTGCCTGGCCATGGCGGTCAACCCTTGGGTCTGGGCCCTTCCACTGGTGGTGTTCGGCTTGCGTCTCGGCGGTCAGGGTATGGTGACCCATGTGGGCCGCGTGGCTATGGCGCGCTGGTTCTCAGCCAATCGCGGAAAGGCGATATCCGTGTCTTCGCTTGGGTATTCGGTGGGCGAAGCGTTTCTTCCGATCCTGTTCGTGGCGCTTTTGACCGTCGTCGAGTGGCGCGCGCTCTGGGGTCTTGCAGCCTTGCTGAGCCTCGCGGCCATCCCGGTGCTTCTGGCCCTTTTGCACCGCGAACGCCAACCGCAAAGCTATGCCGAAGACAGTCAGAGTACTGGTTCGGGCGGCCGCCACTGGACCCGGGCAGAGGTCGTGCGAGCACCTTTCTTCTGGGCGATTGTACCCGCACTTCTGTCGACGCCCGCCTTCGTGACCGCATTCTTTTTTCAACAAGTCCATCTGGCGGCGGAAAAGGATATCGCCCATCTCGATCTTGTCGCGCTTTTTCCGCTCTATTCGGTGGTCTCGGTTCTCGCGATGCTGGGCACGGGATTTCTCGTGGACCGGTTCGGCACACGTCTCCTGATGTGCCTGTTCACCCTACCCTTGGCACTGAGCTTCATCGTCATATCAGGCACCGAAACCCTCTTGGGCCTCGCGGTCGGGCTAAGCCTTCTGGCGGTTACGGTCGGCGCGAATAACACACTGCCCGCGGCCTTTTGGGCGGACATGTTCGGGACCCGCCATCTCGGCGCGATCAAATCGGTCGCCATGGCCCTTATGGTTTTGAGTTCCGCGATAGGGCCGCTGATTACCGGTCTGGCCATCGATGCAGGGGCGTCCTTCCCTGCGCAAATGCCCTTGATCAGTCTCTATATCGCCCTCTCAGCCGGGCTGCTCGCCGCCGCTCTGTGGCGTACGGGAGCCTAACGCGGCCTCTTGAGATACACGTAATATGCCCCACCACCACCGTGGCGCAAATGGGCCGTTGTAACCTGCAACACGACGCTGGACAGTGGTGGAATCGACAGCCAATGGGGCACCTGGTGGCGCAGAACGCCGAGACGTTCGGGGATCGGACCGCCCTGATCGCGGTCCTTGCCCTTTCCGGTGATCACCAGAACCAGGCGCTTGCCCTGGGAATGCGCCCCGAGGATGAACCGGTTGAGCGCAGGATGCGCCTGAGACAGCGTCATGCCATGCAGATCCAGCCGCCCCTCGGGCTTCAACTTGCCCCGTTTGAGCTTGCCGAAGGCCTTGCGATCCATGGTCACCGGCGCGGCGGCGATCCGCTCACCGAGTCCAGGCGCCAGATCGTGAGTCTCGGACAAACCCGCGCCACTCCCGATGCTGAACGGCGAGATAGGCTCTTTTTCAGGGGATCGAGCCTTGCGCGGGCTTGGGGTCACATCCTGCGGCATCGGAAACCGCGGCTTGCTCAAGGGCGTGGCGGTTTCGGCAACACGCTTCCAGATTTCCTCCTCGTCGGGGCGCAGGCGTCTCGGGGGTCGCTTGGACATTTCACATCCCACTTTCCACGTAGGACAACGCCAACTCCACCGGTAGCAGTACAACCATGCGCCCCGGATCGCGGATACGCCCGGCCTTGTCACCCGCCGCCTCGCCTGAGCCGTAGAACACGTCCGCGCGCTGGGCCCCCTTGATCGCAGAGCCGGTATCCTGCGCCACCATCAAGCGGCGCAAGGGGTCTGCCCCGCCCTTCTCGATCCAGACCGGCGCCCCTAGGGGGGTATAGGTCGGATCCACCGCGATGGTCCGCATCGGCGTGATTGACCGGTTCATCGCCCCCAAAGGCCCCAGATGGGCAGGTACGGTGGATACTTCACGAAAGAACACAAAGGATTTGTTGTGGTGCAGCAGCCGCTTGCCGGCGGCGCCATTGGCCCGCACCCAGGCCTTGATCCGATCGGCGGAAACCTGGTGCGGCTGGTACAGCCCACGCCGGACCATTTCGCGCCCGACAGAGCTATAGTCATGGCCGTTTTTCGCCGCGAACCCCACGCGCATCACTGTCCCGTCGGTCAAGCGCAGACGGCCGGAGCCCTGAACCTGAAGGAAAAAAACCTCCACCGGATCGGTGGCGTAAGCCAGCTCAAGTCCGCGCCCGTTCAGGATCCCGCGGTCTTCCAGCTCGCCTCGGGTATACCAGGGCCGATCGCGGGGCAATTCGGGTGGCACTTGGTAAATCGGGTACTGATACGCGCCACCGCGCGTGCGCGATGCGCGCAGCTCGGGCTCGTAGTAGCCGGTGAAGAGCGCCTCGTCATCGCCCTTGATCAGGATCGGGAGGAACAAGCTCTCGAAGAACCCGCGCGCATCATTCGTCGCGCGGGCAATTGCGCAGATGGGACCCCAAGCTGGATCCTTCAGATCGACGCAAGTTGTCCGGAAGGCTTCCAGCGCCTCTGTATGAGAATCCTCGGCCCAGCCTTTGAGGTCACCGAAACCAAGAAGTTCAACAGATGCATGTGCGGGCGTAGCGCCAGCCATCAGTCCAACGCCCAGCACCGCCGCGCGGAGCGGGATCATTCCCCGGTTGCGACAAGCCGCCAGTTGGGATCATCCGACCCCATGACCCGCGCGAAGGTCCAAACGTCCTTCTGACGCTTAATCTCCGTCGGATCGCCTTCGACGATCTCGCCTTCGGCATTCCGCACAACAAAGGTCAGCTCGCCCACGAACCGCACGGTCACTTCACCCTCTCGAGTATCGCGGTCGAACGCTGCTTCCACGAGCGTAGTCTCGCGCACACCGACGAACTCGGCCTCGACAGTCAGGCCCTGTTCATTGCGCTGCTCGATCACCTCCGAAAACGCTTCGGACAGCTCTTCGGACAGGAAGCCCTGGACGTCGTCCATATCGCCGTTTTCGAAGGACATGAGGATCCACTCGTAGGCGCCTTTTGCTCCGCCGAGGAATTCAGTCACGTTGAAGCCCGGCTCCGCCATCTTCATGGCGGCGAGCGCTTTGGCGCTGTCGCTGCCATCGGGAACGTGATCAGTGATGTCCGTATCCGGGCCGCCTTCGATCACTTCGAAATCACGACGCGGCGTGACGTCACGTTCCGGCCCGTCCAGCGGGACAGGTTTCTTTTCGAAGCCCTCGCGCGTGCCAAGCACGCTGCGCAGGCGCAGGATCAGGAAAACGGCGACCCCAAGCAGTACAAGAATTTGGAGCATGTTGGAATTCATAGGATCCTCGCGCAGCGCTGCATGTATGGTATCTCCGGTCAGGTTGCATATGTAAGGTCGACAGGGGGGCAAGTCCACCATCCCCCTGTATTTGAAGGAGCGGAAAATGTGGTTGTTTGCCCTGTTCGTGGCTGTGCCCCTGATCGAGATCGCCCTGTTCATACAGGTCGGCGGTTGGATAGGGCTATGGCCAACACTGGCAATCGTTGTCGTGACCGCCCTACTGGGAACGGCGCTGGTCCGCTCGCAAGGTCTGCGAGCGATGGCGGATTTACGCGGATCCTTCGCGGATCTGCGCGATCCGACCGAGGCATTGGCCCATGGCGCGATGATCCTCTTTTCAGGCGCACTTCTACTGACACCCGGGTTTTTCACCGATGCGGTGGGCTTTTCGCTACTGATGCCGCCGGTTCGACTTGCGATCATTCGTTACGTGCGCGCCCGGATCAAGGTGCAGCAGTTCGAGATGGGGCGGGCGCCGCAAAACCGACGCACTTCCACCGCAGATATCATCGAGACGGAATATGCTGACCTCGATGAGACACCACCCCGGTCAAACGGGCCTTCCGGCTGGACGAAAGATCCCACCCGGGATTGAGGGGCGCAGCGCATCCTGATAGGAGCGAGCCCAGACCAGTTTTTGGACGAGGATTTCATGGCCGACGAAACAACCAACGGCGCTGCCGCTCCAGCGGACCAGCAGCAACAGCCGGTAATGCCCACCTTGAAGATCATGGCGCAGTTCATCCGCGACATGTCTTTTGAAAACATTGCTGCCCAGAAGGGTGTGCAGGGCGAAGGACAACCGGACATTCAGGTTCAGGTGAACCTGGACGCCAAGAAGCGCACGGTTGAAAAGCAGTTTGAAGTTGCCATCAAGCTGAACATCAATGCCAAAACCAAAGAATCTGGCGATATGATCTTTGGTCTGGAACTGGACTATGCCGGCATCTTTTTCATCGACAATGTGCCGGACGAGCAGATGCATCCTTTCCTGCTGATCGAGTGCCCGCGCATGATTTTCCCGTTCGTGCGCCGAATTGTCTCCGATGTGACCCGCGATGGAGGCTTCCCGCCGCTCAACCTGGATCAGATCGATTTCGTGGCGCTGTATCGTCAGGAAATCGCGCGGCGCGCCGCCGCGCAGCAGGCAGCACCGAGCGCCGAGGTCTGAGACCTCAGGTCACCGTGCGCCAAAGCGCGGACTGCCCAAGAGATTCGACAAAGGCGGCATGTGCCGCCTTTTCCTTTTCCGACACCCGGGACGGCAAGGGCGCGGGCCGAGGGCGGGCACGGAGATGCCCGTTATCCACATTTTGTGTGGACGGGGTCTGTACACTCGACAGCTCCAGCCCCGGTTGCTGCCCGCCGATGAGCTCCAGGTACACTTCGGCCAGGATCTCGGAATCCAGCAGCGCCCCGTGTTTCTCACGTGCCGAGTTGTCGACACCAAACCGACGGCACAATGCGTCGAGAGATGCAGGCGATCCCGGAAACTTTCGCCTTGCGATAGCCAATGTATCAATCGCTTGTTCCATCGGCAGAAGCGGTTTGCCCAGCCAACCCAGCTCTGCGTTCAGAAACTTCATGTCGAACGCGGCGTTGTGAATGACCAGTTTCGCATCCCCGATGAAATCCAGGAAGGCCTCGGCAACCTCGGCAAAGAGCGGCTTGTCCGCAAGAAAGTCGTCACCAAGCCCATGCACTTCAAAGGCGGATTGGGGCATGCTCCGTTGGGGGTTTATGTACTGGTGATAGACCCGGCCCGTAGGCACATGGTTGAAAAGCTCCACTCCGCCGATTTCAACCAACCGATCGCCTTCCGAAGGCTCGAATCCGGTCGTCTCCGTGTCGAGCACGATCTCACGCATGTCCCATCTCCTCTGCCCGTTGCAGGACAGTTTCGACGCCTTGCCGGGCGGTGTCCAGAGTTGTCGTATCGATCACCAAATCTGCCCGTGTACGCTTCTCTGCATCGGCCAGCTGTTTGGCAAGGATGGCTTGAAACTGCGCCTCGGTCATGCCTGGTCTTTCGAGAACGCGTGCACGTTGGGTGTCAGGATCGGTCGAGACGACAACCACCAGATCCATGTCTTTTGCTGCGCCAGTCTCAAAAAGAAGCGGAATGTCCAGAAGCACGGCCTTCCGACCCTCCAGGCGTGCCTGGTCTACGAAAGCCGTGCGGTCTGCTGCCACGAGGGGATGCACCACTTGTTCAATCACGCGCAAAACATCGGGATCTTCGGAAATCAGTCTCTTCAAAACGGTCCGGTCGACACCAGCTTCGCTGACCGCTTCAGAAAAAAGAGCGCGTATCGGTGCGATCGCCGCACCCTTGGGACCATACAGCCTGTGCACGGCAGCATCCGCATCCCAGACCGGGAGACCACGCGCAGCGAACATCTCGGCGGTGGTTGATTTGCCCATGCCGATGGAGCCTGTCAGTCCAATAATGATCATTCTGCCAATGCGGCCGCCCGCAGCTCAGGGGTAATCTCTGGCCGCACGCCAAACCACCGCTCAAAACCCGGCGCTGCCTGAAAGAGCAACATGCCCAGGCCATCGACTACAGGGTTTCCGCGGGCAACCGCCTGTTCCAGCAAAGGTGTCATCAGGGGACGATACACAATATCCGTCACCACCGCAGAACGGGGCAACGCATCGAGGTTCAGCTCGAGATCAGGCTGGCCGGTCATTCCCAATGATGTGGTATTGACGAGGGTCTCTGCGTCTTCCATGGTGCCAGATACGCCGTGCCAGTCGACAACGGTCACCCTTGGCCCAAAATCACTGCGCAAAGCCTCTGCCTTGGCGCGGGTCCGATTGGCCAGGCGAACTTCCGGTGCGCCCGCTTCGAGGAGTGCTGATAAAACCCCCCGCGCTGCTCCGCCAGCCCCCAGTACCACGATGGCTGCTGCGCGCGGCGACCAGCCGGGTGCCCCGTTCCTCAGATTTTCGATAAACCCATAACCATCTGTATTGTCAGCATGAATCGTCCCATCAGGTTGAAAGGTGATCGTGTTCGCCGCCCCGATCAACGCAGCCCGGTCGGACACTCGGTCCGCCAGCTCGATGGCGCGTTCTTTGAAGGGTAGGGTGACATTGACACCCTTGAACCCCAACTTCGGCAGAGCGTGGAACACCTCGGCAAGGTCCTGACCCTGCACATGGAGCGGCACGTAATACCCCTCGATCCCATAGACGTGCAGCCAATGTCGATGCAGATGTGGCGACCGGGAATGTGTGATGGGGTTTCCGATCACCCCGGCTATGGGCACTTTTATTTCTGTCATCCGTCGATCTCTCCCCTCAGGGTGAGATAGCTCAGCAATTCCAGCAGCGGGAGCCCCAAAACCGTGAAATAGTCACCTTGGACCTGGCTGAAGAGCCGGACGCCCTCTTCCTCGAGCTTATAGCCCCCCACCGAGTGTCGAATGCTGTCCCAGTTTCGCGCAACATAGCTCTCGATGTAGGAAGGACTCAGCGATCTGACGGTCATTCGCACGGCGCCGACATGACGCCAAAGCGGCTTGCCTTCGCCATAGATCACCGCTGCCGACAGCAATTGGTGGGTCTTGCCAGACATCGCCGTGATTTGCGCGATGGCATGCTCCGGCGTCTCGGGCTTGGCCAAAAGCTCCCCCTGCAGATCCAGCACCTGGTCAGACCCGATGACCAGCGCCTCTGGTTCGAGCCTTGCCACTTTCTCCGCTTTGAACTCCGCAAGTGCATCGGCCACGTCCCGCGCTTTTGCGCCCTCGGCACGCAGAGACTGGGTTATCGTTTCCTCATCGATCTTGGCCTTGATCACGCGTACGGATACCCCTGCGTTTTCCAACAGCTGTCGACGGATCTCCGATCCAGAGGCGAGAATGATGTGGGTCATCCTGAGGGTACCTGTGTGGATATGCCTGTGCACAATTTTGGCCGTTTTGGGCACGAGGCCCACGAAGCGGCGACACAAGAGGTTCCGGTGAACAACTGCCAAGTCGCTCCTGTTTCATCCCATGTGCGCTTGTGTTTCACAAGACTGTGGGTATCTCGGGCGACATACTCTTTTGCACAGTTTACTCACAGTGTTCTTAGACACCAAGTGACTGTTAAATAATTATTAAAAAAGGTTCAGGTAAATCCTGGATCGCAGTATGTGGACAAGAATAACCGCTCGAACAACGCAAGAGTTCGACATATCCCCAAGACCTACAACAACACCATCTTTTCTTTTCTTTCTATTTTATGAATAGAAGGAAGACAGAGAAGGACAAAGCATGGACCTGTACGTTTGGATCAAATCCTTGCATGTGATTTCCGTGATCGCATGGATGGCCGGGTTGTTCTATCTACCTCGACTGTTCGTATACCATGTCGAGTCGAACGCCGTGTCGGGTGAAACCGAGGCGCTGTTCCAGACGATGGAGAGGCGTTTGCTCCGCGCGATCATGAACCCGGCAATGATCTCAAGCTGGATCTTCGGGCTTTGGCTCGTGATGACCCCCGGGATTGTCGATTGGTCGGCGTTCTGGCCCTATACGAAACTCGCGGCGATCCTTGGCATGACATGGTTTCACATGTGGTGCGCCGGACAACGCAAGGAATTGCTTGCTGGGACATCGACGACCACCGGTCGAAGGTACCGCATGATGAACGAGGTGCCCACACTTCTGCTCCTGGTCATCGTGTTCTCAGTGATTGCACGCCCATTCTGAGGCTCGATTGACTCGCGCAACATGATTATCTAAGGCTCTGTCAGCGTTCCGTCCGGAATCGCTCTCTCACGTATGACAGTTTCGCGCCCGCGACGGCGCCCAAACGGGATTTTTCGATGACCCAAGAGCGTCTCGCCCTTGCCGATCTCAAAGCTATGAGCCCTGCTGATCTTCTGCCCCTGGCCGAGGAGCTGGAGGTTGAAAACGCATCCACCATGCGGAAAGGCGACATGATGTTCGCCATCCTCAAGGAGCGTGCAGAGGATGGATGGGAAATTTCTGGCGATGGCGTTCTGGAAGTCATGCAGGACGGGTTCGGGTTTCTCCGCTCCCCCGAGGCGAACTATCTGCCGGGCCCGGACGACATCTATGTTTCTCCCGAGAAAATTCGGCAGCACTCCCTGCGCACTGGCGATACCGTCGAAGGGGTGATCCAGGCCCCGCGGGAGAACGAACGCTATTTCGCGATCACCTCCGTCAGCCTGGTAAACTTCGAAGACCCGGAGATGGCACGTCACAAGGTGAGCTTTGATAACTTGACGCCTCTTTATCCGGACGAGCGGCTGAAGATGGAGATCGAGGATCCGACGATCAAGGATCGGTCTGCCCGGATCATCGACCTGGTGGCACCGATCGGGAAGGGGCAGCGGTCGCTGATCGTGGCTCCGCCGCGGACGGGCAAGACGGTCCTGTTGCAGAATATCGCCAAGAGCATCGCAGCCAATCATCCTGAATGCTATCTGATGGTGCTGCTGATCGATGAACGTCCAGAAGAAGTCACGGACATGCAGCGTTCGGTGAAAGGGGAGGTGATTTCCTCCACTTTCGATGAGCCGGCCTCGCGCCACGTGGCAGTGTCCGAGATGGTGATCGAGAAGGCCAAGCGCCTGGTGGAGCACAAGCGGGACGTGGTTATCTTGCTGGATTCGATCACTCGTCTTGGTCGGGCTTTCAACACGGTCGTTCCGTCTTCGGGCAAGGTGCTGACCGGGGGTGTGGATGCCAATGCGTTGCAGCGGCCGAAGCGGTTCTTCGGTGCGGCCCGAAACATCGAAGAAGGCGGGTCGCTGACAATCATCGCAACCGCATTGATCGATACAGGCTCCCGTATGGACGAAGTGATCTTTGAAGAGTTCAAGGGTACGGGCAACTCCGAGATCGTGCTTGACCGCAAGGTGGCCGACAAGCGGGTCTTCCCGGCGATGGACATCCTCAAATCCGGCACGCGCAAAGAGGATCTCCTTGTCGATGCCAAGGATCTTCAGAAGACCTTTGTGCTGCGTCGCATTCTGAATCCCATGGGGACCACGGATGCCATCGAGTTCCTGATCTCGAAGCTGAAGCAGACGAAGACCAATTCCGAGTTCTTCGATTCGATGAACACCTGACCGGCGATACGGTACCGGTCATGGACACCATATTTGCGCTTGCTTCCGCACCGGGGAAATCCGGTGTTGCCGTGCTGCGTATTAGCGGATCGAGGGCATTTCATGCGGGTAGGGTGCTGGCCGGTGGGCTACCTGATGCCCAGCGGACCAGCTTGCGAAAACTGCGTGACTCCGATGGAAGTGTGATCGATGAGGCGCTCGTCCTCGCGTTTGAAAGCCCCAACAGTTTCACGGGTGAAGATTGTGTTGAGTTTCAGACCCATGGCTCGCCGGCGATCATTGCAGCATTGATGAATGAATTGTCGGCGCTGCCTGGCCTCCGCTTGGCGCAACCGGGGGAGTTCACGCGTCGTGCCCTCGAAAACAATCGGATGGATCTGGCCCAGGTTGAAGGTTTGGCCGATTTGATCGAGGCAGAGACCGAGGCGCAGCGCAAACAGGCATTGCGAACTTTTTCCGGCGAACTCGGCCAGAAAGTAGAACTCTGGCGCAAGGATCTGGTGCGTGCGATGGCGTTGCTCGAGGTGACCATTGATTTTGCTGACGAAGAAGTGCCGGAAGATGTGTATCCCGAGGTTCAGGAATTGCTTGGGCGCGTGTCTCAAAACCTGGCCGCAGAGAGTGCCGGTACCCATGCTGCGGAACGCATAAGACATGGGTTCGAGGTTGCAATCCTGGGTGCGCCGAACGTTGGAAAATCAAGCCTTCTCAATAGATTAGCTGGTCGCGAAGCAGCAATTACATCGAGTATCGCAGGCACAACGCGTGATGTGGTCGAGGTGCGCTTGGACCTTGATGGGCTGCCGGTCACGGTGCTGGATACAGCCGGTTTGCGGGAAACCCAGGATGAGATTGAACAGATTGGTATTAGCCGTGCTATGGCGCGAGCCGAGTCTGCCGATCTGCGTATCATCCTCATTGAAGATGGCCGTTTGCCCTCGGGTCTTGGGGTGGCTGACGATGATATCCTGGTGCAGGCAAAGTCGGATATTCTTCCGAGTAGTAGCGAGTTTGCAATTTCATCCGTCACGGGGCGGGGGATAGACAGATTGGTGAAAGCAGTTTCACATAGGCTGTCACTTCGTGCTGCTAGTGCAGGCACGGCCACCCATGTTCGACACCGTCTAGCGATTTCATCCGCCGTTGAGTCGCTCGATCTCGCCAAAACAAAGATTTCCGAAGGCTTCCCGGTCGAATTGGTGATAGAAGACCTTCGGCAAGCCTTGGTCGATCTCGAATCGTTGATTGGTCGCGTAGGCGTTGAGCAAGTCCTGGATGAAATCTTTGCGAACTTTTGCCTCGGCAAGTGAGGAGTGTTTCACGTGAAACAACAGGCTTTTGATGTCATCGTCATTGGAGGGGGCCATGCAGGTACCGAGGCCGCAGCCGCAGCTGCCCGCCTTGGTGTGCAGGTTGCCCTGATCACACTCGAAAGATCGGGCATCGGTGTGATGTCTTGCAATCCGGCGATCGGAGGCCTTGGGAAAGGACACCTGGTTCGAGAAATTGACGCGATGGATGGAGTCATGGGACGGGTCGCGGACAAGGCCGGCATCCAGTTCAGGCTTCTCAATCGTCGGAAAGGGCCGGCCGTGCAGGGGCCGCGGTCTCAATCGGATCGCGATGTTTACCGTTCCGAGATGCTTGCCGAGATGGAATCGTTGCCCAACTTGCGTATCTTGGAGGGTGAAGTCGCTGACCTGATTACGTCGGGGACCAGGATCGAGGGTGTGTGTTTGGCCGATGGGAGCGAGGTTACCGCTCGAGCGGTCGTTGTTACAACCGGAACGTTTCTCCGCGGTATCATCCACATAGGGAATCGAAGCTTTCAGGGTGGCAGAATGGGGGCCGCTCCTTCCGTTCGTCTTGCTGAAAGGTTTGACAGTTTCGGTTTGCCCCTTGGGCGATTGAAGACAGGTACTCCGCCGCGGCTGGATAAACGCAGCATTGCCTGGGATAAACTGGAACCTCAGCCCGGCGACGAGGATCCGACGCTTTTCTCTTTCCTGTCGGCTGGCCCACACTTGCGGCAAGTACACTGCGCTGTCACTCACACCAACGAACGCACCCACGAAATAATCCGGAAAAACCTCTCGCGATCTGCGATGTATGGCGGATCCATTGAAGGTGTTGGGCCGCGGTACTGCCCGTCCATCGAGGATAAAGTGGTTCGGTTCTCCGACAAAACCTCACATCAGATCTTTCTAGAGCCTGAGGGTCTTGACAGTACCACAATCTATCCCAACGGAATTTCGACCTCGTTGCCGGAAGATGTACAAGAGGCGTATGTCCGCAGCATATCCGGATTGGAAAACGCGAAGATCACTCAGCCCGGTTATGCGATAGAATACGACTATGTGGATCCACGCGCCCTTGATGCGGCCTTGCGGGTCAAGGGATTTGACGGCCTATACCTTGCGGGGCAAATCAACGGTACAACAGGATATGAGGAAGCGGCCGCACAAGGCTTGGTTGCAGGCTTGAACGCCGCCCTTGAGGGTAAGGGTAAGTTTCTGCCCAGCCGAATGACGTCTTACATTGGTGTGATGATTGACGACTTGATTACGCAAGGGGTCGCTGAGCCTTATCGTATGTTCACATCGCGTGCAGAGTACAGGCTGTCTTTACGCTGCGATAATGCCGATCAGCGCTTGACACCAGAGGGTCTTGTTCTTGGGTGCGTGGGCAAAGAACGCAGGATAAAGTTCGAAAAGAAGATGGGCCTTTTGGACGAAACCCTGAAGAAGCTGAAGTCTTTCGAAGTGACGCCCAAACAAGCGAACGAGGCTGGCATACGTGTAAACGAAGACGGTCGCCGTCGAAGTGGCCTCGATCTGCTGTCGCTCTCCAATGTCAGCTACGAGTCCCTGGCTGCGACCTGGCCAGAGCTACAGGCATCGACAGAGATCGCCAAGCAAGCAAAAATTGAAGCCACTTATGCGAATTACATTGAGCGACAGCAACGCGATGTCATGGCTTTGAAGAAGGATGAAGAGATCGAGTTTCCACCCCGCTTTGACTTTTCCGGTCTTTCAGGTCTGTCGAACGAGTTGAAATCCAAGCTGACAGCGGTGCGCCCTTCGACTTTGGGTCAGGCCGCAAGAATAGAAGGCATGACTCCGGCTGCTCTGACACTCTTGCTGGCGTCTTTGCGGAAGGCAGAAAAACGGCGTAGCGCGTAGGATCAATCGAATGGACGCCGCATCCCGTTGTGATCTAAAGGTTTTCGAGCGCCTTATCCGCAAATGGTCACCTCGGATTAATCTGGTGGCGCCCTCCACATATGATCAAACGTGGGAGCGGCATATCCTTGATTCCGCGCAGCTTTACGATTTTCTGCCCTCGACGGCGGACAAGGTAATAGATCTCGGAAGTGGCGGAGGGCTTCCTGTGGTTGTGCTTGGAGTTCTTGCGAAGCACCGGGGCTGCCGTATCAAGTTTACAGCTATCGAATCTGACGCGCGCAAGTGTGCCTTTCTCCGAACCGCAGCTCGTGAGTTACAGATAAATTTGAGTGTCATCACGAGTCGTATCGAAGCTGCAAATGTGGAGCCTGGGAATGTCATAACTGCGCGCGCCCTGGCGCCTGTGTCCAAGCTTCTGGAGTTTGCCGAACCTTTGCGTGTTGCGGGAGGGACTTGCCTCTTTTTAAAAGGCGAAAACGTGCAGAATGAGGTGTCCGAAGCGAAGAACTCATGGCAATTTGAGGCGAAGTACTATCCAAGCGTGACATCCGAAAAGAGCGCTATCTTGGAGATTGGAGAGTTTTATCGTGCCTGAGTTTACGCCAACCTCCAAAGCACGTGTGATCGCGATTGCGAACCAAAAGGGCGGCGTGGGTAAAACGACAACGACAATTAATCTCGGGACGGCATTGACGATGCGGGGAAAAACCGTCCTGATCATCGACCTGGACCCGCAAGGGAATGCGTCTACTGGTCTAGGGATGGCGCCCGAAACACGAAGCCTTACCACCTATGATCTGCTCGTCGAGAATGCGGCGATTGCAGATGTTTCACGTGAAACATCCGTAGAAAACCTGTTCCTTGCGCCTGCAACCACGGATCTAAGCTCTGCGGACATCGAGTTGATGTCGAATAGTCGACGTGTTTTCCGACTGCGGGCGGCGCTCACTCAGCTCAACGCGCTGCCCAAGAGGGTTGATTATGTCTTGGTGGATTGCCCGCCAAGCCTGAATTTGCTGACAGTTAACGCGATGGTGGCCGCAGATTCCGTGCTCGTTCCGCTCCAAAGCGAGTTTTTTGCGTTGGAAGGCCTTTCCCAGCTCTTGTTGTCGGTCCGGGAAGTGCGCGAAACCGCCAATCCAAAACTCAGGATCGAGGGGATTGTCCTGACGATGTATGATCGGAGGAACAATCTGTCGCGTCAGGTTGAGGAGGACGCGCGGGCGAACCTTGGGGAACTGGTTTTCAAGACGATCATACCGAGGAACGTCAGGGTCAGTGAGGCTCCGTCCTTTGCGATGCCTGTTTTGCGGTATGATCCAAGCTCTCAAGGGTCTCAGGCCTATCTTGGCCTAGCCGATGAAATTCTCGAACGTCACGAGTTGGTGGCATGAAAGGGATCTAATTTTTCATGGAAAAGAAACCTGAACGCCGAGGCCTGGGGCGGGGGCTGTCAGCTCTCATGGCTGATGTCAATATTGGGTCCGAGACGGCGAGCGTTGGGAACGAGGCCAGCCAGGCCAACCCGGATCGACTGGTCCCGATTGAATCCGTGCGCCCAAATCCAGACCAGCCTCGGCGCATGTTTCAACAGGAAGACCTCGACAGCCTTTCGGAATCCATTCGCGAAAAGGGTATTCTGCAACCATTAATCGTTCGTCCCGACCCCTCTGACGAGGATCTCTATCAGATCGTTGCGGGGGAACGTCGCTGGCGTGCCGCGCAGATGGCGCAGTTGCACGAGATACCTGTTCTCGTACGCGAACTTTCTGACACGGAGTCGCTCGAAATTGCGATTATCGAGAATATTCAGCGTGCCGACCTCAATCCGGTAGAAGAGGCGCAGGGCTATCGACAACTCATGGACCGCTTCGGCCATACTCAGGAGCGGCTCGCACAGGCCTTGGGCAAAAGCCGGAGCCACATTGCCAACATGCTTCGGCTCATGTCGCTACCGGCGGAAGTTCTTTCGTATTTACAGGACGGTACACTGGCCGTTGGACATGCGCGCGCCTTGATTACAGCAGATGATCCGGTCGCTCTTGCCAAGAAGGTCATCGCCAAGGGATTGTCTGTACGGGAAACCGAGAGGTTGGCAAAGAAGGCCGATACCTCGCCAGGGAGTACAAAGAAGCCGCCAAAGAAATCCGAGAAGGATGCAGACACACGCGCGTTAGAACTTGATTTGGCGGCGACGCTTGGAATGCAGATTTCGATAGACCACACCCCGGGGGGGGAGACGGGCGCATTGACGATCCGCTATACGTCTCTCGACCAGTTGGACGATCTTTGCCGCCGCCTCAGCTCCTAGCTGCTCGGACGCGTCCAGATAAATACGGCCACGATGCTGAGTACGGCTGCCTGGACGGTCAGAACTGTGGTTGAGACGCCAAGTACAAGTGAGAGTGAAAAGGCCCCAAGGATCGAAAGTGAGGCTAAACCTTTGGCACGCAAGCTGATAGAGCCCCGTTCCTGCCAGCCCAGAATGGGGGCACCCAATCTTGGATGATCCAGAAGCCAGGCGTGAAGGCGATCAGATCCTCGTGCATAACAGAAGGCAGCAAGGAGCAGGAAGGGTACAGTCGGCAGAAGTGGCAAGGCAATGCCGATCACGCCCATGCCAAGCGCTGTGCTGCCCGAGATCACCCAAATAGCTCTCATCTGTCCTCGCTCAGAAGTTCCCGCAGAATGGCGTTCAGCACCATGCGCCCTTGTAAAGTGGTGCGCAACCGGTCGCCGTCCACCCGTATGAGTTGCGCTTCCTGGAGTTCGGAGAGTTTTCGTTCCGGCAGAGGTGCTCCGGCGATAGCGGTGATCCGGTTCAGAGACACACCCTCCGACAGCCGTAAGCCCATGAGCAGGAGCTCTTCGGAGATCTCATTCGGTGTCAGAAGCTGCCTTGGAGTTTCGCCATGCCCGCTATCCTGAACTTGAGCCAGCCAAGCTTCGGGGTGCAACGGGGTGGAGGTGGCCCATTTCTGTCCGGATAGGGTAAGGCGCCCATGGGCGCCCGGGCCGATGCCAACGTAATCCCCATACCGCCAATAGATCAGGTTATGGCGGGATTCGCAGCCCTCAGCTGCGTGGTTCGACACTTCGTAGGCCGGCATTCCCGCATCGGAACACAGGTCTTGGGTTGCTTCGAACATGTCGGCGCCCAAGTCACCATCCGGCAATCCGCGCAACATGCCCCGAGCAGCGCGATCTCCAAACGCGGTGCCTGGCTCCACGGTCAACTGATAGAGAGAAAGATGATCAATCGCCATGGAGAGAGCTGCCCTAAGCTCTGCAATCCAGGCTTCCAGCGTTTGACCTTGTCGTGCGTAGATCAGATCGAAGCTCACGCGCTCGAAATGCGCTTGCGCGACCTCAAATGCGCTTTGCGCCTCCTTGACCGAGTGCAATCGTCCCAAAGCCTTCAGGTCCGCGTCGTTCAGGGCCTGGATACCCATCGAAACCCGGTTCACCCCTGCATCCCGATAGGCGCGAAACCGCCCGGCCTCGACGGATGTGGGGTTTGCCTCCAGTGTGATTTCAAGACTGTTGGAGGTGGGCCAAGTTCGCCGGATCCTGTCGATGATGGAAGCCACGAGGTCCGGTTCCATCAATGAAGGGGTGCCTCCGCCGAAAAAAACCGTATCGAGGCGGCGACCTTCCGTTTCTATTCCGGCACGGCCGATTTCCGACAAGAAGGCGTTTTCCCACGCTGCTTGATCCACGCGTGCCCTGACATGGCTGTTGAAGTCGCAATAGGGGCACTTGGCAGCGCAGAAAGGCCAATGAAGGTACAGCCCGAAGCCCCCGTGTTGCCAATCCTCCATGCTCAACCCTTGAATGCGGTCACGTCGATTTCGATCAACATCTGGGGTTCGATTAAACCGGCAATGATCATGGTGGCCGCGGGACGGACCTCACCGAGATGCCGACCGAGTAGGGGCGCAACTGTTTGGACGAGACCGCGATCCGCAAGGATATACTGGACCTTGCAGATGCTGTCTTTTGGGAAATCCGCTTCCCTCAATACTTCAAAAATTGTTTTAAAACAATTATTTACCTGGTCTTCGAAAACGTTCGGCAGAGTCATTGCCGCATAATCGTACCCGGTGACGCCCGACAGGAAACACCAATCGCCCTGAACCACGGCTCGGGAATATCCCATGGTGGCCTCGAAGGGGGAACCCGTGGAAATCAGGCGTCTCATCAGTCTTCTGAGAAACAGGCTACGGTCAGTTTCCGGAACGCATCTGCCCGGTGGCTGACCTTGTTCTTTTCCCAACGGTCCATTTCCCCGAAGGTCTGCGCGTAGCCATCCGGTTGGAACATCGGATCATATCCATGGCCTTGCGAGCCACGCATGGGCCAAACCAGTTGTCCCTTCATCGTCCCGGGAAAAACCATGTCGGTGCCGTCGGGCCATGCCAGCACCAGAGTGCAGCAGAACCGCGCACGCCACGGCCGTTCCGCACCTTTCGCAATCAGGGCGTCATGGACCTTGACCATGGCCATCTCGAAATCCCGCCCGGTCGGTGTCTCGGCCCAGTCCGCCGTGTAGACACCGGGTGCACCATCGAGTGCGAGAACCTCCAGGCCGCTGTCATCGGCCAGTGCAGGCAACCCAGTCTCTTTTGCGGCATAATGCGCCTTGATGCGAGCATTGCCGACGAAAGTGGTTTCCGTCTCTTCCGGCTCGGACAAACCGTGCGCGGCGGCGGAGGTAACCCGCACGCCGTAAGGCTCCAACAGATGCGCGATCTCTTCGATTTTGCCCTTGTTGTGACTTGCGACGAGCAGGGTTTTGTCCTTGAACCGGGACATCAGCTGGTGGCGGCCTTCTGTGCGGCGACCAGCTCGGCAACACCGACCTCGGCAAGGTCCATCAGCGTGTTGAGGGCATTGCGCGAGAACGGCGCACCCTCGGCCGAACCTTGCACCTCGATCAGACCGCCGGAGCCGGTCATCACGAAATTCGCGTCGGTCCCGGCCTCGGAATCCTCCGCATAATCCAGATCCAGTACGGGTTGCCCGGCGTAGAGACCACAGGACACCGCGGCTACGTGATCTGTCAGCGGGTCCGTAATGATATCGCCCGCCTTCATCAGCTTGTTGACGGCAAGCCTCAGCGCGACCCAGGCCCCGGTGATCGACGCGCAGCGTGTGCCGCCATCGGCCTGGATCACATCGCAATCGATGGTGATCTGCCGCTCTCCCAGCGCCACGCGGTCGACCCCCGCGCGGAGGCTCCGTCCGATTAGGCGCTGGATCTCCTGGGTGCGCCCCGATTGCTTCCCAGCGGCAGCTTCCCGGCGCCCGCGGGTATGGGTTGCGCGGGGCAACATTCCATATTCCGCCGTCACCCAGCCAAGACCGGTGTTACGCAGAAACGGCGGCACGCGCTCCTCAACGGAGGCGGTGCACAACACGCGTGTTTCACCCATTGAGATCAGGCAGGATCCTTCGGCGTGCCTGGTGAAGCCAGTTTCGATCGAGACGCCGCGCATCTCATGGGTTTGACGTCCTGACGGTCGCATGACGATCCTTTCGCTATTTGCGCCAGATAGGCGCGCCCTTATCTAAATGGCAAGCCGTTGACGCAATCGCGCAGCGTGAAATAAAAGAGTGCGCCGTTCTCGGATTGGCGCGGCGCGGCAGGAGCCCGAGAGATCATGGACGAGGCAAGCAAGGTCATATCGGAGATGAGCGACCGCTCCCGCGAGGTGTTTCGCCGGGTGGTGGAGGGGTATTTGCAGACCGGCGACCCGGTCGGCAGCCGGACCTTGACCCGGTCCATGAGCGAGAAGGTTTCGGCAGCGACGATCCGTAACGTGATGCAGGACCTGGAATTTCTGGGCCTGCTCGATTCGCCCCACGTCTCCAGCGGCCGTATTCCGACCCAGATGGGCCTGCGGATGTTCGTGGATGGCCTTCTCGAAATCGGCAACCTGTCCAGCGAAGACCGGGAGGTCATCGAATCCTCCGCGGGCGAGAATGACAGCGTTGGCGGCCTGTTGGACCGGGTCGGTTCGGCCCTGTCGGGTATCACGCAGGGGGCCAGCCTTGTGCTTGCGCCCAAGAACGAAAGCGCCCCCATCAAGCATGTCGAATTCGTCAGCCTTGCGCCGGGCCGGGCCCTGGCCGTGCTGGTATTTGCCGATGGGCAGGTTGAAAACAGGGTGTTTACGCCGCCCGCGGGGCAAACCCCGTCCTCCATGCGGGAGGCGGCGAATTTCCTCAACGCAGTGGCAGAGGGGCGCAGTCTGTCGGAACTGGCGGATGTCATTCGTCGAGAGATCGCGTCGCGGCGGTCCGAACTGGACCGGCTGGCCGCGGACATGGTGGAGGCTGGCACGGCCGTCTGGCAGGATCCGGGCGAATCGAACGAACGACTGATCGTGCGGGGACGTGCCAATCTTTTGGGCGATGGACCGCCATCGGAGGACCTGGAACGGGTGCGCAAGCTTTTCGATGATCTGGAACGCAAACGCGACATCGCGGCCTTCCTGGATCTGGCCGAGGCCGGGGAAGGTGTGCGCATTTTTATCGGTTCGGAGAACAAGCTTTTCTCACTTTCGGGTTCCTCTCTGGTTGTCAGTCCTTATATGAACGCGGACCGGAAGATCATCGGAGCCGTGGGTGTGATCGGGCCGACTCGCCTCAACTACGGGCGGGTTGTGCCGGTGGTCGAATACACGGCGCAACTGGTCGGCAAGATCTTGGGCGACCGGGCATAGAGGAAACGAGAGATGGCAGACCCCAAAACCGAAGAAGACATCTTCGCAGAGGTAGATGCAGAGATCGCCGCGGAAGAAGAAGCGGCCGCGGCCGAGATGGAAGAGGCCCTGGGCGAGGAAGGCCCCGAAGCCCCGGGTGCCGCCGTCGAGGCGATCATCGCGGAACGGGACGAGTTGAAGGACCGCCTGATCCGCGCCCTGGCGGAGGCGGAAAACATCCGCAAACGCGGTGAACGGGATCGCCGCGAGGCGGAGCAATTCGGCGGATCGAAACTGGCGCGTGACATGCTGCCGGTGTTCGACAACCTGCGGCGTGCGCTCGACGTGGTCGATGACAATCAGCGCGAGATCGCAGGCGGCCTGATCGAAGGGGTCGAATTGACCCTGCGCGAGATCCTGAATGTGTTCGGCAAGCATGGCATCACGCCGATCGCGCCGGAGGTCGGCGATCCGTTCGATCCGCAGCTCCACCAGGCCATGTTCGAGGCGCCGGTCCCGAATGTGCCCGCGGGTGGGATCATTCAGGTGATGTCCGAGGGCTTCCTGCTCCATGACCGTCTGCTGCGTCCGGCCCATGTCGGGGTGTCTTCGACCCCGGCGAGCTGAGACTGGTTCTCTACAAGGTCAAAGCCTCGGGGATCAGTCGCGATCCGCGAGGCTTTTCAACTCATAGACCAAGTCCAATGCCTCGCGCGGGCTCAGCGCATCCGGGGATATGTCGGCAAGACGCGCCTCCAATGCCGATGTCGGGGCCGCTGGCGGTGGCGGAGGGGCAGCGTTGGCGAATAGCGGCAGATCCTCCAACAGCGCCTTTGCCGGGTTTCCGCCGCTGCGTTCACCGGATTCGAGCGTCTTCAGCACTTCGCGCGCACGGGCCACGACCGAAGGCGGCAGGCCCGCGAGCTTGGCGACCTGCACACCGTAGGATCGATCCGCCGCACCGCGCCGCACCTCGTGCAGAAAGATCACGTCGCCATCATGCTCCTTGACCGCCACGGTGGCGTTTTCCACGCCGGACAGTTGCGCAGCAAGGCCGGTCATTTCGTGGTAATGGGTGGCGAACAGGGCGCGACACCGGTTCACCCCGTGCAGGTGTTCGAGCGTCGCCCAGGCAATCGACAGCCCGTCATAGGTGGCCGTTCCGCGCCCGATCTCGTCAAGGATGACCAATGCTCGGTCCCCGGCCTGGTTCAGAATCGCGGCGGTTTCCACCATTTCCACCATGAAGGTCGAGCGCCCCCGCGCCAAATCATCCGACGCACCAACACGGGAGAAAACCTGTGCGACCAACCCGATCCGTGCCGCGGTTGCGGGCACGTAGCTGCCCATCTGCGCTAGGATCGCGATCAGGGCGTTCTGGCGCAGGAAGGTCGATTTGCCCGCCATGTTCGGCCCGGTGAGCAACCAGATCGGCGCAGCACCTTCGCTCAAGTCGCAATCGTTGCGGATGAAGGGTGTACCACTGGCGCGCAGCGCGGCCTCGACTACCGGGTGCCGTCCGCCGCTGATTTCGAAGGCACGGCTGTCATCGACCTTGGGCGCGCACCAGTCCTCGTCGCGGGCCAGCACCGCAAGGGCCGTCACCACATCCAGTTCCGCCAATGCCCGCGCGCAATCCGACAGCTCGGCGGCCGCAACGATCACGGCCTGACGCAACTCTTCGAAGATCGACTTTTCCAGCGCCAGCGCCCGGCCACCGGCATTGAGAATGCGGGTCTCCATCTCGGACAACTCCACGGTGGTGAAGCGCACGGCGTTGGCGGTGGTCTGGCGGTGGATGAACCGGTCCGACAGGGGCGGGGACAGCATCTTGTCCGCGTGGGTGGCGGTCGTTTCAATGAAATAGCCCAGCACGTTGTTGTGCTTCACCTTGAGGGAGGCGATCCCGGTTGCCTCGGCATATTCCGCCTGCATTCCGGCAATCACGCCGCGCCCCTCGTC
Organism: Dinoroseobacter shibae DFL 12 = DSM 16493; assembly: GCF_000018145.1. Classification (NCBI taxonomy): domain Bacteria; kingdom Pseudomonadati; phylum Pseudomonadota; class Alphaproteobacteria; order Rhodobacterales; family Roseobacteraceae; genus Dinoroseobacter; species Dinoroseobacter shibae. Next base: position 3,647,437 of record NC_009952.1, read on the forward strand.
GCGCAGCTGCCGGGCTTCATCCAGGTCGACATTGTAGCCAGAGGCAACGAACCCACCATCTCGCGTTAGCAGCGGGGGTTCGGCAATCAGGGCTTTCTCCAACAGGTCGCGCAGGGCGTCATGTCCGAAAAACCGGCTCTTCGATTGGGCCCAGAGGGGGGGCAAGGCGTCGTCCGGCAGAGCCTCGGCGAGCGTTGCGGCCTGGGCGAGACCGTTTCGGATCGCCGCCAGATCCCGTGGCCCGCCGCGGTCGAGCGCCAACCGGGACAGTGCCCGATCCATATCCGGCACCTGCCGCAGTGCGGTGCGCACGGTGTCGAGGATCTCGGGCGCCTCGAGCGCATAGCGGACACCCTCGTGCCGTGTCCGGATGATCGACAGATCGGCAGAGGGGCTCGCCAGTCGCCGCGCCAGGAGCCTTGCGCCTTGTGCCGTGACGGTGCGGTCGATCACAGTCAACAGCGCACCTTCCCGCCCCCCAGACAGTGATTGCGTCAACTCCAGATTTCGCCGAGTCGCCGCGTCGATCTGCAAACCATGCTGCGCCCGTTCCTTCACCGGTTTGCGCAGTAGCGGCAGCTTGCCCTTTTGGGTCAACTCCAGATAGCCGACGATTGCACCCATCGCGGATAGGTCCGCGCGTTCGAAACTCCCAAAAGCCTCGAGGTCGGCAACGCCGTAAAGCCGGCACAGCCGGTCCACCGCGGCCGTACTGTCGAAACTGGCGCGCCCAAGCTCCGTCGCCGCCGCCTCGTGTTCTTCGACGAGCGACCGCAGGTCGTTGCCCTCGGCCAGCAAGACCTCGCGCGGCGCGAGGCGCGCAAGGTCCACCGACAGCCGGGCCGCGGGGCAGGCCATGACCCGGAACTCGCCAGTGGAGATATCGACCCAAGCCAGCGCGGAGTCGTCTCTCACCTTGGCAAAGGCAGCCAGATAATTGTGCCGCCGCGCCTCCAGCAGGCTCGCCTCGGTCAGGGTGCCCGGGGTCACAAGCCGAACGACCTCCCGCCGCACGACGGACTTGGAGCCGCGCTTTTTCGCTTCGGCCGGATCCTCCATCTGTTCGCAGACGGCGACGCGAAACCCCTTGCGGATCAGTGTGAGCAAATAACCCTCCGCCGCATGCACGGGCACGCCGCACATGGGAATGTCCGCATCGTCATGCTTGCCACGCTTGGTAAGCGCGATGTCCAGTGCCGCCGCGGCCTCCACCGCGTCGTCGAAGAACATCTCGTAGAAGTCGCCCATCCGGTAGAAAAGCAGGGCATCCGCATGATCCTGCTTGATCTCCAGGTACTGCGCCATCATCGGCGTCACGGTCTTGCTGCTCACCCGGTGCCCCCTTTGCCGCGCAGGTTAAGCACGTGCGACCCCGGGCGAAAGTCGCAATTGGTCCTGCGCGGCACCTGTTGAGACGCTTTCTCAACCCCGCTACAACCTCAAGACCGTTTGGGAGGAGCACGCATGTCCGGCAATAACAAGATCACCCGCGAAGAGGCGCTGGCCTATCATCTGGAGCCAACGCCGGGCAAGCTCGAGGTGTCGGCCTCGACGCCCATGAGCACCCAGCGGGATCTCAGCCTTGCTTACTCGCCCGGTGTCGCGGTGCCCTGCGAGGCCATCGCGGAAAACCCCGAGACGGCATATGATTACACGACCAAGGGGAACCTGGTGGCGGTGATCACCAACGGATCGGCCGTTCTGGGCCTGGGAAACCTCGGCGCACTTGCCTCCAAGCCCGTGATGGAAGGCAAATCGGTTCTCTTCAAACGGTTCGCCGACGTCAATTCCATCGACATCGAGCTCGATACCGAGGACCCGGATGCGATCATCCAGGCGGTGAAGCTGATGGCGCCGACCTTCGGGGGTGTCAATCTCGAAGACATCAAGGCGCCCGAATGTTTCATAATTGAACAGACGCTGAAGGAACAGCTCGACATCCCGGTGTTTCATGATGACCAGCACGGGACCGCTGTAATCACGGCGGCGGGGCTTTTGAATGCGCTGCGGCTGACCGGCAAGGCGATCGAGGACTGCAAGATCGTGTTGAACGGGGCCGGGGCGGCAGGCATCGCCTGCATCGAGTTGATCAAGGCCATGGGGGCCAAGCCGCAGAACTGCATCGTCTGTGATACCAAGGGGGTGATCTTCCAGGGCCGGACCGAGGGCATGAACCAGTGGAAATCGGCCCATGCAGTCAAGACCGAGATGCGCACACTCGACGACGCCATGAAAGGCGCGGACGTGTTCCTCGGTGTCTCTGTCAAGGGTGCGGTGACGCAAGCGATGCTGGAATCGATGGCCGACGACCCGGTTATCTTCGCCATGGCCAATCCCGACCCCGAGATCACGCCGGAAGAGGCGCACGCGATCCGGCCCGATGCGATCGTCGCCACCGGGCGGTCCGACTACCCCAACCAGGTCAACAACGTGCTGGGTTTTCCCTATCTCTTTCGCGGGGCGCTGGATATCCGGGCCCGTGCGATCAATGACGAGATGAAGATCGCCTGCGCCGAGGCGCTGGCCGATCTCGCGCGCGAGGACGTTCCGGACGAGGTGGCGCTGGCCTATGGCCGCAAGCTGAGCTTTGGCCGCGACTACATCATTCCCACGCCCTTCGATCCGCGTCTGATCCATACGGTCCCGCTCGCGGTGGCCAAGGCGGGGATGGATACGGGCGTGGCGCGGCGACCCATCGTGGACATGGACGGCTACGAGCAATCCCTGCGGGCGCGGATGGATCCGACCGCCTCGATGCTGCAAGGCATGTTCGCCCGGGCCAAGGGCACCCAGGCGCGCATGATCTTCGCCGAAGGGGACGACATTCGCGTGCTGCGGGCCGCCGTGACCTATCAGCGGTCCGGGTTGGGAAAGGCACTGGTGGTGGGGCGTCAGGACGATGTGAAGACACGGTTGGAAGCGGCGGGGATCGGCGACGCCTTCCGCGAGCTGGAGATCGTCAATGCCGGGAACACGCGGCACTTGGAGACCTACAAGGAGTTCCTCTACGGGCGGTTGCAGCGCAAAGGGTACGATACCTCCGACATCCATCGGCTTGCGGCGCGCGACCGGCACGCGTTCTCGGCCCTGATGCTGGCCCATGGTCATGGAGATGGCCTCGTGACCGGGGCGACGCGAAAGTCGGCCCATGTGCTGGGGCTGATCAATACGGTGTTCGATGCCGGTGCGGAGGATGGCGCGGTCGGGGTGACAGCCCTGCTGGTGAAGGGCCGGATCGTTTTGATTGCGGACACGCTGGTCCATGAATGGCCCGATGAAGAGGACCTCGCGGATATCGCGACCAGGGCGGCGGGGACCGCGCGGTCCCTGGGGCTGGAGCCGCGCGTCGCCTTCGTGAGCTTCTCGACCTTCGGCTATCCGGTGTCGGAACGGGCGACCAAGATGCACAGGGCGCCCCGGGTGCTCGATGCGCGCGGGGTCGATTTCGAGTATGATGGCGAGATGACCGTGGATGTGGCGCTCGACCCGGAGATCATGGCGCAATACCCGTTCTGTCGCTTGTCGGGCCCGGCGAATGTGCTCGTCGTTCCGGCCCGGCACTCGGCCTCGATCTCGGTCAAGCTGATGCAGCAGCTGGGTGATGCCACGGTGATCGGCCCGATCCTGTCGGGTGTCGGCAAACCGATACAGCTGTGCTCCGCGACATCCACGGCCAACGATATTCTCAACATGGCGGTGCTTGCGGCCTGCCGTGTGGGCTGAGCCAAGGCCCTTCGAAGAGCCTTGAAAGGCCCCGACCGGGACCTTCGAAAAACCTCGTCACGTGCGGCAACCCTGTTCGTGGCGTCCGTGCGCCTTCGGTGGCAAGGCGCTTCGAAGCGCCTTGGCTGCGCTCAGCTCCCGGCGAAGGGTGCAGCGGCACCCCAGACAGCTTTGACCCGCGCATCGCGCCCGCAGCTCGTGCGATACCGCTTGTAGGCCTCGGCCTTGGTCTTGGGTCCGAACCGGGTCAGCACCCGGGTCGTCGACTTGTAGAAATCCTGATGATAGGCGTCCGCTTCATAAAACGGTGCAGACTTCCGCACCGGTGTCACGATGCTGCGCCCCAGATCCGCCTCGGCTTGGGCAACGGCGGCCAAAGCATCTGCGCGCTGGGCGTCGGTGGCGAAGATCGCGGTGGTATAACTCTCGCCGCGATCGCAGAACTGACCTCCTGCATCGAGCGGATCGATCGACCGCAGAAACAGGTCATAGATTTCCCGCGTGGAAATCTTGCGCGGGTCGAACTCGATCTCCACCACCTCCAAGTGACCTGTCCCGCCCTTGGTGACCTCTTTGTATTCGGGGTTGGGCGTGGTGCCACCCGCAAAGCCCGATACCGCCTCAATCACCCCCGGCACGCCTTCGAAATCGCTCTCGACGCACCAGAAGCAGCCGCCGGCGACGACGACTTTTTCCGTGCCAGCAGCCTTGGCCTGCTGGCATTCCACCGCAATTCCGAGCAGAATGGTCACCGCGAGAAGTACCGGTTTCATCCGGGCCAGACCGGGAAAGAAAGATGGGGAGCGGGTCATGATATCCTCCTGTAACGTACCCAGACTGCCCCGCATCTTTCGCCACACTCAAATCACCGGCCCGTGAGGTCACGGCTTGGTGACAGGGCGCGCGCGATTGTTTCAGGATAGCGCTGACCAGGACACGAAAACTCCGAAACGAGAGGGGAGTTGTTTCAATGCAGGCATGTGACGAGGTGGTGATCCTCGGGAAATTCGAGGCGTCTTGATGCGGATCGCCATGTGGAGTGGGCCGCGCAACCTGTCGACGGCCATGATGTACAGCTTCGGCGCGCGGGGTGATTGCGCGGTCTGGGACGAGCCGTTTTATGCCGCTTATCTTGACCGCACCGGTGCGGACCATCCCATGGCGGCCGAGATCGTTGCGGCGCACGAAGCCGATCCGGAAAGGGTCGCGGCCCGGTGCTGCGGGCCGATCCCGGGGGGCAAGGCGCATTTCTACATGAAACACATGCCGCACCACATGTTGCCGGATTTTCCTCTGGATTGGGCGGAGCCTTGCGTGAATATCCACCTGATCCGCCATCCCGCCCGTGTGATCGCCAGTTACGGTGCGAAGCGAGAGGAAATGACGCTCGCCGATATCGGTTTTCCGCAGCAGGCCGCGTTGTTCGACCGGCTCGGCGGGCTGGTCGTGGACAGTGCGGATATTCGGGCCGACCCTGCCGGAATGCTGGGACTGCTCTGTGCGGAGATCGCGTTGCCTTTCGATCCCGGCATGCTGCGATGGTCGGCGGGCGGTCGGCCGGAAGACGGGGTCTGGGCCCGGCATTGGTACGGGGCTGTGCATCGCTCCACCGGGTTCGCTGGCCCCGAAGGCCCCTTGCCGGATGTCCCGGACGGATATCAGTCCCTCTATAAGGCCGCGATGGAGACCTATTCCGAGATGCAGGCCCGCAAGCTGGTTCTGCCCAAGGCCTAGCGCGCCTCCAGATAGGCATCGATTGCCTCGATGCGGTCGTCATTGCCCGGATGGGTGGACAGCCAGCCACCGCCGTCTCCGACCTCGGCCGCGAGCGTTTCAAAAAATACCTTCAACCCGGTCGGATCATACCCTGCGGCGTCGGCGAGCCGCAGGCCGATCTGATCCGCCTCCGCCTCCTGCCCGCGGGAGTAGGACAGCGACAGCAGCACATTCCCCTCCAGCAGAAGATCCTCGAGCAAAGGCCCGGTTTCCCCGGCGATCAGGGCGACCATCACGTAGATGCCCAGCGACCGATAGAGCCGCTTGAGGGAGTGTTCCTCCATCACATGGGCGATCTCATGGCCGAGCACCGAGGCGACGACATCAGCATCGAACTGCTTAACCAAGGCATCCGACAACACCACGGTGCCCCCGGGCAGGGCCAGCGCATTCGGTCCCAAACCCCGGAGCGCCCGAAACTCCAGGCTCACGGCTTCCGCGAGGTCGCGGTCCGGCAGAACCGCGCGCAGGTCCTCGAAAATCGCGCGAGCCTCGGCTTGATCTGCTGTACTCAGCGCTGTTTCGGAGGCAATGACGCGGTCGAGGGCGGAGAGGGTACTGCGATCCATCGCCCGCACGAGGGGCTCCGGTGTCAGGGCGACAGCCATGGCAACCAGTGCGGTGAGGGCCACGGAATAGACCAGCCAGCCGCCCGCGAATCCGCCAACCACGAACAGGATCAGGCGCGGATGCAGCCGTTCCCATCCGTGCAGCCGGGTCCAGAAGCCGCGCGGCTCCAACGCGGCAATCGCCTCGCGGTCCCCCGTTTCGAACTCGGCACCGTCCGGGAAGCGCAGCTTGCGTGGCAGCGACCCCAGCGGCGGATCGAACCTCACCGCGTCCAGCCGGGCCTCGGCCATGGTTCCACCGGTCTCCACCGCGATTAACTTGGCCATATCCCCGCGCACCAGAAGACGCGCCGCGACCTGGAGAGAGGTGCCACCGCTGACCGCGGTACCGAGGATGACCTGTTCCGGATGCGCCATGGGCTCCTAGAGGTTGATCCCGAAATCGAGCCCTTCGATATCGGTGAAGGCATCGCCGAAGGCACCCTTCTCCTGCTCGAAATGGGCGATGAAGTTGTCGAGGGAGCCGTCGGGAACGAACCGGGTTTCCGCCGCGAAGTAGCGCGCCAGCCGGATCTGCGCCCAGGGCAGGGCCAGCCCGAGCGTCAATATCACCGCCACGCCATTGGTTACCGCGATCCACAGCACCTGCAAGGGTGACACGGTGGACACGAAGCGGTGCTTCCGGTCCAGTAAGACCGCGTTGTAGACGATATTGCGGACCATGGCCCGGAACAGCACCAAGGCGGTGAAAAAGCCGAAGACCGCGAAGGGTAGGATGGACAGAACCAGGGCCAGGATCCGCATGTCCTGCGCGGTCATGTTCTGCGGTCTCGGCAGGGCGTCCGGGATCATGCTGCTGAGCAGCGCGCCGCAGATCAGCACCGCGAAGAACCAGCCGATGGCGGCGAAAAAGGCTCTGTAAAAGGGCCCGATGGGCGCGTCAAAGGTAAACGGCGTCCGCCCTAGCCGATGCCCGTTGACGACATAGCGCCGCTGGGCACGTTCAGCGAAAGGCCAGGCGAGATAGGCGGTGAGCGCCGTCAGGAACGGCGCCAGCAAATAGGCCTTGAACGCCCCGCCATAGGTGCCCGCGAAGTTGAACCGCACGCCGGACCAGCTGCTGACCCGCGCGTTGAAGCGAAAGGAGCGGTACATCAGGAACGGAAAGAGCGCCAGAAACCCGAGGGGCAGCAGGATCGCGAGCACCGGGATCGCGGCAAGCAACGAATAGGCGATCAGCCCGACGATCACGATGACTCGCCCGATCAGGATTTGCAAACCTGTGGCGTGGTAGTCGAAGCTGCGCCCGCCAATGATCGTGTTGCGATAAAAATATTGCTTGGTCCGGACCTTGGCCCAGGCCGAGTAGATCCCGATGGTCAGGATCGTCAGGACGATGTTGACGATCCAGATCCCGAACCACTCGCCGGTATCGCCCTTGAACTCAACCTGTTCGCTCATCTCATGCCTCTCGAACGTCCGAGACGAGCCTAGTCTGGTGAAAGCGGCGATACCAAGGCGCGCAGGCGGACCGCGACGTTATTTCCCGAGACGCTTGTTGCGCGCGGCCAGCAGTTTCAGGCGCAGGGCGTTGAGCTGGATGAAACCCGCCGCGTCTTTCTGGTCGTAGGCGCCTGCGTCGTCCTCGAAGGTCACGTGGGCCTCGGAATAGAGGCTGTGATCCGACCAGCGACCCACGGTGCGCACGGATCCCTTGTAGAGCTTCAGCCGCACGGTGCCGGTCACATGCGCCTGGCTCGCATCGATGGCGGCCTGCAGCATCTCCCGCTCCGGCGAGAACCAGAAGCCGTTATAGATCAGCTCCGCGTAGCGCGGCATCAGCTCGTCCTTGAGGTGCGCAGCCCCCCGGTCGAGCGTGATCTGCTCGATCCCGCGATGGGCCTCCAGCAGGATCGTGCCCCCCGGCGTCTCATAGATGCCCCGGGACTTCATGCCGACAAACCGACCCTCTACAAGGTCGAGACGCCCGATCCCGTGCGCCCCACCCAGCTCGTTCAGCTTGGTCAGAACCGTTGCCGGGGACATCGCTTCGCCGTTGATCGACACCGCGTCGCCGCGCTCGAACCCGACCTCGATGTATTCCGGCGTATTCGGTGCATCCTCGGGATTCACCGTGCGCTGATAGACGTAGTCGGGCGCGTCCTCCGCCGGATCCTCCAGAACCTTGCCCTCTGAAGAGGTGTGCAACAGGTTCGCATCCACCGAAAACGGCGCTTCTCCCCGCTTGTCTTTCGCGATCGGGATCTGGTGCTTCTCGGCGAAGTCGATCAGCTTGGTGCGGCTCGACAGGTCCCATTCCCGCCAGGGCGCGATCACCTTGATGTCGGGGTTCAGGGCATAGGCGGCCAGCTCGAACCGGACCTGGTCGTTGCCCTTGCCGGTCGCGCCATGGGCCACGGCATCGGCACCTTCCGCCTCGGCAATCTCCACCAGCCGCTTTGAGATCAGCGGCCGCGCGATGGACGTGCCCAGAAGGTAAAGCCCCTCGTAGACTGCGTTCGCCCGGAACATCGGAAAGACAAAATCGCGCACGAACTCCTCGCGCAGGTCTTCGATATAGATCGCCGATGCGCCCATCATTTCGGCCTTGGCGCGTGCGGGCTCGAGCTCTTCGCCCTGGCCCAGATCGGCGGTGAAGGTCACCACCTCGCAGTCATATTCCGTCTGCAGCCACTTGAGGATGATCGACGTATCCAGACCACCGGAATAGGCGAGAACGACTTTCTTGGGCGCGGACATTGGCGGGGCTCCTTGGGCTGGTTCGCCCGGGCGGATAGCGGCTTTTGCGGGGCAGGGCAAGCGGACCCCGGCTTGCGCGCGGTGTCGGATGCTGAAACTGTCGGCCCATGACCGAATTTGCCGATAATGCCCACCGGGCGGCCAGCGCGATGCGCCCCCTGTTCCCCGCAACCCCGTTGCAGATGAACATCCACCTGTCCGAGCGGTACGGGGCGGAGATCTGGCTCAAGCGCGAGGATCTGTCGCCCGTGCGGTCCTACAAGATCCGTGGTGCGTTCAACGCGATCTCGAAACGGGTGGCGGAGGGTCAGACGCAATTCGCCTGCGCCAGTGCCGGCAATCACGCCCAGGGCGTGGCCTATGCCTGCCAGCATTTCGGGGTGCATGGGGTGATCTTCATGCCCGTGACGACTCCGCGCCAGAAGATCGACAAGACACGTATCTTCGGTGGGACGGCCATCGATATCGAACTGGTGGGCGACTATTTCGACGACACGCTGGCGGCGGCGCAACGTTACTGTACCGAGGCGAGCGCGACCTTCCTGTCGCCCTTCGATGATGCAGATGTGATTGAGGGCCAATCGACCGTCGCGGTCGAGCTGCTGGAGCAGCTGGAGGGCCCCCCGGACATGGTGATCCTGCCCGTTGGGGGCGGGGGGCTATCCTCGGGCATGAAGCGTTATTTCGAGGTATGCGGCGTGCAGGTCGATCTGCGCCTGGTGGAACCTTGCGGGGCGCGCAGCCTTGCAAAGGCCCTTGAAACCGGCGCGCCGCAGACCCTGTCCAAGGTCGACAACTTCGTGGACGGGGCTGCGGTCGCGCGGATCGGCGCCCGCCCGTTCGAGATCTTGCGCGACGTGCCGCCCGATCACGTGCTCGGTGCGCCCGAGGACCGGATCTGCCACACTATGCTCGAAATGCTGAACGTGGAAGGCATCGTTCTGGAACCCGCCGGGGCGCTGGCGGTCGATGTCCTCGACACTCTGCGCGACAGCATCACGGGCAAGCGCGTGGTCTGCGTCACCTCCGGTGGAAATTTCGATTTCGAGCGCCTGCCCGAGGTGAAGGAGCGCAGCCTGCGCTATGCGGGGCTGAAGAAATACTTCATCTTGCGCCTGCCCCAGCGTCCCGGCGCGCTGAAGGAATTCCTGGGTTTTCTCGGACCCGACGATGACATCGCCCGGTTCGAGTACCTGAAGAAATCCGCACGCAACTTCGGATCGGTCCTGATCGGGATCGAAACCAAGGATGCCGGCGCTTTCGAGCAACTCTTCGCCCGGCTCGATGCAGCGGGCTTTCCGTTCCGCGATATCACCGAAGATGCGCTCTTGGCGGAGTTCCTCATCTGATGGCGGCTGGGGGCCAAAACAGGCTCTTTGACGGGCTTTTTGCCGACCCAGAGATCGCGGCGCTGTTCTCGGCAGAGACGATGTTCGCGCATTTTCGGCACTACGAAATGGCTCTGACCGAGGCCCAAGGTGCGGTGGGGCGGGTGAAAGATGCCGCCCGCATCGCAGCCCGAATTGCGAAGTTCGAGATCGCGCCCGACGCTATCTCGGATCGCGTAACGCAAGACGGTGTGCCCGTGCCGGCCTATGTCGCGGCGTTGGAAGCGGCGCTGGGCGTGGATGCTGCGGCGGTGCATCTCGACGCCACGTCGCAGGACCTGATGGACACGAGCCTCGCGCTGAGCTTGCGCAGGCTGAGCGAGGTGCTGGCAGCGCGGCTTGATCGGGTGATCGTCGCGCTGGACGGACTGCAAGCGGCCCAAGGTGCGCGGACCCTGATGGGCCGCACCCGGATGCAGGCCGCCCTGCCGATCCCGGTCGCAACACGGCTGGAGGCTTGGCAGACACCGCTCCTACGTGCCCGGGACCGATTTCCGGAGGCGCGCGCCGGGGTCGAACAGTTGCAGTTCGGCGGCCCGGTGGGGCAACGGTCCCCCCAGATGGCAGCCATTGCCGAAAGGCTGGCCAAGGCACTCGATCTGCCGCCGCCGGGCCCGGTCTGGCACAGCACAAGGGACGGCGTTGTGGGCTACGGCACCTGGCTCGCGCTGGTGACCGGAAGCCTCGGCAAGATGGGGCAGGATATCGCGCTCATGTCCCAGCAGGGATTGGACGATGCGCGGCTCTCCGGCGGTGGGACCAGTTCTGCCATGCCACACAAGCAGAACCCGATTGCCGCGGAAACCCTTGTCACCCTTGCGCGGTTCAACGCGGTGCAGATCGGCGGCCTGCATCAGGCTATGGTGCATGAACAGGAACGCTCCGGCGCAGCGTGGGCGCTGGAATGGATGATCCTGCCGCAGATATGCGAGGCCACCGGCGCGGCCTTGCGCCATGCGGCGGCCCTGCTTGACAGTATCGAAACCCTTGGGAAAAAGCCTGTTTAAGCCGCCACGGGTCGCAGCCCCAGGATCTCGCGCGCTTGCGCCGGGTCGGCCACCGGGCGCTCGTACTGATTACACAACTCGACCACCCGCCGCACCAGTGCCGCATTGGACGGCGCCAGGGTCTCGCGGTCCAGCCGCACGTTGTCTTCGAGCCCCGTACGCGCATGCCCACCTTCGGCCACGCACCATTCGTTCATGACGATCTGGCTCGCCCCGATTGCCGCCCCGCACCACTCCGCCCCGGGCAAGAGCCGCTCCACTGTCGCGCGATAGAAATCGAATGTCTCGCGATCCACCGGCATCGCGTTCTTCACCCCCATCACGAACTGGATATAGGGACGGGTCGCCAACCGCCCGTCCCGATGCATCAGGGCCGCATGGTGAATATGGCTCAGATCGAAGGCTTCGATTTCTGGGATCACCTCATGGGCCCGCATTTCCGACGCCAGCCAGTCCACCAGGTCGGGCGGGTTCTCGTAGACCCGCGTGGGGAAGTTGTTCGACCCCACTGTCAGCGACGCCATGTCCGGGCGCAGGGGCAGCATCCCGCCCCGTTCCCGCCCAGCGCCGGACCGACCGCCGGTGGAGAACTGAATGATCATGCCCGGGCAGTGCTTCTGCAGCCCTTCCTGCAGACGCGCGAATTTCTCCGGGTCACTGGACGGCGTTTCATCGTCGTTGCGCACATGGGCGTGGCAGATGCTGGCGCCCGCCTCGAAGGCTTCGTGCGTGCTCTCGACCTGTTCGGCCACGGTAATCGGCACCGCGGGGTTGGCGGATTTCGTGGCGACGGAGCCAGTGATGGCGACGCAGATGATGCAGGGTTTGCCGGTCATGGCAGCCTCTCAGAAGTCGAAGAAGATCGTCTCGCGATCCCCTTGCAGGTGGATGTCGAACCGGTAAACGCCCGAAGCTTCGGGCAGGACCAGCAGGGTGGGGATGCGGTGGCGATGCTCGATCCGGCTCAGGATCGGGTCTTCGGTATTGGCAGTCACCTCATCGGCGAAATAGGCTCGGGTCTGCAGCCCGAGGTTGATCCCTCGGGCCACGATCCACAGGCTGATATGGGGTGCCTGCAACCGCCCGTCGATGAAGGGCACGCGCCCCGGTTTGACGGTCTCGAAGCCAAACTCTCCGGTATCGGCATCGCAAGCGCAGCGCCCCCAGCCGGTGAAATGCGGATCGGCCCCGCCGCGCGGGTCGCCAGAGGCGAAGCGACCTGCCGCGTCGGCCTGCCAGATCTCGACCATCGCATCACGCAGCGGCGCGCCCGCCCCGTCGAAGATCGTGCCCCGCAAAGTGATCTCTTGCCCTTTGACAGAGCCTGTTTTCAGCACTGCGCCGGGATCAGTATCATAAAACCCGGTCAGCCCGGCATGGTTCGGGGTGCAGCCGATATGCACATATGGGCCTGCGGTCTGGGACGGGGTTTCCTTCAGATATGAGAGGGCTTGCACCATGGTCACATCCCGTCCTTCCGGTTTTCGAACATGGTCTGGCGTCGCCCGCGCAGCACGATGTCGAACTTGTAGGCGCGCGCGTCCATGGGGATGTTCCGGGCGCTGTCGACCGGCGCGATCAGGCTCTCGATCGCTGCCCGCGAGGGAATGGCACCCACGATCGGGCACAGCCAGATCAGCGGATCGCCCTCGAAATACATCTGTGTCACCAGCCGCTGGGCGAATGCGGGCCCGAAGATCGACAGATGGATATGGGCCGGGCGCCAGTCGTTCATACCATTGGGCCAAGGGTAGGGTCCGGGCATCACCGTCCGAAACTCGTAGGACCCATCCTCGCGCGAAATCACGCGCCCACATCCGCCGAAATGCGGGTCCAACGGGGCGAGGTAGCTTTCGTTCCGGTGGCGGTAGCGTCCGCCTGCATTGGCCTGCCAGATCTCGATCAGCGCCCCAGGCACCGGGCGCGCGCGCTCGTCCAGCACCCGGCCATGAACCACGATGCGCGGCCCGATGGCGGGATTCTCAAGACCCGCGAAGTTGTGGATCAGATCGCCGTCGAGCGGGCCGAGCGTCTCATGCCCGAATACCGGACCGGTCTCTTCGCCGAGGCTGGTGGGGAAAGACAGGGGCGCCAAGCTGGGCGCCCGTTTCACCGTGGTCTTGTACGCGGGGCTGAGCGCGGGCGGATGCCAGCCCCGGTCGCGCGGGAAGTACCCGCCGGGTTTCGGTGCATCTGTCATGACCTTGCCTCCATCTCGGCAAAGGTGGCCTTGGCAAGTTTGATCGCGTGATTGGCCCGCGGCACCCCGGCATAGATCGCCACGTGTTGGAACACCTCCATCACGTCGGTCTTGCTGGCCCCGGTATTGACGCAGGCCCGGACATGCATCGGAATCTCGTCGAAATTCCCGGTGGCGGCCAGCAGCGCAAGCGTCAGCATGGAGCGTTCGCGCCGGCTGATCGCGTCGGAGGCCCAGACGGTGCCCCAGGCGGCCTCGGTGATCAGCGACTGGAACGGCGCATCCAACGGATTCTTCGCCGCTTCGGCCCGGTCCACATGGGCATCACCCAGCACTGCGCGCCGCACTTCCATCCCGATCTCGTAGCGTGACTTGTCGCTCATATCCGTCTCTCAATAAGGCAATCCGACATAGTTCTGCGCCATGGCGGTCTGGGCGGCCGTATTGCTGCGCAAGAAGTCGATCTCTGCAAGCTGGATCTTGTGCTCGAACTCCGACTGGTCGGGGAAGCGATGCATCAGCTTGCTGAACCACCAGCTGAACCGCTCGGTTTTCCAGACCCGTGCCAGCGCCTTCTCGGAATACCTGTTGATCCCCTCGCTATCCCCGTCCTCGTAGAACTGGCGCAGGCCGTTATAAAGGTAATGCACGTCCGAGGCGGCGGTGTTGAGCCCCTTCGCCCCGGTTGGCGGTACGATATGGGCGGCGTCGCCACACAGGAACAGGCGACCCCAGCGCATCGGCTCGGTCACGAAGCTGCGCAGCGGTGCGATGGATTTCTCGATGGAAGGCCCGGTGATCAGGCTCTCTGCCTGGGGTTTCGGGATGCGGCGGCGCAATTCGTCCCAGAAGGCGCTGTCGCTCCAGTCCTCGGGCCGGTCGTCGAGGCGACACTGGATGTAGTACCGGCTGAGATTGGCGTTCCGCATCGAACAGAGCGCAAAGCCACGCTCGGAATTGGCGTAAATCAGCTCTTCATGGACGGGCGGGGTTTCGGACAGAACCCCGAGCCAACCGAAAGGATAGACCTTCTCGAACTCCCGCCGTGCGGTTTCGGGGATGGTCTTGCGGCTGATTCCGTGGAACCCGTCACAGCCTGCCACGAAATCGCAGGAAAGGTGCTGCCGCTGCCCGTCCAAGGTGTAGCTGACGGATGGTGTATCGGTATCTGCCCCTTGGATCTCCACGCCCTCGACCCCGTGCAGGAGGATTCCGCCCGCCGCCTCCCGCGCGGTATAGAGGTCACGGGTCACCTCGGTCTGACCATAGACCGTCACCGGCTGACCGGTCAGCGCGGTGAAGTCGATGCGAAACATCTCGTCGCCATGGGAGATCACCGTGCCGTCATGGGGAATGCCCTCGCGTTGCACCCGATCCCCGACCCCGGCCTCGATCATCAGGTCCACGAGTCCGCGTTCCAACACGCCAGCGCGGATGCGGCCGAGCACATGGGCGCGGCTCTGACGCTCCAGCACGACCGTGTCGATCCCGCGTCTGTGCAATAGCTGCGACAGCAACAGCCCCGAAGGCCCGCCGCCGATGATCGCAACCTGGGTCCGCATGCGCCTCCTCCCGATAAGTCGCCTCGGCCGGAACCGTAGGCGCAGGCCCCCGTCAAGTAAAACGGAGAATTCCGCGCTCTGGGCGCGTGGTTTCGTTATTGCCCGCGGACTATATCGCCCCTAGTATCCGGCAATCGGATCAGGATGGACCGCCCCATGTCACCCCGCCTGCGCTTGCGGCTGCAATTCGAAGAAGGCGCCCGGCTCGGTCCGGGCAAGGCCGATCTGCTGGAGCATATCGGGGCCACCGGGTCCATCTCCGCCGCGGGCCGCGCCATGAAGATGAGCTATACCCGCGCCTGGGCCTTGGTCGAGCAGATGAATGACACTTTTGCCGAACCCCTTGTCAGCAGTGCCCGCGGGGGCGCCAAGGGCGGGGGGGCGCAGCTGACCGAGGCGGGGACCGCCGTGCTGACCCATTACCGGCAACTCGAAGCCGCCGCCGCGACGGCCGGCGCGCCGCAGATCGCCGCGATCGAGGCGCTGCGCAAGGGGGCCCACGATGACTAGGCTCTGGCAGGGGCTCTGTGCGGCCGCCTTGCTCTGGGCCCAGCCCGTCAGTGCACGCGACGTGTCGGTCTTCGCCGCCGCCAGCCTGAAAACCGCCCTGGAAGAAATCGCCGCCGACTGGCGCGACGAGACCGGGCATGCCGCGACCCTGACCTTCGCGGCCAGCTCCACCATCGCCCGGCAAGTGGATCAGGGCGCACCGGCGGATCTGGTCCTGCTTGCCAGCGCCGACTGGATGGACTGGCTCGCCGCGCGCGACCTTCTGCGGGCGGGAAGCCGCGTGGCGCTCCTGGGAAACACGCTGGTCCTGATCGGATCCCAAGCGGCCCCGCCACTGGACCCGGCGCCCGGTTTTCCCCTGGCCGAGCGTCTGGGCGATGACTTTCTCGCCATGGCGCTGGTCTCTGCGGTGCCCGTGGGGATCTATGGCAAGGCGGCGCTGACGAACCTCGGTGTCTGGGACACGGTCGCCGACCATGTTGCGCAGACCGACAATGCCCGCACCGCGCTCGCCCTGGTCGCCAGCGGCGAAGCGCCCCTCGGCATCGTGTACGCCAGCGATGCACAGGCCGAGCCGCGCGTGCATGTGCTCGGCCGGTTTCCCGCCGAGAGCCATCCGACCATCACCTATCCCGCCGCGCTCACCGTCGAGGCGCGGCCCGAGGCTGCCGCCTTCCTGTCTTTCCTGCAATCGCCCGAGGCCGCTTCGGTATTCCGGTCCCACGGGTTTGTCATCCATGACTGACTGGCTCGGCCCGGAGGCCTGGGCCGCCGTGGCCCTGTCCTTGCAAGTGTCGTTCTGGGCGACGCTGCTCAGCCTTCCGCTGGGCATTTTCGTCGCCTACGCGCTGTCCCGCTGGAATTTTCCGGGGCGACAGTTGCTCAACGGGCTTGTCCACCTGCCGCTGATCCTTCCGCCGGTGGTCACGGGGTATCTTCTGCTGCTCGCCTTCGGACGACGCGGGCCGGTGGGCAGCTTTCTCGAAGAAACTTTCGGCTTCGTTCTCGCCTTTCGCTGGACCGGGGCGGCGCTGGCCGCGGCGGTCATGGCTTTCCCGCTCATGGTCCGCGCGATCCGGCTCGCCATCGACGCAGTGGACCCCAAGCTCGAACAGGCCGCTGCCACCCTGGGCGCCCCCCGCGCCTGGGTGTTCGCCACGATCACCTTGCCCCTGATCCTGCCGGGGATTCTCGTGGGTGCGATCCTCGCCTTCGCCAAGGCGATGGGGGAGTTCGGCGCCACGATCACCTTCGTCTCGAACATTCCCGGCCAGACCCAGACCGTGCCGTCCGCCATCTATGCCTTCCTGCAGGTGCCGGGCGAAGAAAGCACCGCGCTGCGCCTCGTCCTCGTTTCGGTCGCCATTGCCATGGCTGCGCTCTTGTTGTCCGAGGTCGTCTCGCGGGCGGTGGCGAGACGGATCGCGGGTCAATGACGCTCTCGGTGCGCATCAATCACGGCTTCCCGGGCTTCGCGCTCGACGTGGCCTTCGACGCGCCGCCCGGAATCACCGCCCTGTTCGGAAAATCGGGCTCGGGCAAGACATCCGTGGTGAACGCAGTCGCCGGGTTGTTGCGCCCCGATGCCGGCACGATCCGGGTCGCGGACAGGCTCCTGTTCGATGCGGAGCGGCGCATCTGCGTGCCGACGCATCGGCGGCGGCTTGGCTATGTTTTCCAGGAAGGGCGCCTTTTTCCCCACCTGACGGTGCGGCAGAACCTGTGCTACGGGCGGTGGTTCGCCAAGGGGCGGGCAGGGTCAGATCCGATCGACCGGATTGTCGAATTGCTGGGCATCGGTCCCCTGCTGGACCGGCAGCCGGGCGCGCTTTCGGGCGGGGAAAAGCAGAGGGTGGCGATCGGGCGGGCGCTCCTGTCCGAGCCGGAGCTGCTGTTGATGGACGAACCTCTTGCTGCGCTGGACAGCGCCCGCAAGGCCGAGATCCTGCCCTATATCCAGCGGCTGCGCGACGAGACCGACACGCCCATCCTCTATGTCAGCCATTCCGTGCCGGAGGTCGCCCGCATCGCCACCACCGTGGTCGCGCTGGAGGCGGGCCGGGTGCTGCGCAGCGGTCCCGCGCAAGCGGTTCTGGCCGATCCGGATGTGGCACCCGCGCTGGGCATCCGGGAGGCCGGCGCCTTGCTTTCGGGTATTGTCCGCGAACACGCGGAAGATGGTGTCACCGCCTTGGCCTTCAGCGGCGGCACCCTGTACCTGCCGCTGCAAAGGGATCCGGTTGGGGCCGACCTGCGCGTGCGGATCGAGGCAAAGGACGTGTTGCTGGCCACCGAGGCGCCCACGGGCCTGTCGGCCCTGAACATCTTTCCCGCCCGGATTGAAAAGCTGCGTCAGGGCGACGGCCCGGGGGTTCTGGTGCAACTGCGGATCGGGACCGACCTGGTCCTCAGTCGCGTGACCCGTCGGTCGGCAAACCGCATGGGGCTCGCGGTTGGGCAGAGCTGCTATGCGGTTCTCAAAACGGTATCCGTGGCCAAGCAGGATATCGGGTAGGCGAGGGCACGAGCCTGCTGCGCCCCCGGATCAGGCCACCCGCTGCTCCTGCAAGCCTTCGGTGAAGACCTTCTGCGCTGCTTCGAAAGCTTGCATGACGGCATCGATATCCACGGACCCGCCATTTCCGGCTTCGGCGGCCGCCTCGCCCGCCGCGCAGAGCTTGCCGAGTTCGCGAAAGCCAAGGTTCCAGGCACAGCCCTTGATCAGATGCATCAACTCTTCCAGTTCCGACCCCTTGTCCGCATCCGGCAGCGCCCCGATCGCGGCCTCCACCTCTTCCATGAAAACCTCGACGATTTCGCCGAAGTCATCGGCGCCGATTTCGTCCTGCAACTCGCGCACTCTTGCCCAGTCGATCATGTCATCACCTCATGCACCGCCAAATACATCTTCTGGTTAGGCCTATCCCGTTAAGGTTTCCTGACCGGGACAGGGATTTTGAGCGGCATTTTAGATTTCACGCTCTGTTAAGCGCGAGGCTCTAGAGCTTGGCCAAGCGTAGTGAGCGAGACTGTATGATTCCCAACGTGCAAAGCCCAACCCACCCGCCGGAGACCAGCGCAGGGCGCCGGTTGCAGGTTCTCGTGGTGGATGACAGCCGATTGCAGCGGCGCATCCTGTCGATGGCCCTGAAGAAGAAAGGCTACGATGTCTTCGAGGCCGAGGATGGCAATCACGGTTTCGAGATATTCAGCCAGAATCATATCGATATCGTGATAAGCGACTGGATGATGCCCGGCCTGTCCGGTCCGGACCTGTGTCGCAAACTCCGCGCTGTCGAGTCGGAGCACTACGTCTACATCATCTTGCTCACCACCAAGTCGGAGAAGGATGAGATCGCGCAGGGCTTCGATGCCGGGGCCGACGATTTCCTGTCCAAACCGGTTCATGCGGTCGAACTCATGGCGCGAATCACGGCTGGTGAGCGGGTCATGCGGATGGAACGGGAACTGACCACGAAGAACCACCTGATCTCCGAAACCCTCGCGGAGCTGAAGACGCTCTATCATGCGCTCGACAGTGATCTGATCGAGGCCAAGAAGCTGCAGCAGTCGCTGGTGCGGGACAAGACGGGCACGTTCGGACGGGCCGATCTTGCCCTGATGCTTAAGTCCAGCGGTCACGTGGGGGGTGACCTCGTGGGGTTCTTCCCGATCAACGATTTTGAGGTGGGCCTCTATTCCCTCGATGTCTCCGGCCACGGGGTCAGTTCGGCACTGATGACCGCGCGCCTTGCCGGGGTGCTTTCGGGGTCCATGCCCGGCAAGAACATCGCGATCGAGGCTGACGGGGCGGGCCAACCGGTGGGGCGCGACCCCGGTGCCGTGGCCGCTGACCTCAACCGTTTGCTCCTCGAAGAGATGGAGACCGAGCATTACTTCACGATCATGCTGGGCATCCTGAACATCGATACCGGTGTGTTGCGCATGGTGCAGGCCGGTCATCCCCACGGGCACTTGCTGCGCAACGGGGCGGGGTCCGATCTTCTGGGTGAAGGGGGCCTGCCGATCGGTCTGCTGGATGCCGCCGACTATACCAGCTTCACCGCGACGCTCGCGCCGGGCGACCGGGTGCTGCTTGTCTCCGACGGGTTCACCGAATGCACCGATCCGGCGGGAAACATGCTCGATGACGAAGGCCTGGCCGCCTGGTTCGCGCAGCACCGGGATCTCGACGGCCCGGCCTTGATGGACATCCTGCCGCGCGACCTGGAGCGGTTCGCGCAGAGCACTGATTTCGGAGATGACATCTCCGCCTTGGTGCTCGATTTCGGCAGGGGCTGAGCCGAGCATCCGACCCCGGCATACCGCTTCAGATCCGCCCGACGCTTCGGCCATAGGCCGCGACGGTCGCCCGGTCGCCCGCGCTTGCCAGTTCCTGCGCCGCCTCAGAGATCGGTAGCCAGAGCGGCAGGTGGTTTTCCTCCAGTGGCGGGCCCACCCGCAAGCCGGGCCGCCCAAGATAGATATGGCACAGCTTCTCTGCCCAGATCCGGTATTCGGGCATGAAGGTGAACCGCCGGAACACCCCCAGCTTCCGTTCCAGTCGCATGGTCCAGCCGGTCTCTTCCAGAACCTCGCGATGCAACGCTGGCAGCGGCGCCTCGCCCGGGTCTATCCCGCCGCCGGGCAGCTGGATTTCCGTCTCCTGCCCGAACTGCACCGTGGTCAGCACCTGGTCGCCCCGCACCAGCAGCGCATAGGCCCCCGGCCGCCGCCTGTAGGCTTGCCCCGCGCGCACCGCTTCGCCATACCGCCTGATCATACCCGCCTCCAGCCTCGTGTCCCTGCACTTGGACCTCACACCGGCCCTCTCTATATTGACCCCTATGCCAGCCGCGCACTGCCCAAGGAAGGCCCCTCCATGACACTTGCGTCAAAACTCGCCTGGGATGATACCGTCCTGCCGTTCCAGCTCGACCGTCCCGATATCCGGGGTCGGGTGGCACGGCTCGACGGCACGCTCGACGCCGTTCTGGCGCAGCATGACTATCCCCCGATGATCGAGGCCATGGTGGCCGAGGCCGCGGTGCTGACGGCCCTGATCGGCCAATCCATCAAGCTGCGCTGGAAGCTCTCTTTGCAGATCCGCGGCGACGGCCCGGCGCGCCTGATCGCGACCGACTTCTACGCTCCGGCCGAGCCCGGCGCGCCGGCCCGCATTCGCGCCTATGCCAGCTATGACGCCGACCGGCTCGCCCGCGAAACCGACGGCTTTGCCGCCATCGGCAAGGGCTATTTCGCCATCCTGATCGACCAGGGCAAGGATATGGAGCCGTACCAGGGCATCACGCCGATCGCCGGGGGCAGCCTCTCGGCCTGTGCCGAGACCTATTTCGCCCAGTCGGAGCAACTGCCCACCCGGTTCTCGCTTTCCTTCGGGCGCAGTGCCGCGCCGGGCGAGGACGAGCATTGGCGCGCCGGGGGCGTGATGTTGCAACACATGCCCAAATCCGCCGCCGAGGCCGCGCGCGAAGGCAGCGGGGAAGAAGGCCTGCTGCACCATGGCGATCTGCTCGACGGGGCGGAGAACGAGGACTGGACCCGGGCCAATGTGCTGCTCGACACTGTCGAGGAGATGGAGCTGATCGGCCCCCACGTGTCCCCCGCCGAGCTGCTCGTGCGGCTCTTTCACGAGGAAGGGCCGCGGGTCTACGAAGCCCTGCCGGTGCAGTTCGGCTGCACCTGTTCCGAGGCGCGGGTGCGGCAAAGCCTGTCGATCTATTCCGCCAAGGATATCGGCCACATGACCACGGACGAGGGTATCGTCACCGCCGATTGCCAATTCTGCGGCGCCCATTACGAATTCCGTCCGGAAACTCTCGGGTTCGAGGCGGTGGAGGGACCAGATGCCTCTGGATGATCTTGTCCGGCGGGTCGATCTGGCCCTGCGCACCCCGCGCGGCGGCTCCTCCGATTTCGACCTGAACCCGGATTTCCGGCTCACCCAGGAGCGCAAGCTTCGTCCGGCCGCGGTGCTGGTCCCGCTGATCGAGGGGCCGAACGGCGTGGAGCTGGTACTGACCAAACGGTCGTCGCGGCTGAAGCATCATCCGGGCCAGATCGCCTTTCCCGGTGGCAAGGTCGAGAAAAGCGATGCCTCCCCCACCGCCGCGGCCCTGCGCGAAGCCTGGGAAGAGATCGCCCTGCCGCCGGAGGCCGTGCGCATCCTCGGCGCGTTGCCCTGCCATGAGACCGTGACCAGCTTCAACATGCACCCCTATGTGGGCCTTGTGACCGACCCGGTAGAGCTTGTGCCCGAAGCCGGGGAGGTGGCCGAGGTGTTCCGCGTCCCTCTCTCCCATGTCACCGATCCGGCCCGGTTCCGGGTCGAACGTCGGCTCTGGCAGGGCAAGTGGCGGCATTTCTACACGGTGCCTTACGGTCCCTATTACATCTGGGGGGCGACCGCGCGGATCCTGCGGGGGTTTGCCGACGCGCTGCAATGAGCGTTCTCGCCAGCCGACTGTCCCATCCGGGCGCGCAGCACGTGCTGGGCGTGCTGACCGGGGCGGGCCACGCGGCCTATTTCGTGGGCGGCACCGTGCGCAACGCCCTGATCGGGGCGCCGGTCACCGATTTCGACATCGCCACCGCCGCCCTGCCGCAGCAGGTGCAAACCCTGGCCGAGGATGCAGGGATCAAGGTCGTGGCCACCGGGATCGACCATGGCACCCTGACCCTCGTGCTCGACAAGACCCCGTTCGAGGTCACCACCTTCCGCCGCGATGTCGCCACCGATGGCCGCCGCGCCACCGTGGCCTTTGCCAAGGACGTGGCCGAGGATGCGCGACGCCGCGATTTCACCATGAACGCGCTCTATGCCACGGCGGCGGGGGAGGTGGTCGACCCCTTGGGCGGGCTGCCGGATCTCGAGGCGCGGAAGGTTCGTTTCATCGACGATCCCGAGGCCCGGATCCGCGAGGATTACCTGCGGATCCTGCGCTTCTTCCGCTTCACCGCCTGGTATGGCGACCCGGCCAAGGGGATCGACGCCGAGGGGCTGACGGCCTGCGCGGCCCTTGCCGACGGCCTGCAAACCCTGTCGACGGAGCGGGTGACCGCCGAACTGTTGAAGCTGCTGGCCGCCCCCGATCCGGCCCCGGCCGTGGCCTCCATGGGCCAGAGCGGCATCCTCTCCCGGGTGTTGCCGGGGGCCGCCGATACCGCGCTGGCACCGCTCGTTCATCTTGAACCAACGCTCGATCTTGCGCCCGACGGCCTCCGCCGCCTTGCCGCGCTGGGCGGGGATGCGGGCGGTCTGCGCCTCTCCAAGGTACAGGCCCGACATCTCGCCACGCTCCGGTCCGAGAGCGGCGGCAATGATACCGCGCTGCACCTTGGCCAGCGGCTCGGGCCCGAGACCGCGGCGGAGGTGCTGGCCTTGCGCGCCGCATCCCTTGGCCAGCCGATCCCGCCGAATGCCCGCTCCGACATCGCCCGGGGGGCCGCGGCGACCTTCCCGGTGCGGGCGGCCGATCTTCCCGCCGATCTCGAAGGCCCGGCCATCGGCGCGGCCCTGGGCATACTCGAAGCGGCCTGGCGCGCGTCGGACTTCCGCCTCGACCGGGAGGCCCTGCTCGCGCGCTTGTGACACCGGTGGCTTTTGCACGCGCGGCCCCTATATTGCAGGGACAGCCCAAGGACTGCCCCCATGTTCCGCTTTTTCGAACGTCTCGTGGACCCCTATGTGGCGTACCCCGAGACGGATTGCCCACCCACGCGCCTCTGGCCCTTCATGCTTTCCTGGTCGCGCCCGTTTCGCGGCCTCTTTGTCGTGGCCGGGGTCATGTCGCTGCTGGTGGCGGCGGTGGAGATCGCGCTGATCTACTACATGGGCCGGGTGGTCGACCTGCTCTCGACCAGCAGCCCGGCAACCGTCTGGGCCGACCACGGCACCGAGCTGATCTTCGTGGCCCTGTTCATCCTGCTCTTCCGGCCCGCGCTGCAGGCGCTCGACGTGTTGCTCCTGAACAACGCGATCCTGCCGAATTACGGCACGCTCTTCCGGTGGCGCGCTCATCGCCAGGTGCTGCGACAGTCGGTCGGCTGGTTCGAGAACGACTTCGCCGGCCGCATCGCCAACCGGATCATGCAGACCCCGCCCGCCGCGGGCGAGGCGGTGTTCCAGGTCTTCGACGCGATCAGCTTCGCGCTGGCTTACCTGATCGGGGCGGCGATCCTGCTCGCCGGAGCCGATCCGCGCCTCGCGATCCCGCTGATCGTATGGTTCGTGCTCTACGGCGCGCTGGTGCGCTGGACCATCATCAACGTGGGCCCCGCCTCCAAGGCCAGCTCCGACGCCCGGTCCGAGACCACGGGCCGGGTGGTCGATGCCTATACCAACATTCACGCGGTCAAGCTTTTCGCCCATCACGACCGGGAGCTCGCCTACGCCAAGGACGCGATCGAGAAGACCCGCACCACCTTCGCCCGCGAGATGCGGATCTTCACCACCATGGACATTGTTCTGGTGATCCTGAACGGCCTGCTTATCGTCGGCGTGGTCGGCTGGGCGATCCTGATGTGGGTGCAAGGCACGGCCTCGGTCGGCGTGGTGGCCGCCGCGACCGCCCTGACCCTGCGGCTGAATGCCATGACCGGCTGGATCATGTGGGCGGTCTCGACCTTCTTCCAGAACCTCGGCGTGATCGCCGAAGGGATGGAAACCATCGCCCAACCCATCACCCTCGTGGATGCACCGAACGCCGGGCCCCTGTCCCTGACAAAGGGCGAGATCACCCTCGACCGGCTCAGCCACCATTACGGGCAGGGCGCAGGCGGGCTCGATGCCATTTCCCTGACCCTGAAACCCGGGGAAAAGGTCGGCCTCGTGGGCCGCTCCGGCGCCGGAAAATCGACCCTCGTCAAGCTGCTCTTGCGGTTCTACGACCCCGATGGGGGCCGCGTTCTGATCGACGGGCAGGACATCGCCACCGTCACCCAGGACAGCCTGCGCGCCCGGATCGGCATGGTGCAGCAGGACAGCGCGCTCCTGCACCGCTCTGTCCGGGACAACATCCTCTATGGCCGCCCCGAGGCGACCGAGGCCGAGATGATCGCCGCCGCCAAGCGCGCCGAGGCCCATGACTTCATCCAGACCCTGCGCGACCCCCAGGGCCGCACCGGTTACGACGCCCATGTGGGCGAACGGGGCGTGAAGCTGTCCGGCGGGCAGCGGCAGCGGATCACGCTCGCCCGCGTCATCCTCAAGGACGCGCCGATCCTGATCCTGGACGAAGCCACCTCCGCACTCGACAGCGAGGTGGAAGCCGCCATCCAGAACACGCTCTACGGCGTGATGGAGGGCAAGACCGTCATCGCCATCGCCCACCGCCTGTCCACCATCGCGCAGATGGACCGCATTCTCGTGCTTGACGAGGGCCGCGTCATTGAGGACGGCACCCATGCCGGGCTGCTCGCGGCGGGCGGGCTATATGCAAGCTTCTGGGCCCGCCAATCCGGCGGGTTCATCAACACGGCGGAGGCCGCGGAATGACGCTCCTGTCCCGGATCGAGAACCTGATCGACGGTTTCCAACCCGCCGAAGGGCCGCCGCCCCAGACCCTGTGGGCGTTCCTGCGATGGTGCCTGAGCGGATCGATGCCGGTGCTCTGGATCGCCGCCGCGCTCTCGGCCTTCGCCGGCACGCTGGAGGTGTTGTCCGCCACCCTTCTGGGCCTCGTGATCGACACCGCGCTCACCGCCGGCCCGGAGGGCTTCTTTGCAAGTGAATGGCCCACGGTTCTTCTGTTCGCGGCCTTCTTCATCCTGATCCGCCCGGTGATTTTCGGACTGTCCTCGGCGGCCAATGCGATCGTGGTACAACCCAATCTCAACCCGCTGGTGCTGTCGCGCCTGCACCGCTGGACCATGGGCCAGTCGGTCAGCTTCTTCGATAACGACTTCGCCGGTCGCATCGCGCAGAAGCAGATGCAGACCGCCCGCGCCGTCACCGACATCACCGCCGAGGTGATCAACGTGGTCGCCTTCGCGCTGGCCTCGATCCTCGGCTCGGTGATCCTGCTGCTGACCATCGACCCCTGGGTCGCGCTGGCGCTCGGCGTCTGGTTCGTGGCCTACATGGCGCTGATCCGGGCTTTCCTGCCGCGCGTGCGCAAACGCTCCGCCGCCCGCGCCGGGGCCCGCGCCAACGTGACGGGCCAGGTGGTCGACACAGTCACCAACATCAAGACGGTCAAGCTGTTCGGCCATTCCGAACATGAAGACCAGGCCGCCCTCGACGCCATGGGCAGCTACCGGCGCAAGGCGCTCGATTTCGGCTATATCTCGTCGAGCTTCCGGTTCTGGCTCATGGCCATCGCCGGGGTGCTGCCGGTGCTGCTGATCGGCGGGACGCTGATCCTGTGGACACAAGGCACTGCCACGCCAGGCGACATCGCCGCCGCCGGGGCCATCGCCATCCGCATCGCCCAGATGACCGGCTGGGTCAGCTTCACGCTCATGGCAATCTACGCGAATGTGGGCGAGGTGGAGGACGGGATGCGCACCCTGACCGTGCCCCATGCCCTGACCGATGCCGACGACGCCAGCGAGATGGAGGCCCGGCGCGGCCGCATCACCTTCGAGAACGTGACCTTCATGTATGGCCGCGACGTGGGCGGGATCGACGGGATCTCCCTGACCGTGGCGCCGGGGCAGAAACTGGGCCTGGTGGGCGCGTCGGGGGCCGGGAAATCGACCCTGACCGGGCTGCTCTTGCGGCTCTACGACACCGAAGAGGGGCGCGTGACCATCGACGGGGTCGATGTGCGCGACGTGACGCAAGACAGCCTGCGCCAGCAGATCGCCATGGTCACCCAGGAAACCGCCATGTTCAATCGCTCCGCGCGGGACAACATCCTCTATGGCCGCCCCGACGCGACCGAGGCCGAGATGATCGCCGCGGCCAAGCGCGCGGAGGCCCATGACTTCATCATGGACATGCAGGATCATGCGGGCCGCAAGGGGTACGATGCCCATCTGGGCGAGCGCGGCGTGAAGCTCTCGGGCGGTCAGCGGCAGCGCATCGCGCTGGCCCGTGCCTTCCTCAAGGACGCGCCGATCCTCGTGCTGGACGAGGCGACCTCGGCGCTCGACAGCGAAGTGGAGGCGTCGATCCAGGACGCGCTCGACCGGGTGATGGAGGGAAAGACCGTCATCGCCATCGCCCACCGCCTCTCGACCATCGCGCAGATGGACCGCATCGTCGTGCTGGACCAGGGCCGCGTGGTCGAGGACGGCACCCATACCGACCTGCTGGCCCAGGGCGGGCTCTACGCGCGCTACTGGAACCGGCAGTCGGGCGGGTTCATCGGCCTGACCGAGGCTGCCGAATAACCCCGTTGCCCGACGCCCGCGCGGCCGCTAAAGCCCGGGCATGTCCGAGACACAACCCGATACGCTGACCATCACCCGCCTCGGCCTGCACGGCGACGGGATCGCCCCCGGCCCGGTCTATGCCGCCCGCACCCTGCCGGGCGAGGAGATCCGCGGTGAGATCACCGGCGACCGTATCGCCGCGCCCAAGATCGTCACGCCCTGCCCGAACCGGGTAAAGCCGCCGTGCCCGCACTACGCCCGCTGTGGCGGTTGTGCCTTGCAACACGCCGCCGACCCGTTCGTGGCCGACTGGAAGGTTCAGGTGGTGATCGACGCGCTCTCCGCCCACGGTCTCAGCGCGCCGATGCGCCCGATCCGGACCTCGCCGCCGCGCACCCGCCGCCGTGCGACCCTATCGGGCCGACGGCTGAAAAAGGGCACACTCCTGGGCTTCCACACCCGCGCCAGCGACACGATCGTGGACATCCCCGGCTGCGAGGTGCTCGCCCCCGCGATCACCGAAGCCCTCCCAAGCCTCGCCGAATTCCTGCCCCTGCTAGGCTCTCGCAAAGGGGAATTGGCCCTCGCCGTCACCGTCTCCGAGGCCGGGCTGGACGTGGACATCCGCGGCGGCAAACCGCTTGACCCCGCTCTGCGCCTGTCGCTCACCGCGCTGACCCAGCGGCTCGACCTCGCGCGGCTCAGCCTCGATGGCAAGGTGTTTCTCACCCTTCGCCCGCCCGCCCAACACTTCGGCCCCGCCAGTGTCACACCGCCGCCGGGCGCCTTCTTGCAGGCCACCGCCCCGGGCGAGGCCGCCCTGCTGGCCGCGGTGACCGAGGCCGTCGGCCCCGCCAGGCGCATCGCCGACCTCTTCGCAGGTTGCGGCACCTTCGCCCTGCCGCTGGCAACCCGGGCCGAGGTTCACGCGGTCGAGGGCGATGCCGACATGCTCGCGGCGCTCGACGCGGGCTGGCGCAAGACCCCGGGTCTGTCCAAGGTCACCACCGAGGCGCGCGACCTCTTCCGCCGCCCGCTCCTGCCCGACGACCTCGCGCGCTTCGGCGCCGTGGTCATCGACCCGCCCCGCGCCGGCGCCGAGGCGCAGACCGCGGCCTTGGCCTCCGCCCAACCCGACCGCATCGCTGCCGTGTCCTGCAATCCGGTTACCTTCGCCCGTGACGCCAAAACACTTTGTGACGCGGGCTACGCCCTGCGCTGGGTGCAAGTGGTGGACCAGTTCCGCTGGTCCCCGCATGTGGAGCTTGCGGCCGCCTTCACCGCGCCCCATATCCAGCCCTGACCAAGAGGAAATCCCCATGACGGACCTGCGCGCGCGGCTGGCGGACTGGATCGAGTCCCCCCGCATCCGAAACTTCATCATCACCGTGATCATCGTGAACGCAGTGCTCCTGGGCATGGAAACCTCGCCTGCGCTCATGGCGGCGGCGGGCGGGCTGATCGTCACGCTGGACAAGATCTGCCTCGGCATCTTCGTGGTGGAACTGGCGATCAAGCTCTTCGCGCTGGGCGGGCGCTTCTTCCGCTCCGGCTGGAACATCTTCGACTTCCTGATCGTCGGGGTCGCCATCGTGCCCGGCGCGCAGGGCTTCTCGGTCCTCCGCGCGCTCCGCATCCTGCGGGTGCTGCGCGTGATCTCGGTCGCTCCGCGCCTGCGCCGGGTGGTCGAGGGCTTCGTGACCGCCCTGCCGGGGATGGGGTCGGTGTTCCTCTTGATGGCGATCATCTTCTATATCGGCGCGGTCATGGCGACCAAGCTCTTCTCGGCCAGCTTCCCCCAGTGGTTCGGCGATCTCGGCCGCTCGGGCTATTCGCTGTTCCAGATCATGACGCTGGAGTCGTGGTCCATGGGCATCGTCCGCCCGGTGATGGAGGTCTACCCCTATGCCTGGATGTTCTTTGTCCCGTTCATCATGGTCACCACCTTCGCCGTGGTGAACCTGCTGGTCGGTCTGATCGTGAACTCCATGCAGGAGGCCCATTCCGCCGAAGAGGTCGCCGCCACCGATGCCTACCGGGATGAGGTGATGGCCCGCCTCAAGGCCATCGAAGAGGCCCTCGCGAAACGTCCCCCGCCAAATTCGTGATTGGCCCGGCGGCGGAAAATCTGGCATCCTGCATGACAATAATAAAATTGTAATCTCTCTCGAGCAGGCTTCCATAATGACCCTTTCCCGCCGCGTCCTGCTGCTGGGCCTCGCCTTGGGGCTGTCCGGCTGCGGATCCTCGAAATTCCTGGACTATGAAGGCCCGGAGGTGACGCGCATCGTCGTCTTCAAGGGCGAGCGCCGCATGTACCTGATGAACGAGGACAGGGTCCTGCGCGGCTTCGACATCGATCTGGGTTTCGCGCCCGAAGGCCACAAACAGGTCGAAGGTGACGGCAAGACGCCCGAGGGGCGCTACCGCATCGACCGGCGCAACCCCAACAGCAGTTTCCATCTGTCGCTCGGCATCTCGTACCCCAACACGGCGGACGTGGCGCGGGCGCGGGCCATGGGTCAAAGCCCCGGAGGCAATATCTTCATCCATGGCCAGCCGAACCTGCTGGGCCCCCAGACCGAGGAAAACTGGACGGCCGGCTGCATCGCCGTCACCAACGCCGAGATGGAAGAGATCTATGCCATGGTCGAGGACGGCACGGTGATCGACATCTACCCCTGACGGATCAGGCGTTGGGGACGATCCGTGGCCCGGCGCCACCCAGAACCAGCGTCCACCACAGTTTGCCGCTGGGTTCCTGGTACCAGGCAAACCCCATGTCGCGGGCGGCCGGGTCCAGGATCACGTCGCGGGTGGCGGGCTCTGCCATCCACGCGGCCAGGGTTTCCAGCTCGGTCTCGAAGGTTTCCGAGATCAACTCCCCGCGAAACTGGCCCGGATAGCCGGCACGGGCGGCCCGCTCCAGGGGCGAGGATCCGTCCGAACCGAAATGCCAAGGCCGGTTCTGCACGGCCATGTCGCGCGCATGGGTCGCCGCGGCGGCGGTCAGCTCCGCGTTCAGGGCCAGCTGCGGCAAACCCGCCGCCTGGCGCAGCACGTTGACCGAATCAAGCATGGCGAACTGGATGCGCCCGGTGTCTGCGGCGCGGATGTTGTAGACCTGCGGCAGGGGTTTGCCGTCTGCGCCCAAAGTGGGCGGCGGCGGTGAACAAGCGGCCAGCGCAAGCAGCACAAGGCTCAAAAGAACGCGAAACATGGCCCCAATCCCGGTTTTTTACGTCGTTCCCCCTGTCCTATGCGAAATTGGCTACCCGATCCAAGGGGGCTCGCCGCCCTTTGGCCATGACAGCCGTGTGAATTGCACTTTTCCGGTGATATTCGTATCTTCCGCACAACAATGTGACATCTGAGGAGCAGTCAGACCATGTCCAAGGACCATCGTTCTCCCTTGTCCCGCCGCCGGTTCCTGGCGGCAAGCGGTGCTGCGTCGACCCTGCTGGCAAGCCCGGCGCTTGCGCAGATGACCGGCACCACCGAGCTCGAGCAGGACGTCACCCAGACCGTGCGCCGCAACGTCTCCAGCTTCCGCGCGCTGGACTGGCGGCCCTATTTCTCGAACACCCGCAACGGCGCGGTTCTGGTCGATATCTCGTCCCGGGCGCTGCATTTCTGGTCCGAGGATCAGACCGAGTACAAGCTCTACCCGACCTCCGTGCCCCTGACCGAGGACCTGACCCGCACCGGGCGCACGAGCATCACCAAGAAGGTCGAAGGCCCCAGCTGGCGTCCGACCCCGGCGATGCGGCAGCGTAATCCGGAATGGCCCGAGTTCATCCCGCCCGGGCCCGATAACCCGATGGGCACCCATGCCATGCACCTGACCTGGACCTATTACCGGATCCACGGCACCCACGACACGCGCAAGATCGGGCGCCGCTCGTCGAATGGCTGCATCGGATTGTTCAACGAGGATATCGCGGAGCTGTATTCCAAGTGCAAGGTGGGCACCCAGGTCCTGTTGATCTGACCCGGAGGATCCGGTCCCCGACTCTCCCCGCGGCGCCCTGTGGCGCCGCGTTCGTTTTCAGCGCAGGCCGCCTCGACGTGCCGCCGCCGGAAGGCACCGGAAAGCGCTTCAAGAACCTGTCACAATCCCCGGAATTTTCTGAGATAACCGGGCGCGCATGCGCCAGACCGATCAATTCCGCCCGTCGATGGCCCGAGACTGCGCAAGAGTGTTGCTATTTTGACGACATTTACCTGTCCGAAAGGCCCTTGATATTGGCCCGATTGCATTCTGCAGGTTCTCCTGCTTAAAAAAAGTGTACGAGGTACAGTCTAGAACGCTCACCAGCGTCTTCTGGCGTGTCCAAGTCGTAATTGTGAGCATCTCTTTGGAGGGAACCATGAAAAAGCTCGTCCTTGCCGCCGCTCTGGCCGCAGCAGCAACCACCGCAACCGCAGGCTCCATGGAAGAGCCCATGATGGAAATGCCGGTGATCGTCGAAGAAACCAACACCAGCGCAACCGGTTGGGTTGTTCCGCTCCTGCTGGTCGCGGTTCTGGCGGCTGTCGCAAGCTAATCGCTTCGCACCGACCTAGTTATGGATCGAGGCGGCCCTTGGGCCGCCTCTTTTCGTGTGATCATCCGGCTGTGACCACCTGAGGGCCGCGCCGCGGCCCGCAGGTCCGTGGATCAGCCCTTCGGCGCGATCCAGCCCGCAAGGTTTTCTTCCACGACCTTGGCCAGCGCCGCGATATGGGCGTCGTCGTCATTCAGGCAGGGGATATAGGTGAACTCTTCGCCGCCCGCCTCCTCGAAGCTCTCCTTGATCTCTTCGTTGATCTCTTCGAGCGTTTCGATGCAGTCGGCGGAAAATGCCGGCGCGATCACCGCGATCTTCTTCTTGCCGGTCTCGGCCAGGCGCGCGACCTCTTCGACCGTGTAGGGCTTGAGCCATTCCTCCGGGCCGAACCGGCTCTGGAAGGTGGTCACGATCTCGCCCTCCGGCCAGCCCAGCCGTTCCTTGAGCAGGCGCGAGGTCTTCTGACACTGGCAGTGGTACGGGTCACCCTCCATCAGGTACCGCTTCGGCACCCCGTGATAGGACGCGACCAGCACGTCGGGGCGGGTTTCCATGTCCGCATAGGCGCGCTCCACGGACTGGGCCAGCGCCTCGATATACATCGGATGCTCGAAATACGGCTCCACCGTGCGCACGATCGGCTGCCACTTGATATGCTCCAGCGACCGGAAGAACTGGTCGCAGGCCGTGGCCGAGGTCGCGCCCGCATATTGCGGATAGAGCGGGAAGAACAGGATCTTCTGGCAGCCCTGCTTCTGCAATTCCTCCACCTTCGACTTGGTGGACGGATTGCCGTAGCGCATGCAGAAATCCACCACCACGTCATCGCCGAACCGAGCCTGCATCGCCGCCTTCATCTTGGCGGTCTGATCCTTGGTGATGGTCATCAGCGGGCTCTCCCCCGCCTCTTCGTTCCAGATCGACTTGTAGGCCGCACCCGAGCTGAAGGGCCGCTTGGTCAGGATCACCAGCTGCAACAGCGGTTGCCAGATCCAGGGGCTGTAATCGATCACCCGCTTGTCGGACAGGAATTCATTCAGATACCGCCGCATCGACCAATAGTCATAATTGTCCGGCGTCCCGAGATTGGCCAGCAGTACGCCGACCTTGCCGAAATTGACCGGCGGGTGATCACCGGGCAGGTGGGACGAGGTCGTCTTGGACATCATGTTCATCGGTTCTGTGCCTCTGTCAGCCATCGCCGTCCCTGCGTGGGGTCGGGTCGGTCACTGGGTTCATATCTCGGTCGAATTCCACGGATCCAAGGGCTTCGGCAAGCCTGTGGGACGCGGAGCCCGGTTTTAGCGGTTGCGGTTGCGACGCCGCAGGCGCCCATCCGGTCAAAAAAGCAAACTGGAACGTAGCGCGCACGCGCCCATTGTCCCCCGGAAATTCACGGGCATAGATTTCCACCGCCCGGGCCAGCACGTCGCGGCGCAGAAACCGGCGCTCGCGCTGGGCCAGGGCATTGGTCTCGCCCATGGCGCGCAGCTCCCGCATCAGGTGCAGCGGCGTGGCATATTCCACCGCGCGCGGGGACAGGTCGGCCACCGGCAGGGCAAAGCCCGCCCGCTGCAAAAGCCCGCCCATGTCCCTCAGGTCGCCCATCGGCGCCACCCGCGGGCTGAGCCCGCCGCGTTGTCGGGTCTCGGCTTCGGCCAGGGCCACGCGCAGCTCGCGCAATGTCTCGCCCGCAAAGGCCACGGCCAGGAACAGCCCGTCAGGTTTCAGCGCCCGGCGCGCCTGCACCAGCTGGCCGACCGGATCGTCGGCCCAATGCAGCGCCATGGCGTGGATCACCAAGTCATGGGCGCCTTCGCGCAGGTCCAGAACTTCCGTGTCGGGCACGACCACGGCTTCCGGTACGGCATCTGCCCAGAATTCGGGAAAACCGGTCACGATCGCGGGCTTGGTAAAGCTCCTGTTAACCTCGTCCAGTCTTTCCTGAACCTCATGAAGAGCTTCGACATGCAGAAACGACTCGGGCCCCGCCCCCTTGCGGGCCCGGGCACGGTGCGCCTCCAGGGCGGCACGATCTGCAAGTCGGGGCGGTACGCTCATGATGAACCTTCAATTGAGAGGCGTATTTAAGTGTTTCACGGGCAATTGCAAACCGCCTTGCGGACGGTCTATCCGCCAAGTTGCATCACGTGCCGCGCGCCGGTGGCCAGCGATTTCGGCCTTTGCGGCGAATGCCTGCGCCAGACACCCTTCATCGCCGGGGGGATTTGCAATACCTGCGGGGTGCCCGTTGCGGGGCTGTCCGAGACCGAAACCGACATCTGCGAAGACTGTCTGAACATTCCGCGCCCCTGGTCCCGGGGCCGCGCAGTGATGACCTACCAGGATATGGGCCGCACGCTCGTGCTGCAGCTCAAGCATAGCGACCGCACCGATCTCGCACGGCCCGCCGGGGCCTGGCTGGCCAGGGCGGCGCGGCCGCTCGTTCAGGGCAACACGCTGGTGCTGCCGGTGCCGATGCATCGCACGCGACTTCTGCGGCGCACCTATAACCAGGCGGTGCTGCTGGCGCGGGTCGCGGCCCGGCATCTCGAACGGCAGATGGTGCCAGACCTTCTGACCCGGACCCGGCGCACGCCGATGCAGGACCAGCGCAGCTTCGAGGAACGCTTTGCCAATCTCGACGGTGCGGTGTCGGTCTGCGGCGCCCGCGCGCGCAGTGCCGGGATCGCCGGGCGGCACGTGCTGCTGATCGACGACGTGATGACAAGTGGCGCGACCCTGGCGGCCTGTGCAGCCGCCTGTCTCGAGGCCGGCGCGGAGGAGGTGGACATCGCCGTTCTGGCCCGCGTCCACCGCGAGGAATTCGTCGGTCGCCCGCGCGCCTCCCCGGATGCTGCGCCCTGAAATAAGACTTTCGGATTTACACATAATGTGTCAGACTAAGTTTACACATTGGAGTGAGTCCGATTCAGACCGTCAGTCTCAGCCTCTTTCGCTTCGACAGCGCACTTGACCGCCTCTGGGCGCTCGCCCAGATGGGCGCGGCCCGGTTCAGCTTGCCCAGAACACCCGATATCGGGTTCTGGAAGCTCTGCGGCTCCGGCTCGGGCGAAGGCTTCACACCCGTTCCCAACACCTCCGTCTACGCCATCCTCGCGACCTGGCCCGACGCGGCCACCGCCCGGGCCCGTACTCGCGAGGCCCCGGTCTGGGCGCGCTACCGCGCCCGCGCGGCCGAGGACTGGACGATATTCCTCGCCCCCACCTCCGTGCGCGGCGCGTGGTCGGGCCAGACCCCGTTCGAGGTGACCGCCCCCGCGACCCCGGGCCCCCTGGCCGCGCTCACACGCGCCACGGTCAAACCCAGCCGGGCACTGAAATTCTGGAAACACGAGCCCGCGATCAGCGACATGATCGGGCGCGACCCCAATGTCATCTTCAAGATCGGCATCGGCGAGGTCCCCCTGATGCAGCAGGTCACCTTCTCGATCTGGCCCGATGCCACCAGCATGTGCGCCTTCGCCCGCAAGGGCGGCCCCCATGCCGAGGCGATCCGCGCCGTCCGCGACGGCGGCCTCTTCGCCGAAGAGCTCTATGCCCGCTTCACCGTCCTGGGCGATCACGGCTCGTGGGAGGGGCGCCGCCCTCTCGCCAGCCTTACCGCCCCCACGCCCACCGATACGCCCGCCGAGGAATACGCATGACCCATCCCTTCCCGTTCTCCGCCATCGTGGGCCAGTCCGAAATGAAACAGGCGATGGTGCTCACGGCCATCGACCCCTCCATCGGCGGGGTGCTGGTTTTCGGGGATCGCGGCACCGGCAAATCCACCTCCGTCCGCGCGCTCGCCGCCCTTCTGCCCGAGATCGACGTGGTCGCGGGCTGCCCCTGCAACTCCGCCACGCCTGCGGCCGTGCCGGACTGGGCCGAGGGCGTCGGCACCGAGATCGTCTCGAAACCCACCCCCGTGATCGACCTGCCCCTCGGTGCCACCGAAGACCGCGTGGTCGGCGCGCTCGACATCGAACGGGCGCTGACCCGGGGCGAGAAGGCGTTCGAGCCCGGCCTGCTGGCCCGCGCCAATCGCGGCTATCTCTATATCGACGAGGTCAACCTGCTGGAGGATCACATCGTCGACCTGCTGCTCGACGTGGCGGTCTCCGGCGAAAACGTGATCGAACGCGAAGGCCTGTCGATCCGCCACCCCGCGCGCTTCGTCCTCGTCGGCTCCGGCAACCCCGAGGAAGGCGAGCTGCGCCCGCAGTTGCTCGACCGGTTCGGGCTCAGTGTCGAGGTCGCCTCCCCCAACAACATCGATGACCGGATCGAGGTGATCCGCCGCCGCGACGCCTACGAGATGGATTACGACGCCTTCATGGCCCATTGGCAGGGGGAGGATGCCTCGCTCCGCAAGCGCATCCTCGAAGCGCGCAAGATCCTCCGCGCCATCGAAACCCCCGACGCCACCCTGCGCGACTGCGCCGAGCTCTGCGTGGCCCTCGGCGCCG
The DNA here is from genome assembly GCF_000018145.1 of Dinoroseobacter shibae DFL 12 = DSM 16493. NCBI lineage: Bacteria > Pseudomonadati > Pseudomonadota > Alphaproteobacteria > Rhodobacterales > Roseobacteraceae > Dinoroseobacter > Dinoroseobacter shibae. Next base: position 3,683,294 of record NC_009952.1, read on the forward strand.
ACGGTCTGCGCGGGGAGTTGACGCTGCTGAAGGCCGCCCGCGCCGTGGCCGCCTATTCCGGGGCCGAAACCGTGGGGCGCGAGCACCTGCGCACCATCGCCGCCTCGGCCCTGCGCCACCGCCTGCGCCGCGACCCGCTGGACGAGGCCGGGTCCACCACCCGCGTCGCCCGCGTGGTCGACAGCGTCCTGGCCTGAGGGGCCGCGTGATCCCGCCCACCCATATGGACCCGGTCGAACGCTGGGCCCAGGCGGCCACCGCCGCCGCCCTGCTGGCCATCGACCCCGAGGGGCTCGGCGGGCTGTGGCTCCGCGCGCGCTCAGGCCCGGCGCGCGACCGGCTGCTCGCGGGCCTGCGCGGGCTGCTCACCGCCCCGCGCCGCATGCCCCCCGGCATCGCCGACGCGCAGCTTTTCGGCGGCGTGGACCTCGCCGCGACCCTGTCTGCGGGCCAACTCGTGCGCGCCCCCGGCCTGCTCGGCAGCGGCCCCGTCGCCCTGATCGCCCCCATGGCGGAACGGATGACGCCGGGCCTTGCCGCCCGCCTCGCCCAAACCCTCGATGCATCCCAGGGCCATTGCCTCATCGCCCTGGACGAAGGGGCCGAGCCCGACGAACGCCTCGCCGCCTCTCTCGCCGACAGGCTCGCGCTGCATATCGACCTCGACGGGCTGGCGCTGGCCGACTGCCCGCCCCCCGCCTTCGACGCGGAGGAGATCGCCCGCGCGCGCACCTACCTGCCCCATGTGCGCCTCGGCCCTGACGCCCATGCCGCCCTCACCGTCGCCGCCCTGCGCCTCGGCATCGACAGCCTGCGCGCCCCCCTGCTCGCGGCCCGCGCCGCCCGGGCGCTTGCCGCGCTCGATGGCCGCGACACCGCGGACGAGGACGACCTCGTGACCGCCACGGAACTGGTGCTCGCCCCCCGCGCGACCCGTTTCCCCGAGGAGGACACCGACGAGGCCGAGCCGCCCCAGGACGCCCCCGAACCCCCGCCCGAAACCGACGCCGCGCCCGAGGACGAACTGGACGAGACCGACCCGCCCCAGCGCCTGCCGGAAGAGATCCTGCTGCAGGCCGCCAAGGCCGTCCTGCCGCCGGACCTGCTGGCCAGGCTTGCCGCCGCGAAGGCCCCTAAGACCGCCAAATCCGGGGCCGGGGCCGGGGCCGCGAAGAAAGGCAACCGCCGGGGCCGCCCCCTGCCGTCCCGCCCGGGCCGGATCGACGGGCAGTCCCGCATCGACCTCGTCGCCACCCTGCGCGCCGCAGCACCCTGGCAGACCATCCGCCGCAAGCTGACCCCCGACGCCCCGCAAAAGGTGCTGGTCCGGTCCGAGGATATCCGCCTGCGCCGGTTCGAGGAAAAATCCGACCGCCTGCTGATCTTCGCCGTGGACGCCTCCGGCTCCGCTGCCCTTGCGCGCCTGGCCGAGGCCAAGGGCGCGGTCGAGCTGATGCTGGCGGAGGCTTACGCGCGCCGCGACCACGTCGCCCTCATCGCCTTCCGGGGCACCGGCGCGGACCTTCTGCTGCCGCCGACCCGGTCGCTGGTCCAGACCAAGCGCCGCCTCGCCGCGCTTCCCGGCGGGGGCGGCACACCGCTCGCCGCGGGCCTGCGCGCCTCGCTGGACCTCGCCGCACTCAGCAAGGGTCGCGGCCTCAGCCCCACCATCGCGCTCCTGACCGACGGGCGGGCCAATATCGCGCTCGACGGCACCGCCAACCGGCCTGCCGCCGCCGAGGACGCCCGCGCCATGGCCCGCGCCCTGCGCGCCCAGGCGACACCCTCAATCGTCATCGACATGGGCAACCGGCCCCAGGCGCAGCTGCGCGATCTCGCGGGCGATCTGGCCGCCCCCTACATCCCCATGCCCCGCGCCGACAGCCAGCGTCTCTCCACCGCGGTGACTGCGGCGCTCGACTCATGAACTGGAACCTGGAGAAGGCCCACTGGCCCCATGCCTGGGCCAGTCGCTTCCTGCGTGTCAGCCCGCACCAATGGCATGTGCAGGTGATGGGGCCAGACAAGGGCCAGGCGCCGACGCTGTTGCTGCTGCACGGGGCGGGGGCCTCGCTGCACTCCTTCGCCGACCTGATGGACCGGCTCGCGCCGCGCTTCCGGCTGGTGGCCGTCGACCTGCCCGGACACGGCTTCACCACCAAGGGCAGCTCCATGCGATCCAGCCTCGACGCGGTGGCGGAGGATCTGACCAAGCTGCTCGTGAAACAGGACCTTCTGCCAGACGCGATCATCGGCCATTCCGCCGGGGCCGCCGTTGGGCTGGAGCTGACGACGCGCCTGCCGACCCCGCCCCGGGGCCTCGTCGCCCTGAACGGCGCCTTCGCGGAATTCGACGGGGTCGCGGGCTGGCTCTTTCCGATGCTGGCCAAGATGCTGGCGCTGAACCCGTTCACCGCGCTGGTCTTCGCCAACACCACCACCCCGCGCAGCGTTCGCCAACTGATCGAGGCGACCGGCTCCGAGCTGACCGAGGCGCAACTCGGCCTCTACTTCCGGCTGGTGCGGGACCGCGCCCATGTCTCCGGCGCGCTGGCGATGATGTCCCGCTGGGACCTGCGCCCCCTCAACCGCAAGATGCCGAATATCGACACCCCCGCGCTGTTGCTGACCGGCGCGCGCGACAAAGCCGTGGCCCCCCAGGTCTCGATCGACGCCGCGCGCAAGCTGCCCAACGCCACGACCCGCACCCTGCCGGCCCTCGGCCACCTGATGCACGAGGAACGCCCCGACCTGATCGCGGCGGAAATCGAAGGGTTCCTGGCCGGTCTCGACCTGCATCCGGCACGATCGCAGACGTCCCGCTCCGCCTAGGGCTTGGTGTCGTCCTGCTCCAGCCGCACCCGCAACTCCCGCAGGATCGGCAAGACCGCGCGCACCTTCTCCGCCCCCAGGCTGGAGGTCATCTCGGCGATGATCGGCGTGATCACCTGCAAGGCCGCATCCCGCGCCGCCCGCCCCGCCGGGCTGACCGCCACCAGCTTGCGCCGCGCATCGTCCCAGTCGGGCCGGATATGCACATGCCCCGCCGCCTCCAGCTTGCCCAGCGTGTTGGTCATCGCCCCCTTGGTGACGTGGAAACTCCGCGCCAGCTGTGCCGGGGTCCGCTCGGCCGAGGTGTTCGCCAGATGGTTCAGCACCGAGAAATGGCTCAGCTCCATCCCCTTCGGCAGGGCCTTGGACAGCCGCGCGCGGGCCAGCTGATCGGTGGTGATCAGTTCCGACAGAAGGGAAATCGCAAGGGCGTCATTGACCGTGTTCATACCGGGTCAGCATAGGGGGCATCCGCCGTGAGGGAAGGTATTTTTCGCCGCGCTGCGGCAATTTCCGTCCGGTCCAGATCGACGAAACACACCCCCGGCGCGGTCCCCCCATCGGCCAGCACCCGCCCCCAGGGGTCCACGGCCAGGCTGTGCCCATGAGTGCTGCGCGCCTTGCCCCGGGTCGCCGGGTGCGTGCCGGTCTGGGCCGGCGCCAGAACCCAGGCCCCGCATTCGATCGCGCGCGCCCGCAGCAGCGGCTCCCAATGGGCCGCCCCGGTGACCGGCGAGAAGGCCGAGGGCACCGTCAGGATCTCTGCCCCCGCTCGGGCCAGATCCCTGAAAAGATGCGGAAATCGCAGGTCATAGCACACGGTCATCCCGATCTTGCCAAACGGCGTGTCGGCCAGCACCGCACGATCCCCGGGCCGGTATCCGTCGCTCTCGCGATAGGTCTCGGCCTCCGACACGGCCACGTCGAACATGTGGATCTTGTCATACCGCGCCGCGATCCCGCCCCCGGCATCGATCAGGATCGACCGGTTGGCGAACCGCCCCTCCGCATCCTCCGTGGTCACCGCCAGCGAGCCGAGCAGCACCCAAACCCCCCGCCGCGCCGCGAACTCCCGCATCGCCGCCAGCATCGGATCGTCCGCTTCGCGCCGCAGCACCGCACGCTGCCGGGTCCGGCTGGTGGACAGGCAATTACTCACCTCCGGGCTCAGGACAAATCCCGCGCCCTCCGCCACGGCCTGCGCCGCCAACCCCTGCAGTTGCGCCAGGTTCGCCTCCGGATCGTCGCCGGAAGTCATCTGCACCAGAGCGGCGCGCATCAGCCCGCCAGCAGCGCGTCCAGCTTGCCCGCCCGCTCCAGCGCATAAAGCTCGTCACAGCCGCCCACATGGGTCGCGCCGATGAAGATCTGCGGCACGCTCGTGCGCCCGCCCGCCCGTTCGATCATCTCGGGCTTCTTCTGCGGCGCGCGCCAGACATCGGTCTCGGCAAAGCTCACGCCTTTCTGGGACAGCAGCTTCTTGGCGGCATGGCAGTAACCGCACAGCGGCGAGGTATAGATTTCAACGGGCTGCATTCTGGCCTCCGGGATGGGTCTGTCCGGTATATAGGCAACCCCGGCAGCGCGGAAAAGACAGCGCAAACGTGACAGAAATGTTGTCAAGTAAACTAGACACCTATATCGTCTCAGTATGATGACACGAGTCGACCCCATCTCCGCCGCCGAAGCCGTCACCGGCCCCCGTCAACGCGCCATCGTGATCGGCGCCGGTCTCGGGGGGTTGGCCGCCGCCATGCGCCTCGGCGCCAAGGGCTACGCCGTCACCGTTCTGGACAAGCTCGACCGGACCGGCGGGCGCGGCTCCTCGATCTCCCAGGACGGGCACCGCTTCGACCTGGGCCCCACGATCATCACCGTCCCCCAAGTCTACGAGGCCCTGTGGGAGGCCTGCGGCCGCAACTTCCACGACGATGTTACGCTCAAGCCGCTCGACCCGTTCTACGAGATCCGCTGGCCTGACGGCTCCAACTTCTTCGCCCGCCAATCGACCGAGGCGATGGAGGCCGAGATCACCCGCCTCTCCCCCGGCGACCTGAAAGGCTATCGCCAGTTCCTCAAGGATTCCCAGCGCCGCTATGTCGTGGGGTTCGAAGGCATGGTGGCCGAGCCGATGCACAAGGCCTGGGACACGATCAAGGTCCTGCCCGAGTTTGCCCTCCTGCGCGCCGACCAGTCGATCCTGAAACTGGCCAAGAAACGGGTTAAGGACGCCCGCCTGCGCATGGCGCTGTCGTTCCATCCGCTCTTCATCGGCGGCGACCCGATGAACGTCACCTCCATGTATGCCCTCGTCAGCCACCTGGAAAAGGAATTCGGCGTCCATTACGCCATGGGCGGGGTGCAGGCGATCGCCGACGCCATGGCCCGGATCGTGGCCGACCAGGGTGGCTGGGTCCGCCTGGGCGAGACCGTAGACGAAATCCTCGTGACCGAACGCAAAACCCGCGGCGTCCGCCTCGCCAGTGGCGAGGTGCTGCATGCGGATGTGGTCGTCTCCAACGCCGATGCGGGCCACACCTACAAACACCTCATGCGTCAGGCCCCCAAGAAACGCTGGACCAACGCCAAGCTCGACAGCCGCCGCTGGTCCATGGGTCTTTTCGTGTGGTATTTCGGCACCAAGGGCACCGCCGGCATGTGGCAGGATGTGGGCCACCACACCATCCTCAGCGGCCCGCGCTACGAGGGCCTGCTGCGCGACATCTTCATCAACGGGCGGCTCTCCGACGACATGAGCCTCTATGTCCACCGCCCCTCGCTCACCGATCCCAGCGTGGCACCCAAGGGCGACGACACCTTCTACGTCCTGTCGCCGGTCCCCCATCTGGGCCATGACAATGGCGTCGACTGGGCGACCGAGGAACCGATCTACAAGGCCAAGGTGCTGGCCGAGCTGGAAAAGACCATGCCCGGCATCGGGCGGCGCATCACCACCGAAACGGTGTTCACGCCGGAAACCTTCCGCGACAGGTATCTCTCGCCCAACGGCTCCGGCTTTTCCATCGAACCGCGCATCCTGCAATCGGCCTGGTTCCGACCCCATAATGTCTCCGAAGAGGCCGAGGGCCTGTTCCTCGCCGGCGCGGGCACCCATCCGGGCGCAGGCGTGCCCGGCGTGATCAGCTCGGCCGAGGTGCTGGCCAAGATGGTCCCCGACGCCGCCCCCGTCGCCACCCCGGCCCCCCTCGCGCAGGCCGCGGAATGAGCCTCGACGCCGCGCCTTTCGCCCCGACCGCGCTGGCCTATACCCAGGCCGATCTCGACCACTGCAAGGAGGCGATTCGCCACGGCTCCCTGTCGTTCCACGCGGCCTCCCGGCTTCTGCCGAACCGGGTGCGCGACCCGGCGCTGGCGCTCTATGCCTTCTGCCGCCTGGCCGACGACGCGGTGGATCTGCACCATGAAAAGCCCGCCGCCGTGCTCGATCTGCGCGACCGGCTGGACCTGGCCTATCGCGGCCAGCCCCGCAACGCGCCCGCCGACCGGGCCTTCACTGCGATGATCGAGGCCCATGACATGCCCCGCGCCCTGCCCGAGGCCCTGATCGAGGGCTTCGCCTGGGACGCGATCGAACGGCAATACGATACCCTGTCGGATGTGCGGGCCTATTCCGCGCGCGTCGCCGCCGCCGTCGGAGCGATGATGACCGTGCTCATGGGGGTGCGCGATGCCGATGCGCTGGCCCGCGCCTGTGATCTGGGCGTGGCGATGCAGCTGACCAATATCTGCCGCGACGTGGGCGAGGACGCCGCCGAAGGCCGCCTGTATCTGCCCCGCGCCATGATGGCCGAGGAAGGGCTCGACCCGGAGGCCTTTCTCGCCGACCCGCGCCCGTCCGAGGCGCTGACCACCGTCACCCGCCGCCTGCTGGCCGAAGCGACCCGGCTCTATTACCGTTCCGAGGCGGGGATCGCGGCCCTGCCGCGCGCCGCCCGTCCCGGCATCTTCGCCGCGCGCCATATCTATGCCGGGATCGGCAATGAAGTGACCCGCGCCGCGTTCGACAACATCACCCGCCGCGCCCATACCAGCGCCGGGCAGAAACTCGGCTGGATCGGCCTGTCGGTCCTGCGCACGGGGGTCAGCATGGTCATGCCGCGCTCCGCCGTCCTTCACGCCGACCCGCTGCCCGAAACCGCCTTCCTGGTCGAGGCCGGCGCCCGTATCGCGGACCGCTCCGCCTGGGGCGCGGGGCGCTCCGGCAACCTGCTTGGCCTCTTCGCGCAGCTCGAAGCCCGCGACCGCGAGACCCGCGGTATGGAACCTTACGGAGGCCGCCCTACTTAACCTGTCATGGAATTTGATTGGATCGTCTTCGGTGTCTTCATCAGTGCCTGTTGCGCCGCGGCGGCAACGGGTTCCATGTTTCCGCCCGACAAGTGGTACGACGCCTTGCGCAAACCGTCCTGGAACCCGCCCAACTGGGTGTTCCCGGTGGTGTGGTCCATCCTCTACATCGTGATCGCCGTGGCCGCCACGCGGGTCGCCGTGCTCGATGGTAACGCGCTCGCCATGGCCTTCTGGGGCCTGCAAATCGCGCTCAATACGCTCTGGTCGCCGGTCTTTTTCGGTCTGAACCGGATCAAGGCGGGGATGTTCATCATCGTCGCGCTCTGGCTCGCCGTGTGCGGCGCGATGGTCAGCGCCTGGCAGATCGACATGGTTGCGGGCCTGTTGCTGGCCCCCTATCTCGTCTGGGTGTCGATCGCGGCGGCCCTGAACGCGGCGGTCTGGCGGCTCAACCCCGACAAGGCGGGCGGCCCCGCCACCGCCTAACGCTTCGCATGGGGCCCGAAGAACAGCCAGATGATGAAGCCCAGCAGGGGCAAGAACAGGATGAACAGGCACCAGATCACCTTGGCGCCCGTGCTCGCGGTCGAGCCGATGGTCGAAATGATCGCCCACAGCATCGCCACCAGCAGCAGGAAACTGCCAATCCCGACAACCTCGATCCCCATCTTGCGTCCCTTTCAGTCCTTGAAGGCCCATTTCGACCGGCGCGGCACCCGCACTGCCAGCATCGGCATCAACCATGGCCCCCGGAACCGGTCAAGATCCAGCGCCTCGAACACACCCGTCACCCGCTCGCCATGCAGCGTCGTCTCCACCCCGCAGCGGTTGTAGAACGGCGCATCCAGCATGTGCTTGACCTGCCTCGGCTTTGTCCCCGGATCGGCCCGCGTCTCGCGCTTGATCGCCCAGAGGGACCGCGAAAACCGGGTCTTCGGCGGGGCTTCGAGCGTTTCCACCGACCCGTCGCGGCCAAAGCTCAGCGCCACGGCCAGGTCGCTCCCGTCCCGCCGCGCCACGTCATAGAACGACGCCGTGCCCACCCGTGTCGGATACCGCCCCCAGGTCCAGTAGCCGAAATCCTCCTCCAGCGCCCGCGTGCCGAAATTCGCATCGAAATACCCGTGCCCGCGCCAGCTCCAGCCGTCCTTGCCCAGATCCACCTCGATCTCCGCCGTCGGCGCGAAGGGCCGCCAGACATGCGCGCCATCGGCGGTCAGCGGCACCTCCACCGAGGTCAGCGCGCTGGGATGGATCGTGACCGTCCCCTGCACCCTCTGCCCATGCGGCGTCGAGATCTCGTTGATCTCCACCACCAGCCGGTCGCCGTCCCAATGCAGTACCGAAGGCCCGACCTCGAAACGCTCCGGGCTCTGGCGCAGGGCGCTGCGGCCCCGGTCGGTCATGGTCCAGCGCCCGCCGGGGCCATAGGTCGCCACGTTGATGCAGACATGGTTGTCCGGCGACTTGCGTCCGGACCAGCGGTACCAGGGCGAGAAAACCGACCCTATGAAAGCGATGATCGAGATCGCGCGGGTGCCGCAGTCGCTGATCCCGTCGATATACCACCACGCGTAGCCGTCGGCCGGAACGTCGAGGTTGAAGTTCGGTCGCTCAAGATCGCCGCGGCCGCGTGCTTGCCGGAAAGGGTCGCCATCGGAATGCCCGCCCCCGGATGCGCCCCGCCCCCCGCCAGGTACAGCCCCGGCAGCTTCGTGCGCGCCTGGGGCCGCTGGAACGCCGCCATCAACCCGTGCGGGCTCCGCCCGTAGAGGGATCCGGCCGACCCGGGAAACAGGCGCGCGAAGTCCCGCGGCATGGTCAACGCCTCCCGTCCGGGGCGTTCCGGGAATCGCAGCCCCATGGCTGCGAAGCGAGTGAAGACTTGCGTCTGACATGCGTGAAACTCCTCGTGGTCGTCCCGCAAACCGGCCGCACCGGCGACCGGGGGGCCGTTCATGATGACCTCGAATCGCTCGGGCCCGGCGGGGGTCAGCCCCGCGCCCCGATCCTCGGCACAAAGGTAAAGGGTCGCGTCCCGGGGCATCCGCCCGGCCGCGAGATCGTCGAACTCCCGCGCCGGATCGTCCGCGAAAAACACGTTGTGATGGACCAGGTCGCGCCCCTCGGGTTGGCCCGCGAAGGACCACACATAGGCCGAGAGCGAGCGCTCCGCGACCCCCGGGGCCGCCACGGCGGGCTTGGCCGCCGGGCCCAGCAAGCCGAGATGCAGCGCGCGCGGATCCCCGTTGAACACCACCGTGTCCGCCGCGATCCGGGCGCCATCGGTCAGATGCACGCCCGCCACACGCCCGCCTTGCGTCTCGATCCGGGCAACGCAGGTATCATAGCGCAGATCCGCGCCCTTCTCCGCCGCGAGCCGCGCGAGCCCCTGCGCCAGCGCATGCATCCCGCCCTCCACGCGCCAGACGCCCTGCGCTTCGGCCTGCCAGATCAGGGCCAGCACCGCGGGCGACGCATAGGGCGAGCCGCCCACATAGGTGGCGTAGCGCCCGAAAAGCTGCTGCAACCGCGGGTCGCGAAACCGCTTGGCCAGGCTGCGCGCCAGCGTGGTCAGCGGCCCCATGGCCGGGATCACCGAAGGCTGCGCCAACACGTGCCGCGTCAGCCCCGCCAGATCCGGCGCCGGGTTCTGCATCATCGGCCCGTCGAAGGCCGCGAACAGCTTCGCCGCCTGAGCCGAGAACGCGGCGAAGGCGGCCGCCTCCCGCGCGCCGGCGAAGGCGCGCACCGCCGCCTCGGACGCCTCTGCATCGGAAAACAGGTCCAGCGTGCTGCCATCGGACCACCAGTGCCGCGCCAGCACCGTCTCTCGGTGCAGGGTCACGTAGTCCGACAAACCCGCCTCCACATCGGCGAACAGCGATTCGAATATCGGGCGCAGGGTCATCACCGTCGGACCCGCATCCACCGGCCCCGCCGCGCTCGGCAGGGTGCGCATCTTGCCCCCCGGCCCCGACAGCGCCTCCAGCACCGTCACATCGCACCCGGCATGGGCCAGACGGATGGCCGACGCCAATCCGCCCATCCCCGCGCCGATCACGACGACCTTGTCTTGCGCGCGAGTCATCACATTCCGATCCAAAACATGACCTTGATTGTTGACAGGCGCGGGCAAACTGTCCAGTCTAATTTACAGTACCGTGTCATTAAACCGTGACACACTCACTTTCGGAGCGGCCCATGACCCCCCAGACGCGCATTGAAACCGCCCTCGACATCGCCCTGATCCGCAGTCGCGCAGGCTCCTGCCCGCCGAAGCTGGCCTCGGCCCTCGAATACGCGGTCAAGCCCGGGGGCGCGCGAATCCGCCCGACCATCTGTCTCAACGTGGCCCGCGCCTGTGGCGACGATGCACCCGGCCTGACCGACGCCGCCTGCGCCGCGATCGAGCTGATACATTGCGGCAGCCTGGTGCATGACGACCTGCCCGCCTTCGACAATGCCGATGTCCGGCGCGGCAAGCCGACCGTCCACAAGGCCTGGTCCGAACCGCTCGCGGTGCTGACCGGCGACACCCTGATCATCATGGCATTCGAGCAGATCGCGCTCGCCGCCCGGTCCGACGCCCTGCGCGCCGCGACCCTGACGCTGGAACTGGCCCGCTACTCCGGCATGCCCCACGGCATCTGCGCCGGCCAGGCATGGGAGAGCGAGGCGCAGGTCGACCTTTCGGCCTATCACCGGGCCAAGACCGGCGCGCTCTTTACCGCCGCGACCCGGATGGGGGCCGCCGCCGCCGGGGCCGACCCCGAGGCCTGGACCGAACTGGGCGCCCGCATCGGCGAGGCGTTCCAGGTGGCCGACGATCTGCGCGACGCGCTTTATGACGAGGAAACCCTGGGCAAACCCGCCGGGCAGGACGTGGTCAACGCCCGTCCCAACGCGGTCTCCGAACTGGGCGTGCAGGGCGCGATCAAGCGGCTCGACGACATCCTGTCGGGCGCGATTTCCTCGATCCCCTCCTGCCCCGGCGAGGCCGCGCTCTGCGAGATGGTGCGCAAGACCGCCGAGCGGCTGACGCCGGTGATACCGAACCTGGCGAGCGTGCGGACCGCCTGAGCCATGTCCATGTCGCCCGGCACCTACCTTCGGTTCTCCTTTCTTCCCGAGAAAAACGCCTTCTATCGCTGGTGGGTCCGCCTCGCGGGCTCTTCGGCGTTCCAGTCCTGGGCCAGTGCCATGCCGGGCACCCGGCGGTTGGCGCGCAAGGATGGCGAGGCGCTGTTCGACCTGGTGTCGGGCTTCGTGTACAGTCAGGTCCTCCAGGCCTTCGTCACCCTCGACATGCCCGCCCTTCTGGCGAGGGAGCCACTCCCGGCCTGGCGTCTGGCTGCCCGCACCCGGATGGAGCCGCGGCAGATGGAAGTGCTCTGCCAGGCTGCCGCCTCCCTGAAACTGCTCAAGCGCCGCCGCGATGGCAGCTACCAGTTGGGCCGCCTCGGCGCGGCCTTGCCCGGTGTGCCCGGCCTCGCCGAGATGATTCGCCATCACGACGTGCTCTACCGCGACCTGCAGGACCCGATGAAGTTCCTCAGCGGCACCCAGGAGACCGAGCTGGCCCGATTCTGGCCCTATGTCTTCGGGCAGGCCGGAACCAACGATCCCGAGATCGCCGAGCGGTATTCCCGCCTGATGGCCGACAGCCAGGGCCTCGTGGCCGAGGAAACCCTGCGCACCATCGATTTCGACGGGGTGCACCGGCTGATGGATGTGGGCGGCGGAACCGGGGCGTTCCTGCGCGCCGTGCGCGAAAAGCACCCGGATCTGCGCCTGCGTCTCTACGACCTGCCCGCGGTGATCGAGGGGGCGGAACTGCCCCCAGGCGCCGACAAGACCGGCGGCTCCTTCCGGGACGCACCTGCCCTGCCCAAGGGCGCGGACGCGATCTCGCTCGTGCGGGTGCTTTACGATCACGCGGACGCCACGGTCGCGGACCTTCTGCGCAAGGTCTTCGCGGCCCTGCCCGCGGACGGGCGCGTGGTGGTCTCCGAACCCATGGCCGGGGGCGACCAGCCCACTCGCACGGGCGACGCCTATTTCGCCTTCTACACCATGGCGATGCAGACCGGGCGCGCGCGTTCGGCCCAGGAGATCGCCGATCACCTGACCCGGGCAGGCTTCGTGGACGTGGTTTGCCACACCACCTACCGCCCCTTCGTCACCGGCGTGGTTTCCGGGCGCAAGCCCGCGTAACTTCTCGCATTTCAGACTGTCTAATTTAGTTGACATATTATGCTGTAAGAGTAATCTTACAGATAACAACCAGCCGCGACATCGAGTCACGAATGTCAGGCCAGAGTTTTGAGGGGAACATCCATGCACGCGACAGCCGTTGTTCTGACCGGTCCGAAGGCTTTGGGGCTCCAGGACGTGGCGGTCTCGGACCCCACCGCCACCGACATCGTGGTGCGAATCGATCACTCCGGCATCTCCACCGGCACCGAGAAGCTCTTCTGGTCCGGCAAAATGCCTCCGTTTCCCGGCTTCTCCTTCCCGCTCGTGCCCGGCTACGAGGCCGCGGGCGAAGTGGTCGAGGCCGGCGCCGACACCTCCTACAAGCCCGGCGACCGGGTCTTCGTGCCCGGGGCCAACTGCTACGGCGACGTGCGCGGCCTGTTCGGCGGGGCGTCGAACCTGCTGGTGAGCAAGGCCGACCGCGTCGTGCGAATCGACGAGAGCCTGAAAGCCGAAGGCGCCCTGCTGGCGCTGGCGGCCACCGCGCGCCACGCCATGGCGGGCCTGAACAAATCCGTGCCGGACCTGATCGTGGGTCACGGCGTGCTCGGCCGCCTGCTGGCGCGCCTGACCATCGCCGCCGGGGCCCCCGCGCCCACGGTCTGGGAAATCTCCGAGGACCGCGCCAAGGGCGCGACCGGCTACCAGGTCATCCATCCGGATGCCGACACGCGCCGCGACTACCGCTCGATCTACGATGCGTCCGGCAATGCCGAGCTCATCTCCAGCCTCATCATGCGGATCCAGAAGGGTGGCGAGATCGTGCTCGCCGGGTTCTACGACCAGATCACCTTCCCCTTCCCCCCCGCCTTCATGAAAGAAGCCCGCCTGCGCATCGCCGCAGAGTGGGACCGCGATGATCTCATCGCAACCCGCGCCCTGATCGATTCCGGGGCGCTCTCGCTAGAGGAACTCATCACCCACACCACTCAGGCCGCCGACTGCGCGAACGCATATCAGACCGCGTTCGAGGATCCGTCCTGCCTGAAAATGATCCTGGATTGGAGCGCGACCGCATGACACTCGATGTCCCGAACCTGAAATCCGACTATGACCAGCGCCTTCGTGACGAGGCCGCCGAAGAACCCACACTGGAAGTCCCCCAGGGCGAGCCGACCAAGAAGACCCAGATCATCGCGATCTACGGCAAGGGCGGCATCGGCAAGAGCTTCACGCTCGCCAATCTCAGCCACATGATGGCCGAACAGGGCAAGCGCGTGCTGCTCATCGGCTGCGACCCGAAATCCGACACGACCTCGCTGCTGTTCGGCGGCAAGGCGTGCCCGACAATCATCGAGACCTCGACCCAGAAGAAACTCGCCGGCGAGGAAGTCGCCATCGGCGATGTCTGCTTCAAGCGCGGCGGCGTCTTCGCAATGGAACTCGGCGGGCCCGAGGTGGGTCGCGGCTGCGGCGGACGGGGGATCATCCATGGCTTTGAACTGCTGGAAAAACTCGGGTTCCACGATTGGGACTTTGACTATGTGCTCCTGGATTTCCTCGGCGATGTGGTCTGCGGCGGTTTCGGCCTGCCTATCGCTCGGGATATGGCCCAGAAAGTTATACTCGTAGCCTCCAACGACCTGCAGTCGCTCTATGTCGCCAACAACGTCTGCTCGGCGGTGGAATACTTCCGCAAGCTCGGCGGAAATGTCGGTGTCGCGGGCCTCGTGATCAACAAGGATGACGGCACCGGGGAGGCCGCGGCCTTCGCCAAATCCGTCGACATCCCGATCCTCGCGGCGATCCCGCAGAACGACGACCTGCGCAAGAAATCCGCGAATTACCAGATCGTCGGCACCGCCCAGAGCGAATGGGGCGAGCTCTTCGCCGCGCTGGGCGACAATGTCGCCGAAGCCCCGCCCATGCGCCCGGCGGCCCTCAATCAGGACCAGCTGCTCGCGCTCTTCGACAGCAAGGACACCGGCGGCGACGTGGTGCTGGAACCGGCCACCATGGAAGACATGCGCGGCAAGAACGCCAAGCCCATCGAGTCCCTCGAAGTGGTCTATGACGATGTCTGAGCGCGCAATCACCACACCTGCGCGGGGAGGTTCCCATGGATGACCCCCGCAGCATGATCACCACCGGCGAGACCCGTTACGACGACGCCGACCAGGTCGAAATCAACGAAGGCGCGGACCGCGACCCGGTCCCCGCCGGCATGAACGTCAAGCCCGACGGCATGGGATGCCACGCCCCGGGCGAGCAGATGGAGGCCGCTGCGCGCGCGTCGGGCATGGGCGAGATCCTCGACCAGTACGCCGCCGACTACCCGCAAGGCCCCCATGACAAACCGCAGAGCATGTGCCCGGCCTTCGGGTCGCTGCGCGTGGGCCTGCGGATGCGCCGGGTCGGCACGATGCTCTCGGGCTCGGCCTGCTGCGTCTATGGCCTGACCTTCGTGTCCCATTTCTACGGAGCGCGCCGCTCGGTCGGCTACGTTCCCTTCAATTCCGAGACGCTTGTGACCGGCAAGTTGTTCGAGGACATCCGGGAGGCCGTCCACAAGATGGCCGACCCGGAGCAATATGATGCCATCGTCGTCACGAACCTCTGTGTTCCGACGGCTTCGGGGGTGCCGCTGCGGCTGCTGCCTTCGGAGATCAACGGCGTGCGCATCGTGGGCATCGACGTGCCCGGTTTCGGGGTGCCGACCCATGCCGAAGCCAAAGACATACTCGCGGGCGCAATGCTGAATTACGCCCGCGCAGAGATCGAGGCAGGCCCCGTCCAGGCGCCTGCGTCGGGCAAGACGGATCGTCCTACCGTAGCTCTGCTTGGTGAGATGTTCCCGGCTGATCCCATCGGGATTGGCCAAATGCTCGCGCCACTCGGTCTGGCGGCAGGTCCGGTCGTTCCCTGTCGTGAGTGGCGCGAGCTATATGCTGCACTGGATTGCGGCACGGCCGCCGCGATCCACCCGTTCTACACGGCCGCTGTCCGTGAGTTCGAAGCCGCCGGACGGTCCATCGTCGGCTCGGCCCCCGTGGGCCATGACGGCACGGCCGCCTGGCTGGCTGCCATCGGCGACAGTTTCGGCATCTCCGCCGACAAGATCGCCGAGGCGCAAAACACATTCCTCCCGGCGATCAAGGGCGCGCTTTCCGCCGCACCCATCGACGGCACCATCACGCTCTCGGGGTATGAAGGCTCCGAGCTCCTGGTGGCGCGTCTCTTGATCGAATCCGGGGCGAACGTGCCCTATGTCGGCTCGGCCTGCCCGCGCACCAAGTGGTCCGACCCGGACCGCGAGTGGCTGGAGGCCCGCGGCGTCAAGGTAAAGTTCCGCGCCTCGCTGGAGGACGACTGCGCCGCCATGGAGGCGATCAAGCCCGACCTCGCCATCGGCACCACCCCGGTGGTGCAGAAGGGCAAGGAGCTGGGCATTCCCAGCCTCTATTTCACCAACCTGATCTCCGCGCGTCCCCTGATGGGCGTGATGGGCGCGGGCTCCCTGGCGCAGGTCGTGAACGCGGCCATGGCGAACAAGGACCGCATGACCCATATGCGCGAATTCTTCGAAGGCGTCGGCCACGGCGACACCGCCGGCGTGTGGGAAGGCGACCCGAACGTGCGCGAAGACTTCCGCGCCACGAACCTCAAGAAGCTGGAGCGCGCCGAGAAGGCCCGCGTCGCGGCGAACGGGGGTGTGAAATGTTGATTTCCCGTTTCGAGGTTTCGCGCCTGCGGCACGACTCGGTGGGGGCTCTGCCCCCGGCCTTCGGCCTCCCCCGGAGTATTTTTGCACAAAAGAAGTCGCAGCTTGGTGAACAGGGCGTTACCGCAGCGCGCGGAGGTGCCCGACACTTGCCCGACATCTGCCCGACAGATGTCCGACGCTTTGCCGACGCCTGTCTTCCCCGGATTGGAGGTGTTCCATGCTGATCCAGGATCATGACCGCGCGGGCGGGTATTGGGGCGCGGTTTACGCCTTCACCGCCGTCAAGGGATTGCAGGTGGTGATCGACGGCCCGGTGGGCTGCGAGAACCTGCCCGTGACCTCCGTGCTGCACTATACCGACGCCCTCCCGCCCCATGAGTTGCCCATCGTGACCACCGGTCTGGCCGAGGAAGAGCTGGGCCGCGACGGGACCGAAGGCGCGATGAAGCGCGCCTGGAAGACCCTCGACCCGGCCCTGCCGGCGGTTGTTGTCACCGGCTCCATCGCCGAGATGATCGGCGGCGGCGTGACCCCGCAAGGCACCAATATTCAACGGTTCTTGCCGCGCACCATCGACGAGGATCAATGGGAAGCCGCCGACCGGGCGATGACCTGGATCTTCACCGAGTTCGGCATGACCAAGGGCCGGATGCCCCCCGAGAAGAAGCGCGAAGAGGGCGCGAAACCCCGCGTGAACATCCTCGGGCCGATGTACGGCACGTTCAACATGCCCTCCGACCTCGCCGAGATCCGGCGCCTGGTCGAAGGCATCGGCGCCGAGGTCAACATGGTGCACCCGCTGGGCGCGCACCTCGCCGAGATGCGCAACCTGGTGAATGCGGATGTGAACATCTGCATGTATCGCGAATTCGGGCGCGGGCTCTGCGAAGTGCTGAACAAGCCCTATCTGCAAGCCCCCATCGGCATCGAGAGCACCACGAAATTCCTGCGCAAACTCGGGGAGTTGCTGGGTCTCGACCCGGAGCCGTTCATCGCCACGGAGAAGCATTCCACGATCAAGCCGGTCTGGGATCTGTGGCGCTCGGTCACCCAGGATTTCTTCGCGACCGCCTCCTTCGGGATCGTCGCGAACGAGACCTATGCCCGCGGCATCCGCAACTTCCTCGAGGTCGACATGGGCCTGCCCTGCGCCTTCGCGGTGGGTCGGGTGG
Source organism: Dinoroseobacter shibae DFL 12 = DSM 16493 (assembly GCF_000018145.1). NCBI lineage: Bacteria > Pseudomonadati > Pseudomonadota > Alphaproteobacteria > Rhodobacterales > Roseobacteraceae > Dinoroseobacter > Dinoroseobacter shibae. The sequence goes on from NC_009952.1 coordinate 3,700,532, forward strand.
CGGGCAAGAAGACCGACAATGACGAGGTCCGCCAGATGATCCACACCAAGCGCCCGCTGGTGCTGATGGGGTCGATCAACGAGAAGATGTACCTCGCGGAGATGGCCAGCGGGTTCGGCCCGAAACCGGCCTTCATCCCGGCCAGCTTCCCCGGTGCCGCCATCCGGCGCGCCACGGGCACGCCGATGATGGGCTATGCGGGCGCGACCTACCTGGTCCAGGAGGTCTGCAACGCCCTCTTCGACGCGCTTTTCCATATCCTGCCTTTGGGCAGCGAGATGGACAGTGCGGCGGCGACCCCCACCACGCTCCGGCGCGATTTCCCCTGGGACGACGATGCCCAGCGGCTCCTGGACCGGATCGTCGCCGAACACCCCATTCTGACCCGCATTTCCGCCGCCAAGACCCTGCGCGATGCCGCCGAAAAGGCCGCGCTGGAACAGGGTGACGAGCGGGTCGTGATCGAAACAGTCCGGACCCTGCAACCCGCAGGTTTCGAAGAAACGCATTAAAAAAAGGGAGCGATGATCATGGCAGATCAGACAACGAACGGCCCCGTGACCCACAGGGCCCACAAGATGCCGAAGGCCGAGTTCTACACGTATTTCGCGATCATCTTCATCGCGGCCGTGCCGGTCGCGGCGCTGAGCTGGCTTCTGGCCACGGTCAAGAGCGGCAGCTTCCAGAAAAAAGGGCCGATCGCCCGCGCCTGGTCCCAGGCCCGGATCATCACGCCCATGATCTTCGCCGCCTGAGCGGAAAGATCCCGAATTTCGGCTCCCCCGTGTGGGGAGTTGGATTGCCGGCAGGGGATGAGCCCTTGTCGGGGCCCGGCCGCGGGGTTCGCGGTATCAGCATAACTTTCCGGAGGAATGCACATGGCTGATAAATCCGACCTGTCCTTCACAGGTCTTACCGATGAGCAGGCTCAAGAGCTGCATTCGGTTTACATGAGCGGGCTCTGGCTGTTTTCGGCCGTCGCCGTCGTCGCTCACCTCGCCACGTTCATCTGGCGTCCTTGGTTCTGAGGAGCACTGAAACATGTCTAAATTCTACAAGATCTGGCTGATCTTCGACCCTCGCCGCGTGTTCGTGGCCCAGGGCGTGTTCCTCTTCTTGCTGGCGGCGATGATTCACCTCGTCCTGCTCAGCACCGAGCACTTCAACTGGTTTGAACTGGCGGCTGCAAACGCTGCCATGTGATCGGTCCCCCGCGTGATGCGGGGACCGGACCAGGCCTACGACCCCTGCTGCGGGCGGACACCCGGATCGGCCGCAGCGTACCAACACAAACATGACAACTGACGGCTGGTCTCGACAAACGTACCGCCGCCACTTGCGGAGACAGACGATGGCTTTGCTCAGCTTCGAGAGAAAGTATCGCGTCCGTGGAGGGACGCTGATCGGCGGCGATCTGTTCGACTTCTGGGTGGGCCCTTTCTACGTGGGCTTCTTCGGGGTTACGACCGCCTTCTTTGCCTTGTTAGGCACCATATTGATCTTCTGGGGCGCATCCCAGCAGGGGACATTCAATCCCTGGCTCATCAACATCGCGCCCCCGGACCTGAGCTACGGGCTCGGGATGGCACCGCTCATGGAGGGCGGGCTTTGGCAGATCATCACCATTTGCGCCATCGGCGCCTTCGTCAGCTGGGCGCTGCGCGAGGTCGAGATCTGCCGCAAGCTGGGCATGGGGTACCATGTGCCCTTCGCTTTCAGCGTGGCGATCTTCGCCTATGTGACGCTGGTGGTCTTCCGGCCGCTGCTGATGGGCGCCTGGGGGCACGGATTCCCCTACGGGATCTGGAGCCACCTCGACTGGGTGTCCAACACCGGATACGCCTACCTGCACTTCCACTACAACCCGGCCCACATGATCGCGGTGACGTTCTTCTTCACCACGACCCTGGCGCTGGCTCTCCACGGGGCGCTGGTTCTGTCCGCCGCAAACCCGCCCAAGGGAGAGGAAGTGAAGGGTCCGGACAACGAAGACACCTTCTTCCGGGATTTCATCGGCTACTCGATCGGTACCCTGGGCATCCACCGCGTGGGTCTGCTCCTGGCGCTGAACGCCGGCTTCTGGTCCGCCGTCTGCATCATCATCTCCGGTCCGGTCTGGACCAAGGGATGGCCCGAATGGTGGAACTGGTGGCTCGAAATGCCGATCTGGCCAAGCCAAGTGGGATTGTAAGCCATGCCTGAGTATCAGAACATATTCACACAAGTCCAAGTTCAGGGCCCGGCAGAGCTCGGCGTGGACAACGAGAACAACCTCACCGAGGAGCGCACGACGGGGACCGGTTTCTCCCAGCTCATCGGTTGGATCGGCAACGCCCAGCTGGGCCCGATCTACCTGGGGTGGTTCGGCATCATCAGCCTCGTGACCGGCACGCTCTGGTTCAATATCGTGGGCTTCAACATGCTCAGCCAGGTCGGCTACAGCATTCCGGAATTCATCCGGCAGCTGTTCTGGCTGGCCCTCGAGCCGCCCTCGCCGGAATACGGGCTGCGCATGCCGCCGCTCGATGACGGCGGCTGGTTCATCATCGCGAGCTTCTTCCTGCTCGTGTCGGTGATCTCCTGGTGGTTGCGGTCCTATCAGCTGGCCGAGATGCACAAGATGGGCAAGCACGTGGCCTGGGCCTTTGCCGCCGCCATCTGGCTCTTCCTCGTGCTGGGTCTCTTCCGTCCCATCCTGATGGGCTCCTGGTCCGAGGCTGTGCCTTACGGCATCTTCCCGCACCTCGATTGGACCACGGCCTTCTCGATCCGCTACGGCAACCTCTACTACAACCCGTTCCACGCGCTTTCGATCGTGTTCCTCTACGGTTCGGTTCTGTTGTTCGCGATGCACGGGGCCACGATCCTCGCCGTGACCCGCTTCGGCGGCGACCGGGAGCTGGAGCAGATCTATGACCGCGGCACCGCTTCGGAACGTGCGGGCCTCTTCTGGCGCTGGACCATGGGTTTCAACGCCACGATGGAGGGTATTCACCGCTGGGCCTGGTGGTTCGCCGTGCTCACGCCGATCACCGGCGGGATAGGGATCCTGCTGACCGGCACCGTGGTGGACAACTGGTTCCTCTGGGCCGTCGAGCACAACTTCGCGCCCGATTACACCCAGGACTACGGGTATGAAGCCTACACCACCTACGATGGCTTCCTTGGCCGAGAGGAGGGCAACTGATGCTACCCAAATGGTTCGATGAGTGGAATTCGAAGAATCCCACGGACATCTACAAGCCGGCGATCGTCGTCGGTGTGGCGGGTGGCGCCGTCTTCGCAGCCGCGCTGCTGGTGAGCTGGGGACAACCCCTGGCCACCGACAGCATGCAGACCGGGCCGCGGGGCACGGGCATGAGTGTGCCCGAGTTCGTCAGCGACCTGGACACGCCCGACCCCACGATCGAGGTCTTCCTCGCCAGCACGTCCGACCCGGTGATCCCGGAAGAGGGCGCGCAGACGGCGGGCGAGGCCTATGAGAATGTCGATCCGGTGCTCGCCGATCTGACGGTCGAGAACTACGACCGTCTGCTCGCGGCGATGCGCAGCTGGACCGGTATTCCCGATCTGCTGGAGGATCCCGATCACTACCAGTCCAAGGTGGCGATCAACATGATCCAGATGAACCAGACCATCAACGAGGAATGGGCGGGCCACGTCTATGCCAATGCGGAGGTCGGCGTGACATGCTTCACCTGCCATCGCGGGCAGGCTGTTCCGTCCGAGGTCTGGTACCGTATCGATCCCGTGACGGAGAACACCTCCGGCTGGGCCTCGGTGCAGAACCGGGCGACCTCGCTGTCGCAGTTCACCTCGCTGCCTTCGGACGCGCTCTACCAGTACCTGCTCAACTACGAGCAGATCGCGGTCCACGACCTGGAGTCCCGGGTCGAGACCCTGCCGGGGGATCCCACCTGGCAGAACACCGAGCGGACCTACAGCCTGATGAACTACTTCTCCAACTCGCTGGGTCGGAACTGCGTGTTCTGTCACAACAGTCGGGCCTTCTATGACCCCGCGCAGCACACGCCCCAATGGGCGACCGCGATGCTCGGGATCTCGATGGTGCAGGAGTTGAACAACGAGTGGATCGTGCCCATCGGCGAGGCGCATCTGCCGCCCGAACGGCTCGGCCCGGTCTATAATGACGTGCCGAAGCTGGCCTGCAAGACCTGCCACAAGGGCTACCAGCAGCCGCTGCAGGGGCTCAACGTGGTCGCGGACTGGCCGGAACTGGCCACGACCGAAGGGCCCTTCTACGACTAGGCCACTGGCCTTCCCCCTCCGGGTCCCCGCCTTGCTGCGGGGGCCCGGGCTCCGGACCCGCAGGCTTGCCGCCGGTCCATCCCGACCCCCTCGCGCCGCTTGACCGGCATGAGCGCGACACGGGATCGGCGCGTGCCCCGGGCCCGCATTTCGCACCAGACCGCGATGGAGGAGACCACCATGACCAACCCCCGCCCGAAAACCCCGACACTCGACCGCGTCGCCTGTCCCGCCGATCTCAAGGCGCTGACCGACCGGGAGCTTGCCACCCTGGCCACCGAACTGCGCGCCGAAGTGATCTCCGCCGTGTCCGAGACGGGCGGGCATCTCGGCTCCTCGCTCGGCGTGGTCGAGCTGACCGTGGCGATCCACGCAGTGTTCAACACGCCCTTCGACAAGCTCGTCTGGGACGTGGGCCACCAATGCTATCCCCACAAGGTGCTGACCGAGCGCCGCGACCGCATCCGCACCCTGCGCCAGAAGGGGGGCCTGTCGGGCTTCACCAAGCGCAGCGAGAGCATCTATGACCCGTTCGGCGCGGCCCATTCGTCGACGTCGATTTCCGCCGCGCTGGGCTTTGCCACGGCGCGCGACCTGGGCGGGCCCACCGGCGACGCCATCGCGGTGATCGGCGACGGCTCGATCAGCGCCGGCATGGCCTACGAGGCGATGAACAACGCGGGCTCCGAGAAGCGCCGCCTCTTCGTGATCCTGAACGACAACGAGATGTCCATCGCCCCGCCCACGGGCGCGATGTCCACCTATCTCAGCGATCTGGCCTCGTCTGGCCCGCTCTATGCCTTGAAGGAACTGGCCGAGGGCGTGGAACGCAGCCTGCCCGGCCCCTTGCGCGAAGGGGCGCAGCGTGCGCGCAACCTGGTGACCGGGGAGCATGGCTCCTCCGCGACCCTGTTCGAGGAGCTGGGCTTCGACTATATCGGCCCGATCGACGGGCATGACATCCCGCAGCTGTTGCAGGTCCTGCGCGCCGCACGGGCCAAGGCCAGCGGGCCGGTCCTGATCCATGCCTGCACCGTCAAGGGCAAGGGCTACTCCCCTGCCGAGCTGTCCGACGATTGCTACCACGGGGTCGCCAAATTCGACGTGGCTACGGGCAAGCAGCAGAAATCCGCCCCCAACGCGCCGGCCTATACCAAGGTGTTCGGCGCGACCCTGACGGCGGAGGCCGAGCGCGACTCGCGCATCTGCGCGGTGACCGCCGCCATGCCCGGGGGCACGGGCGTCAACATCATGGGCAAGCGGTTTCCGGGGCGGGTCTTCGATGTGGGCATCGCCGAACAGCACGCGGTGACCTTCGCCGCCGGACTTGCGGCGGGCGGGATGAAGCCCTTCTGCGCGATCTATTCCAGTTTTCTGCAGCGCGGCTATGACCAGGTGGTCCATGACGTGGCGCTGCAAAAACTGCCGGTGCGGTTCGCCATCGACCGCGCCGGGCTGGTGGGGGCCGATGGGCCGACCCATGCGGGCGCCTATGACATCGCGTATCTGTCCAACCTGCCCAACATGACCGTCATGGCCGCCGCCGACGAGGCGGAGCTTGTGCATATGGTCGCCACCGCGGCGGCCTATGACGACGGGCCGATCGCCTTCCGCTACCCGCGGGGCGAAGGCGTGGGCATCGAGATGCCGGAGCGCGGCAGCCTGCTGGAGATCGGCAAGGGCCGCATCATCCGCGAGGGCGGGTCGGTCGCGATCCTGTCGCTCGGCGCGCATCTGTCGGAATGCCTCAAGGCCGCCGAGGATCTGGAGGCGCGCGGCATCGGTGTCACCATCGCCGATGCGCGGTTCGCCAAGCCGCTGGATACCGACCTGATCGCGCAGCTGACCGCCAATCACGAGGCGCTCATCACCGTCGAACAGGGGGCCGAGGGCGGCTTCGGGGCCATGGTCCTGCACTGGCTGGCCCGGACCGGGCGGCTCGACGGGACCCTCAAGATCCGCACCATGACCCTGCCGGACCGTTTCATCGACCAGGCAAGCCCGGCGGATATGTACCACGATGCGGGGCTCACCGCGCGTCACATCGCGGGGCAGGTGCTGCACCTGATGGGGGCGGAGACCGCGCTGCTGGAGGCGACGACGGCCTGAGGGGCGCGTCCCCCTCAAGCTCAAGTCTCCAAATATCCTCGCCGAAGGCAAAAATCAGCCCGGTGTGTCGCAAGACGCACCGGGCTTTCGGTCTCAGCCGGGGGGCGACCAGGTCAGCTCGTGGCGACCGTGCCGAAAATCCGCTCCGAATGTTCCGCGAGATAGATGCGCAGCCAGGGCGTGTACCGCTCCGGCCGCCGCTTGACCTGGGCATTCAACTCGTAAAGGTCGACCCATTTCACCTCGGCCACTTCCTCGGGATTGGGCGCGACCTTCAGGTTTGCGGGCGCCTCGGCGATGAACAGGTCCACCACCTCGTGCTCGATCAGCCCGTTGCCCACATCGGCCCGGTACTCGATCCGGTCGCGATGGGCAGGGTAGAGCCCGGTGATGCCCAACTCTTCGCGCAGGCGGCGCACGGCGCAATCGGCCGGGCTCTCGTCCCACAGGGGATGGGTGCAGCAGGTGTTCGCCCAGAGCCCGGGCGTGTGGTACTTGTCCAGCGCGCGCCTCTGGATCAGGGTCTCCGGCCCTCGCATGACGAAGACCGACACGGCCTTGTGCCGCAGGCCCCTTTGATGGGCCTCCAGTTTGCCGACGGGCCTGAGGGCGCCGTCGATCCAGGCAGGGACGAGATCCTTCATACCCGCACCGGCGAGATCAGCCCGCTGAGATGGGCGAGGTTCTTCACCCCGATCTTCAGGTGCGCCATCGGGCGCGCCCGCACCAGTTTCTTGTTCATGTAGGCCTCGAAGGTCAGTCGCTGCACATCGACGTCATGGCAGAGCGACACGAACCGCTCCCGTCGCTCATCCGACCGATAATAGGCGTCCTGCATCGCGCCCAGAACGCGAAAAACTGTCCCATGCTCCTTGAGGAAGCGTTTGCGGGCCTTGGCCAGCGCCTTGACCTGCCCGGTGCGCAGGCATTCGAGCGCGGCTTCGCCCGCGACCCGACCCCCGGCCATGGCGTAATAGATCCCTTCCCCGGAGGAGGGTGCGACCACGCCCGCGGCGTCCCCGGCCAGAACCAGGTCCCGGCCATTGTCCCATTTGTCCAGCGGTTTCAGGGGGATCGGCGCGCCCTCCTTGCGGATTGTCTCGCATTCGCTCAGGCCCGCGCTGTCGCGCAGGAGCTTGGTTGCCGCCTTCAGGTCGGTGCCGTCCACGCCCGTGCCCATGCCCACACTGGCGGATTTGCCGTGCGGGAAAACCCAGCCGTAGAAATCCGGCGAGACCACGCCGTCATAGATCACGTCGCAGCGGGTCGGATCGTATTTGTCGGACACGCCCTCGGGCGCCTTGATGATCTCGTGATAGGCGATGACATAGGGGATGGTGCTGCCGCCGGGCACTTCGGCCCGGGCCACGTCCGACCGCGCGCCATCCGCGCCGATGATCAGCTTGGTGCGGATCGCGACCTCTTCGCGGCTGGTCTTGTCGCGATAGACGACCCAGGTGCCCTTTTCCGACCGGTCGATCCGCAGGAAGGTGCCGGTGTGCCGGTCCGCGCCCGCCTTGGCGGCGCGGTCGCGCAGGAACTCGTCGAAGAACTCCCGGTCGACCATGCCGACAAAGCCGTTCTCGATGGGGATGTCCACGTGCCGCGCCGTGGGCGAGACCATGCGGGCGGTGTTGATCTTGGCGACGATCTGGCTCTCGGGGATGTCGAAATCCGCGATCAGTCGGGGCGGGATCGCGCCGCCGCAGGGTTTGATCCGCCCGGCGCGGTCGATCAGGGCGACCTTCTTGCCCGCGCGGGCCAGGTCCTCGGCAGCGGTGGCACCGGACGGGCCGCCTCCGACCACAACAACATCATAGGTCATTCCAATTTCCCCCTCATTCTCCGGGAACCAAGGCACCGTCGGTCCGAGCGGTGCGCGACTGTCGCACGCCATCCACCACGTGCCAGGCCATCAGGCCCGCAACGAGGAAGAGGGCGGCTTCGAAAACAAAGACGGCGCCGAACGCGTCGGCATCCGTGGCGGTCACGGCGCGCAGCAGGTCGGCACTGGCCGCCCCCACGAGCCCGCCGAACCCCGCGGCAATGGCCTGCGCGGCCCCCCAGAGACCCATGCGGGTCCCCTCGCGCGCCTCGCGGCCCTCGCCGGCCAGCTGCATCATCGCGCCGATGGCGGCCACGGCGAAGGTGCCGTTGGCAAAGCCCAGGAACACGACCGCGGGTACCAGCGGGGCGGTCGGCCCCACCTGTCCCAGCGCGGTGATCAGCGCCAGCGCCGCGGCCGAGCCGATGCAGCCCGCGATCACCCAGAATTTCAGCGATCCCCAGCGCAGGCCCGTGGCGCAGACGCCCACCAGCACCATGCCCAGGAACACGCCGCCATTCTGCGCCCCGCTGAGGGACGTGGACTGCCCCGGCGTGAAGGCGAAGACGAGGCCTGCGTAAGGTTCGAGGATCAGCTCCTGCATGAAATAGGCGGTCATGGACAGGAAGATGAAAATGGTGAAATTGCGCGCCTTGCGCTCGGACCACACTTCCCGCAGCCCGTCGAGGAAGGGCAGGGCGGTCTCCCGCGGGGCGGTGACGGTGATCCGCCGCTCGATGCCCCAGACTGCGACAGTGGTAAGAACGACCGCGCCCAGGGTGACGATGGCCACGATTTTCAGCAACAGGGCCGGGGAATAGGGGTCGAGGAAGCTGCCCACAGTGCCCGCGGTCACCGCAATGCCCGCGATCATCATCAGCCAGGTGATCGTGGCCGCCGCGGCGCGCCGGCGCGGATGGGTCGCGGTTGCGAGCAGGGCGAGCAAGGACGTGCCCGACGCGCCCACGCCCACGCCGATCAGCGTGTAGGCCAGGATCGAGGCCAGCAATCCGGGCAGGAATGCAGCCTCCATCAGCACCACGCCATAAGCCGCCAGCATCGCGCCGGAGGACAGCACCGCCATCCCGCCGATGATCCAGCGCGTGCGCTTGCCGCCCGTGTCAGACTTGTAGCCCCAATGGGGTCGGCTCAACTGGATCGCGTAATGCAGGCCCACGAGCAGGCCGGGCAGGACCGCGGGCAGGGCCAGTTCGACCACCATCAGCCGGTTCAGGGTCGATGTCGTCAGGACCACCACCGCCCCGAGACAGAGCTGCACCAGCCCCATCCGGAAGATCGACAGCCAGCCCAGCATCTCAGACGCCCCCGAGCCCGCGCAGGGCGAAGGCGGTGACCATCATCCCCGAGACATAGAACAGAACGCCGGTCCCGTTATACCAGGGCGCGCGGCCCTTGGGGTCTTCCATCATCTCGCGCATCGCCCAAAGCTGCAGCACCACCAGCGCCAGCACCACCAACGCCCGGTCGCTCAGACCCCAGGCAAAGAGCAGCCCGATCACCGCCAGTTGCGGGATCAGCATGACGATGCAGGCGATCTTCGCGGCCCGCTCCGGCCCCAGCGTCACGGGCAGGGAGTTCACGCCCATCTGCCGGTCGCCTTCCAGGGCCTTGAAATCGTTGAGGGTCATGATGCCATGGGCGCCCAGGCCATAGAGGATCGCGACGATCACGATCTCCCAGCTGGGCGCGCCGGTGACCATCACCGCAGCGCCGGTGAACCAGGGCAGGCTTTCATAGCTGAGGCCAACCAGCCCCGGCCCCCACCAGCCGGATCGTTTCATGCGGATCGGCTCGACCGAATAGGCCCAGGCGGCCATCACGGCCAGCACTGTCGCCCCGAACCCCCAGGGTCCGAGGGCGAGACCCACCACCAGCGCGAGCGCCGACATCATCAGCGCGATCCACAGACCCCAGCGTCCGGGCACCCGGCCCGAGGGGATCGGGCGGTTCGGCTCGTTGATCGCGTCCACATGGCGGTCGCACCAGTCATTCGCCGCCTGGCTCATGCCGCAGACGATGGGCCCGGCCAGCAGAACGCCGAGGACCAGCGGCCCCCAATGTTCGGTGATCGAGGCCCCGCTGGAGACCACGCCACAGGCATAGGCCCACATCGGCGGGAACCAGGTGATGGGTTTGATCAGCTCCAGGGCCGCGGACGGCTCGGGCAGTTTTCGGGGCTGTAAATCAAGGCTGACACTCATGTGTAAATCAAACACTACAACGTGAGTCGCAGCAAGCCTGTCTAGCTGGATTTACACTTTTATTTTGTCGCAGGCGCCCGAGAGGGCCGGCAAACGCCTATTCGTCGCCGCCCTTGTTCAGAAGCCCGTATTTCCGCAGCTTCACATAGAGGCTCTGGCGCGACAGGCCGAGCATTTCGGCCGCCGCCACCCGGTTGTTCCGGGTCAATCCGACGGCGGTTTCGATGCACATCTTCTCCACCACGTCGGTGGTGGCCGACACAATGTCCTTGAGCGGGGCGGACCCGACCAGTTCCATCACGTTCTGCATCGCTTCGCCGGACACGGCGCCGTTCACCGGCGCGGCATCGCGCACCACTTCGAGCCGCGAGGCATCGCGGAACACGAAGGCAAATCCGCCGTTCTGGCGCGCCTCCAGGTGGGTGGCCGAGATTTCCACCGACAGTTGCGAGCCATAAGCGCTCTCCAACCGGGTGGAATAGACCGGCATCGACCCGTGACGGGACGCGTTGTCCATCATCACCTTCAGGTCGACGGAACCGCGGGCGAGGAAATCGCTCAGGGACTTGCCCTTGATGTCGCCCAACTGCCCGACATCGGTCAGGTTCAGGAAGGCTTCGTTCACGTTCCGGATCATGCCGGTCGGGTCGGTGAAGACCACCGCATCGGCCCCTTCGCGGAACAGCAGGGTCAGAACCTCGCTCAGTTCCTCGGCGATGACCTCCTGCGCCCCGGCCCCTTCGAGCCGGCACAGCAGCGTCTTGTCGCCCGAGGCGCGGAACAGCCGTGCCTGGATCTTCAACTCCTTGGCCGTGCGCTTGGTGTGGGCGGTGACCGAGGAATTGGTGTCCGAGGTCGCCGCGCCCATCAGCTGGTCGAGCAACTCGCCCCGCTTGAGCCCGTTGAACTCATGGCCGAACAGGCTGCCCACCAGGGCATCCGCCTCGGCGCCCAGAACCTGGGCCGCGGCGCTGTTCATGTCGGTGATCCGGCCGCTGGAGGCATCCACCAGCACCAGCGGGTCGCGGGTCGATTCCATCACCACGCGGTAGCGGGTCTCGTAATCCCGGTGGGATTCGTAGTCCTTCTCCAGCGCCAATTGCGCCTTCACCAGCCGGTGCTGCAACTCCGCCACCGGGCGCAGGTCGCGCCCGAGCATCAGGATAAGGTTCTCGTCCCCGGTCCGATGGAGGGTGTAGCGGATCGGGAATTCCCAGTTCGCATTGTCGAAATGGTTCACCTCGATCGCATCGGTCGGCGGAACCTCGCCTTGCTGATAGGCGGACAGTTGCTTTTCCAGCTTGGCGAGGGAATCCTCGGCCAGGAACTCGCGTATGTCGCGCTTCTGCCAGTGGTCGAGGCGCCCGATCGTCGGGTTGAGCGGGTTGACGACAAGGGACTGGACCGTCCCCTTGAGATCGAGGACGATGGCCAGATCCGCGGCCGTCGCGACAATTTCGTTGAAGTGCTCCGGCGCAATACGCGGTGCAGAGCGGTCGTCCCAGAAATCTCTTTCCCGCGTGTTCATTACTGACTCCTGTCGGCCCGGGGCATCCGGGCTCAAGCACGGTTACGATTCAAGTCTTGGTTGTTGCGTCGTTTCGATCTTGCAAAGCCGTAATGCCTCCTCGGCGCTCCCGGCTACAAAGTCGGCGCCGGTCATTGCGATGATGTCGAGGCCTAGATCTGTAACCGGGCCACCTATCACGATGGGTGTGATACGCGGCACGCCAGTCCGGATTGTTTTCACCAAATCGCGAACCGATGCAAGTGTTCTGCGACACGAGGCGGTGACACCGACAAGTGCGAAGTTGTTCAGATGCACCAGGCGCAGGATCTCGGCCTGATTGTTTCCAAGCGTCATGTGGACCCGAACGCCGAGCCGCCGAAACTGCTCGGCTACCACAAACACACCCAGAGTATGTTGTTCGATGCGCGGCACGATCAGCATGATCGCCGGGCCTTCCGCGTCGGTGTCCCGCGTTTCGATGCGGCGGGTGCCGATGTTGCGGACCGTTTCCTGCAGCCGGGCGGTGCCGATTGTGACATCCGCGAAGCTCAGCTTATCCGTCGACCACAACTCACCCATATAGCGCGCGGTGGCGGGAACGACAGCCTCGATCACATCATTCGCGGTCACGCCGCGTTTCATGATACGGGCCAGGATCTCGTGCCGGGCCACCTCGTCGAAGGCGATATAGGCCTCGGTCAGCGCAAAGAGCTGCGCCAGCGGCGCGTCCTGCCGGGCACCTTCGGGTGTCTCGGCAAGAACCTGCAGTGCCTTCGCGGCGAGTCGCTCGACCTCACCGGGCGAGAGGTGAATGTTCGAGCCGGGCAGGCCGGATCCATGTGAGTGATGCAGATCTTCCACGCCAGCCCCGGTCCGCCCCGGGGTGTCTATGGGATCTTGCAGGTTGTCCGGGGTGGACATTTTTCCTGTGTCAGTATCGCGCACCGGACCACTATTGTCAAAGTTATTGGACACCAGCGCCCGGAAGGCGGCCACCTCGGCGTCCGGCGAGGATTCGGCGCGCATATTCTCTTTGTTTATTAGGTCTTTCATGGCCGAATCACCCGTGCTGTCTCTTCTCCAGTATTCCCCAGCATTGTGTAAGTTTTAGTTGACACTTTCAACTGCTCATATGTAAATTCGACAAAACAGTCATTTACCGGAGGGGGAGTCGCCGGATGTCAACCGGTCTGAACACCCAAGAAAACAGGGTCGGACTCTATACGCCCGAACAGAAGAAGCGCCGCGACGAGTCTGTCTGGACGCTGATTCAGGGGATTCTCGCGCCGCTGCAGTTTCTCGTTTTCGCGATCTCGCTCGTGCTCGTAGTGCGCTACATGATGACCGGTGAGGGCTACGTGCTCGCCTCGATCTCGATCCTGATCAAGACCGGGTTCCTCTACGCGATCATGATCACCGGCGCGATCTGGGAGAAAGTCGTTTTCGGCCAGTACCTTCTGGCGCCCGCTTTCTTCTGGGAGGACGTGGTCAGCTTCTTCGTGATCGCCCTCCACACGCTCTATGTCTGGGCCTTTCTCAGCGGCACCATCCCGCCCCAGGGCCAGATGCTGATCGCGCTGGCGGCCTACCTTGTCTATGTCGTGAATGCCGGGCAGTTCCTCTGGAAGCTCCGCATGGCGCGCCTGCAAGCGGAGGCGATGGCATGAACAAGCCCGTTACGACCATAGCCCCGGGTTGCCGCGACACACCCATCCTCAAGCAGCGCGGTCAGCGCGAAGTGTTCTGCGGCCTGACCGGAATCATCTGGCTGCACCGCAAGATGCAGGATGCCTTCTTCCTCGTGGTGGGCTCGCGCACCTGCGCGCACCTGCTGCAATCGGCGGCGGGCGTGATGATCTTTGCGGAGCCGCGCTTCGGCACCGCCATCCTCGAAGAGAAGGACCTTGCCGGGCTCGCCGACGCCCAGGACGAGATCGACCGCGAGGTCGAGCGCCTGCTGTCGCGCCGCCCGGACATCAAGCAGCTCTTCCTCGTCGGCTCCTGCCCGTCGGAGGTGATCAAGCTCGATCTGGGCCGTGCCGCCGAACGGCTGACCCGGAAATTCGCGCCCCATGTGCGGGTGCTGAACTATTCCGGCTCCGGCATCGAGACGACCTTCACCCAGGGCGAGGACGCCTGCCTGGAATCCATGGTGCCCGTGCTGCCCGAAACCGAGGCGCGCGAGCTGCTTCTGGTCGGCGCGCTGCCGGACGTGGTCGAGGACCAGGCGCTCGGCCTGCTCGACAAGATGGGCATCGGCCCGGTCCGCGTATTGCCCGCGCCACGTGCCGACGGCACCCCCGGCGTCGGTCCCAACACGGTCTACGCGGTCCTGCAACCCTTCCTCGGGGAGACCTGCTCGGCGCTGGACCGCCGCGGTGCCCGCCGCATCGACGCGCCCTTCCCCTTCGGCGAAGAGGGCACCACCCTGTGGCTCCGGGCCATCGCGCGCGAGTTCGGCGTCTCGGACGAGACCTTCGAGGCGGTGACCGCCGCCCCCCGCGCCCGCGCCCGCAAGGCCATCGCCGCCGCGGCCGAGACCCTGCGGGACAAGTCGATCTTCTTCTTCCCCGACAGCCAGCTGGAAATTCCCCTCGCGCGCTTCCTGACCCGCGAATGCGGCATGGCCGCGATCGAGGTGGGCGCGCCTTACATTCACAAGGGGCTCGTCGGTCCCGATCTGGACCTCCTCGCCGCCGGCCCGACCCTGTCCGAAGGCCAGGACGTGGACATGCAGCTCGACCGCTGTCGCGCCGCCCGGCCCGACCTGACGGTCTGTGGGCTGGGCCTCGCCAACCCGCTGGAGGCCGAGGGGCTGACCACCAAATGGGCGATCGAGCTCGTCTTCACCCCGGTTCATTTCTACGAACAGGCAGGCGATCTCGCCGGGCTCTTCGCCCGCCCGATCCGGCGTCGTGAAAAGCTGCGGCTGGAGGTGGCGGAATGAAACTCACCGTCTGGACTTACGAAGGCCCGCCCCATGTGGGGGCCATGCGCGTCGCCACCGGCATGACCGGCCTGCATTACGTGCTCCACGCGCCCCAGGGCGACACCTATGCGGACCTGCTCTTCACCATGATCGAGCGGCGCGACCACCGCCCGCCGGTCAGCTACACGACCTTCCAGGCCCGCGATCTCGGCTCCGACACGGCGCATCTGTTCAAGGATTCCTGCCGCGACGCCTATGAGCGGTTCAAGCCCGAGGCGATCATCGTCGGCGCGTCCTGCACCGCCGAACTGATCCAGGACGACCCGGGCGGCCTGGCCGAAACCATGGGTCTCCCGATCCCGGTGATCGCGCTGGAACTGCCCAGCTACCAGCGCAAGGAAAACTTCGGCTGCGACGAGACCTTCTTCCAGATCGTCCGCGCGCTGGCCAAGCCGGTCGAGAAGACCGCCCGCGTGTCGTGCAACATCCTCGGCCCCACGGGCCTCGGCTTCCGTCACCGCGACGATGTCGAGGAGCTCACGGGCCTTCTGTCCGAGATGGGCGTGGATGTGAACGTGGTCGCGCCCATGAGATCCAGCCCGTCGGATATCGCCCGGCTCGGGGCCGCCCATTTCAACGTCATGCTCTATCCCGAGACCTGCGAGGCCGCCTGCCGCCATCTGGAGCGCGCCTTCCAGCAGCCCTATACCAAAACCGTGCCCATCGGCGTCGGCGCCACCCGCGACTTCATCGCCGAGGTGCAGGGGCTGACCGGCGTGACCGGCGCCCCGGATGAGAACCGCCTCCGCCTGCCGTGGTGGAGCGCGTCCGTCGACAGCACCTATCTGACCGGCAAGCGCGTGTTCCTCTTCGGCGACGCCACCCATGTGAAGGCCTCCGCCCGCATCGCCCGCGACGAGATGGGGTTCGAGGTGGTGGGGCTCGGCTGCTACAACCGCGAGTTCGCACGCGACATCCGCAAGCTCGCCAAGGAGTTCGGCCTCGAGGCGCTGATCACCGACGACTATCTCGAGGTCGAGAAGGCCATCGAAGAGGCCGCGCCCGAGATGATCCTCGGCACCCAGATGGAACGCCATATCGGCAAGCGCCTGGGCATTCCCTGCGCCGTGATCTCCGCACCCGTCCATGTGCAGGACTTCCCGGCGCGCTACTCCCCCCAGGTGGGGTTCGAGGGCGCGAACGTGATCTTCGACACCTGGATCCACCCGCTGGTCATGGGGCTGGAGGAACACCTGCTCGCCATGTTCCGCGAGGATTTCGAGTTCCACGATGCCGCCGGGCCGTCCCACCACGGCGGCCATGCACCCAAACCCATGCACGACGCGCCAGCGGCATCCGCCGCCGCGGGGGCCGAGGCCTCGATGGCCGAGGAAACCGCCGCCCCGTCGCAGGATGCCCCAGCCGCCACCGGCGGCGACGTGACCGTCTGGCTCGCCGATGCGGAAAAGGAATTGAAGAAGATCCCCTTCTTCGTGCGCGGCAAGGCCAAGCGCAACACCGAGAAATACGCCCTCGAACAGGGCGTCACCGAGATCAGCGTCGACACGCTTTACGAGGCGAAGGCCCATTATGCTCGATAACTCGACCCTCCCCGGGACCGGCCTCGCGCCGACCCCCTACCGGTTCGTGATTATCACGTTGGACAGTCACGTGCTCGGCCCTGCCGCGCGGGTGAATGCGGCCCTGCAAAAGGACTTCCCGGGCCTGCAGGTCTCGGTCCACGCCACAGGCGAATGGACGGAAAACCCCGCCGCGCTCGAGGCCACCAAGGCCGCCATCGCCGAGGCCGATATCGTCGTCGTCAACCTGATCTTCCTCGACGACCAGATCCAGGCGATCCTGCCCGCCCTGCGCGCCCGCCGCGCGGCCTGCGATGCAATGGTCTGCGTCATCGCCGACCAGATGCTCGTCAACCTCACGAAGATGGGCGATGTGGACCTGTCCAAGCCCGCTTCGGGCGCCATGGCGATCCTCAAGAAACTCAAGCCCAAGACCAAGAAGACCTCCTCCTCCGAAGGGCAGATGAAGATCCTGCGCCGCCTGCCCAAGATCCTGCGGTTCCTGCCGGGCAAGGCCCAGGACCTGCGCAACTACTTCCTGACCATGCAATACTGGCTGGACGGCTCGGACGAGAACACCGAGGAAATGCTGCGGATGCTGATCTCGGCCTATGCCCGCCGCCCGGGCTGGTCCGAGGTCACCGCCAAACCGCCGATCGAATATCCCGAGGTGGGGCTCTTCCACCCGTCGCATCCGGCCCGCGTCTTCACCGACCTCGCGGAACTGCCCGGCACCGCCAAGCCGGTCGCCACCATCGGCCTTCTGATGATGCGCAGCTACATCCTCAGCCGCGACAGCGCCCATTACGAGGCGGTGATCGACGCATTCGAGGCCCGCGGCGTGCGTGTCATCCCGGCCTTCGCGGGCGGGCTCGACGGTCGCCCGGCGATCGAACGGTATTTCCGCGACGCCCGCGGGGCCACCGTGGACGCCATGGTCTCGCTCACCGGCTTCTCCCTCGTGGGCGGCCCGGCCTATAACGACAGCGCCGCCGCGGTCGAGGTGCTCGAAGACCTCGACATCCCCTATATCGCTGCCCATCCGCTGGAATTCCAGACGCTCGGCCAGTGGGCCGCCGCCGCGGGCGGGCTCGGCCCGGTCGAGACCACCATGCTCATCGCCCTGCCCGAGATCGACGGGGCCACCAACCCCACGGTCTTCGCGGGCCGCCACGGCGAGGACCGCTGCACCGGCTGTCAGTACCGCTGCCAGTCCCCGGGCAACACCAAGGCGATGTCCCCCTGCCTCGAACGGATCGACGTGCTGGCGGAGAAGGCCGTGCGCCTCGCCTCCCTGCGCCGCAAGGAAAACGCCGCCAAGAAGGTCGCCGTGGTCCTGTTCGGCTTCCCGCCCAATGCCGGCGCTGTCGGAACGGCGGCTTATCTCAGCGTGTTCGAGAGCCTCTTCAACACCCTCGCCCGGATGAAGGCCGAAGGCTACGAGGTCGAGGTGCCCGAGAGCGTCGACGCCCTGCGCGCCGCCGTGCTGCAAGGCAACGCCAAGCAATACGGGCAGGAGGCCAATGTCGCCGCCCATGTCAGCGCCGATCATATCGTCGCCAATACCCCGCCGCTCGCGGTGATCGAAGACGTCTGGGGCCCCGCCCCCGGCAAGATCCAGTCCGACGGGCGCGGCGTGTTCATCCTCGGCCAGCATTTCGGCAATGTCTTCGTGGGCGTCCAGCCGACCTTCGGCTACGAGGGCGACCCGATGCGCCTGCTGTTCGAGCGCGGCTTCGCGCCCACCCACGCCTTCACCCAGTTCTACATGTGGCTGCGCAACACCTATGCCGCCGACGTGGTGCTGCATTTCGGCATGCACGGCGCGCTGGAATTCATGCCGGGCAAGCAGGCGGGCCTCGGTGCGCGCGACTGGCCCGACCGGCTGATCGGCGAGATGCCGAATGTCTATCTCTATGCCTCCAACAACCCGTCCGAGGCGACCCTGGCCAAGCGCCGGTCCAACGCCGTGACCGTCACCCATGTGACCCCGCCGCTCGCGACATCGGGTCTCTACAAGGGACTGGCGGAGCTGAAGGACAGCATGGCGCGCTACCGGGGCCTCGCCCCCGATGCCGACGAACGCGCCGAGCTTGCCGCCCTGATCGCCCAGCAGGCCGAGGCGGTGGATATGGACGGCAGCAACCCCGACACCCTCTGGCTCAAGCTGCTGGAGACCGAGGATGCCCTGATCCCCGACGGGCTGCATATCGTGGGCCGCGCGCCCACCGAGGCCGAGATCGAGGCCCATCTCGACGTGATGCCCGACCAGTCGCCCGAGACCCGGGCGCGGGTCGCCGATCTGCTGAAGCAGGATGGCGAGTTGCAGGGCCTGATGAAGGCACTGTCGGGGCGCTATGTCTCGCCGGTGCCCGGCGGCGACCTGATCCGCTCCCCCGAGGTGCTGCCCGCGGGCCGCAACATCCACGCGTTCGACCCGTTCCGCATGCCCACCGCTTTTGCCATGCAGGACGGCGCGCGCCAGGCCGAGGTGCTTCTGGAAACCCACGACACCCTGCCGCGGTCCATCGCGCTGGTGCTCTGGGGTTCCGACAACATCAAATCCGACGGCGGCCCGATCGCCCAGGCGCTGGCCCTGATGGGCGCGCGGCCCCGGTTCGACGGCTACGGCCGGCTCTGCGGGGCCGAACTGATCTCGCTGGCCGAACTTGGCCGCCCGCGCATCGACGTGATCATGACTCTCTCGGGCATCTTCCGCGATCTGCTGCCCCTGCAAACCAAGATGCTGGCCGAAGCCGCGTATCTCTGTGCTGTCGCCGACGAGCCGGTGGAGCAGAACTTCGTCCGCGCCCACGCGCTGGCCTATGCCGCCGAGATGGGCTGCGACATGGAAACCGCCGCTTTGCGGGTCTTTTCCAACGCCGAAGGGGCCTATGGCTCCAACGTCAACGCCCTGGTGGACAGCTCCTCCTTCGGCGAAGAGGACGAGCTGGCCGATGCCTACGAGGCGCGCAAGAGCTTCGCCTATGGCCGCTCGGGCAAGGCCTCGGCCAATCCCGAACTGCTGCAAAAGACCCTGCGCGACGTGGACATCGCCTACCAGAACCTCGAGTCGGTCGAGCTGGGCGTGACCACGGTGGATCACTATTTCGACACGCTCGGCGGCATCGCCCGCGCGGTCAAGCGCGCCAAGGGCGGGCAGGAGGCGGCCGTCTATATCGGCGACCAGACCCGCGGCTCCGCCAAGGTGCGCACCCTCAAGGAACAGGTCGCGCTGGAAACCCGGTCGCGGTCCCTGAACCCCAAATGGTTCGAAAGCATGCTCAAGCACGGCCACGAAGGCGTGCGCCAGATCGAGGCCCAGGTGACCAACACCATGGGCTGGTCGGCCACCACCGGCCAGGTCGAGCCCTGGGTCTACCAGCGCCTGAGCGAGACCTTCGTGCTGGACGACGAGATGCGCAAACGGCTGGCGGACCTGAACCCCCAGGCCAGCGCGCGCATGGCGAACCGCCTGATCGAGGCGTTCGAACGGGACTACTGGCAGCCGGACGCAGACACGCTGGCCGCCCTTCAAGACGCAGCAGACGAAATCGAGGATGCCCTCGAAGGCATCACAATCGCGGCGGAATGACCATGAGGCCGCAACTGAAAGGGATGATGACATGAGCCCACTGGATACAGCCCCCCCGGTTCTCAAGGGCGAGGACGGCGAAGGATCGGTGCAAGTGCATCAGGACGACTCGATGAAGATCGAAGGCGCCAAGGTGTTCTCGGTCTACGGCAAGGGCGGGATCGGCAAGTCCACGACCAGCTCGAACCTGTCGGCCGCCTTCTCCAAGCTGGGCAAGCGCGTGTTGCAGATCGGCTGCGACCCCAAGCATGACAGCACCTTCACCCTGACAGGGAGCCTGGTTCCCACGGTGATCGACATCCTCAAGGAGGTGGATTTCCACGCAGAGGAACTGCGCCCCGAAGACTTCGTCTTCGAAGGGTTCAACGGCGTGAAATGCGTCGAGGCCGGCGGGCCGCCCGCCGGCACCGGCTGCGGCGGGTACGTGGTGGGGCAAACGGTGAAGCTGCTGAAGCAGCACCACCTGCTGGAAGACACCGATGTGGTGATCTTCGACGTGCTTGGTGACGTGGTCTGCGGCGGGTTCGCGGCGCCCCTGCAACATGCGGACCGGGCACTGATCGTCACTGCGAATGATTTCGACAGCATCTATGCGATGAACCGCATCATTGCCGCGGTGCAGGCCAAGTCCAAGAACTACTCCGTGCGGCTGGCGGGCTGCGTCGCCAACCGCTCCCGCGAGACCGACGAGGTCGACCGGTATTGCAAGACCGTGGGCTTCAATCGGATCGCGCACATGCCCGACCTGGATGCGATCCGCCGCTCGCGGCTCAAGAAGAAGACCCTGTTCGAAATGGAAGATGCCGAGGACGTGGTGCAGGTCCGCAAGGAATACATCCGCCTGGCCGAGACCCTGTGGAACGGCACGGAGCCCCTGGCGCCTGCGCCGCTGCCCGACCGTGAAATCTTCGAGCTGCTCGGATTCGACTGATGACGACCCTCGTGACCCCTCGGCACCCCCTGCGGAGAGCCCGGTAATGCCCGCCTACGACCAGACCCTGACGCGCGTCGAGGACTATTTCGACCGCACCGCCACCAAGACATGGGAGCGTCTGACATCGGACGCGCCCGTGTCGAAGGTGCGCGCCACCGTGCGCGCGGGCCGGGACCGGATGCGCGACATCATGCTGGCGCAGATGCCCGCGGACCTGTCGGGCAAGCGCGTGCTGGATGCGGGCTGCGGCGCGGGGCAGATGACCGCCGAACTGGCCGCCCGCGGGGCGGACGTCGTGGCCATC
Organism: Dinoroseobacter shibae DFL 12 = DSM 16493; assembly: GCF_000018145.1. NCBI lineage: Bacteria > Pseudomonadati > Pseudomonadota > Alphaproteobacteria > Rhodobacterales > Roseobacteraceae > Dinoroseobacter > Dinoroseobacter shibae. Next base: position 3,721,809 of record NC_009952.1, read on the forward strand.
GACATCTCGCCGAGCCTGGTGGAGATCGCTGAAAAGCGCCTCCCGGATGCCCATCGCGGCCAGGTCACCTTTACCTCCGGAGACATGCACAATCCCTCCTTGGGTGATTTCGATCATGTCGTGGCGATGGACAGTCTGATCTACTACGAAGCACAGGATATCGGTGCCTCGCTGGCGAAGTTCTGCCCCCGGGTGCGCGGCTCGGTGATCTTCACCGTCGCCCCCCGCACCCCGTTCCTGATGACCTTCTGGGGGGTGGGCAAGCTCTTCCCGCGCGGCGACCGGTCCCCGACCATGATCCCCCATGCGCCCGCGCGGCTGTCGAAGGCCGCCGCCGAGACGGGCGCCCGCGGGGCCATCCGCGAAGTCGAGCGTGTGACCTCCGGCTTCTACATTTCCACCTGTCTGGAGTACCGGGCATGATCTTCACCAAGGCCCAGACCAAGCGTCTCGCCAGCCAGTTTCTGCCCTTTGCAGACGCGGCCAGCGACCAGCTGCCCTTGGGCCAGCTGTTGCGCCTGAGCCTGTTCCAGGTCTCGGTCGGCATGGCCACGGTCATGCTGCTGGGCACCCTGAACCGGGTGATGATCGTGGAACTCAGCGTGCCGGCCATGCTGGTGGCGCTGATGATCGCCATCCCGGTCCTCGTCGCCCCCTTCCGGGCGCTCCTCGGGTTCCGCTCCGACACCCACAAATCCGCCATCGGGTGGAAGCGTGTGCCCTACATGTGGTTCGGCACCCTGTGGCAGTTCGGCGGGCTGGCGATCATGCCGTCCTGCTTGCTGGTGCTGGGCGGGGACGTCTATATCGACATCCCCTTCGCCGGCGAGGTGCTGGCGGCGCTGGCCTTCCTGATGACGGGGCTGGGGCTGCACATGACACAGACCGCGGGGCTCGCGCTCGCCTCGGACCGGGCCACGGACGAAACCCGGCCGCGGGTGGTGGCGCTGCTCTACGTGATGTTCCTTCTGGGCATGGGCGTCTCGGCCGTGATCATCGGCTGGCTGCTGCGCGATTTCAGCGGCATTCGCCTGATCCAGGTGGTGCAGGCCACCGCGGGCGCGACCCTGATCCTGAACCTGATCGCGCTCTGGAAACAGGAGATCGTCTTCCCGACGACCGCCGAGGAACGCGCCGCGCCGCGCCCCTCCTTCCGCGCGGCCTGGGACGACTTCGCCGCGGGCGGGCAGGCGGGCCGTTTGCTGGTCGTGGTGTTCCTCGGCACGCTCGGCTTCAACATGCAGGACGTCCTGCTGGAACCGTACGGCGGCGAGATCCTCGGCCTGTCGGTCTCGGCCACCACCTTCCTGACCGCGATGTGGGCGGCGGGCGCGCTGATCGGCTTTGCTATGGCCGCGCGCTGGCTCAAGGACGACATCAACCCGTTCCGGATGTGCGGACGCGGGCTGCTGATCGGTCTGGCGGCCTTCTCGGCGGTGATCTTCGCGGCCCCCATGGGCTCCAACGAGCTGTTCTTCGTCGGGGCGGGCCTGATCGGCCTCGGCGGCGGGCTCTTCTCCGTCGCGACCCTGACCGCGGCCATGACCATGCCGGCGGACGGGCTGGCCGGGCGCGGCCTGGCGCTGGGCGCCTGGGGCGCGGCACAGGCCACCGCGGTCGGTGTGGGCGTGGCCCTGGGCGGCACGATCCGCGACGTGGTGAATGCCGCCGTGTCCACCGGCGCCTGGGGCGAAGCGCTCAACGATCCCTCCACGGGCTACTCCGTGGTCTACCACCTGGAGATCGCCCTGATCTTCATCACCCTCATCGCCCTGGGGCCGCTCGTGCGGGCCCATGCGCTGACCCGTAACGACCATGCAACAGGGGAGACCGGCAAGATCGGGCTCGCCGATTTCCCGACCTGACGCCGGATACGAAAGGATACCTCCATGGAAGAGACATTCTTCGGCAATTTCGACCTCGCCAGCCTCTCGCTCTGGCTGTTCTACGGCTTCTTCGCGCTGCTGATCTACTATCTGCAGACCGAGAACATGCGCGAGGGCTACCCCCTCGAGGATGACGACGGCAACACCGCCGCCAACCAGGGGCCGTTCCCGCTCCCGAAGGAGAAAACCTTCAAGCTGCAACATGGCCGTGGCGAGCTGACACTGCCGGGCGAAGACGTGCAGCGGCGCGACAATCTCGCCCTGCGCAAGACGGCCCATGGCAACGGCTTCCCGATGGAACCCACGGGCGATCCCATGCTCGACGGGGTGGGCCCGGCCAGCTGGTCCAAGCGGCGCGACGTGCCGGAACTGGACGCCCACGGTCACCCCAAGATCGTGCCCATGTCGGCCGCCGAAGGCTTCGGCGTGTCCGCCGGGACCGACCCGCGCGGCCTGCCGGTCATGGCGGGGGACGGCGAGATCGTCGGCCTGGTCTCCGACATGTGGATCGACGAAGCCGAGCAGCTCGTCCGCTACCTCGAGATCGAGCTCGACCCCGAATGGGGCGACGGCAAGCGGCTCGTGCAGCGTGAAATGGTGCGGATCAAGTCCGACCGGGTGAAGGTCCGCTCGATCTACGGCAAGCACTTCAAGAACGTGCCGAAAACCAAGTCCCCGAACCAGGTCACCCTGCTCGAGGAAGACAAGATCATGGCCTACTACGCGGGCGGCACCCTTTATGCCGACGAGTCCCGCCTTGAGCCGCAATTGTAACGACAAACACGGGAGCCTTTCGCGATGTCAGACCATCACGACGATTTCCATTTCGAGCCTGTCGAAGGGCTCCCTGAACTGCCCCCCGAGGGCGAAACCATCCTGTGGCAGGGCAAACCGAACTGGTGGGCCCTCGCCAAGGAGAGCCTGGCGCTGAAATGGGTCATGGGGTACTTCGTGTTCCTCGGGGCCTGGCGCTCGGTGGCGTTGATGGCGCAGCACGACACCCTGACCAGCCTGAAAGGGATGATCCCCTTCCTGATCCTCGGCCTGATCGTCTGCGGTATCCTTACCGCGATCGCCTGGACCCAGGCGGTGACCACGATCTACACGGTCACCAACCGCCGCATCGCCATGCGGATCGGGGCGGCGCTCACGATCACCTACAACTTCCCCTACCGCTGGATCGGGTCGGCCGACCTTGACCTGCGCAAGTCCGGCACGGGGACCATCGCGCTCAAGCTCACGGGCGACACGCGCATGAGCTACCTCAACTGCTGGCCCCATATCCGCCCCTGGCACATCCGCGACCCCGAGCCTGCCCTGCGCTGCATCCCCGATGCGGCCAAGGTGGCCGAGATCATCGCAGAGGCCGCCGAAAGCGCGGTGTTCCGCGCCAAGACCCAAGCCCAGCCCGAAACCGGCAAGGCCACCGTGGATGCGCAGACCGCATCCGGCGCGGTGCCCATGCCCGCAGAATAAGGATCCCTGTCCGATGAACGACCCCGCAACCCATGAGCTCGCGCGCCGCGACAAGGAGATGATTCCGACCCTCCTGCTGCGCGCCATGCTCTTTCTGGTGGTCGCCTGCCTGGTCCTCGTGGCCTATGCACGCATCACCGACCGACCCCTGGAGGCAAAGTTCCCCGATCAGCCGATCGTGGAAGAGCGCATGATCCAGATCTTTGGCGAGATGAACGGCGCGGCCCGCGTTCTGGACGGCGAAGGCCGCCTGGTGGCGGACCTGTCGCCCGAGGAAGGCGGCTTCATCGCCGGCATGACCCGGGCCCTGTCCCGCGAGCGCATGAAAGTCGGCGTCGTCGACAGCGCGCCCGTGCGCCTCGTGCGCTACGAGGACGGCCATCTCGCACTGATCGACCCGGCCACCGGCTGGGAAGCCAAGCTGATCGGCTTCGGCATGGACAACACCGCCGCGTTCGAGCGGCTGCTCTACACCCCGATCCAGGAGGGCTGAGACATGGGATTTTTCACCAAGACACGCGAAACCGCTCCGTGCACCGTGAGCATCAGCCACCGGTTCGAAGAGCTGTCCGCCCACGTGAAGTTCAATAACGGCGCCGTTGTCTATCCCGGCGACGAAGTGCTGGTGCAAGGGGCCGAAATCATGGCCCCCTACGGTGAAGTGGTCTCCGAGGACCGCATAGCCGTCATCACCCGCGCCAGTGGCCTGGAGCGTCTCTGGACCCGGATGACCGGCGATCTCGAATTCATCGAACTTTGCGAATTTTCATTCTCCGAGGAGGTCACGCTATGAACGTCCAGACCCCAGCAACCCTGAACGGCGCCACGTCTTCCGTTTCCAATCACGGTGTCGCCGAAGAGGGGATGACCTCCGAGAAGGCGACCGAAGTGGCGATGCAGGACACGCTCCTGACCCCGCGCTTCTACACCACCGATTTCGACGAGATGGACGCCATCTCGGTCGAGAGCATCCGCGACGAGTGGGATCCGCTCATCGCCGAGATGGAATCCGACCCCAACAAGGGCCATTTCAAGAAAAACGAGGACTGGGACCATGTCGATTGGGACGGGATGGATCCGGAATTGCGCAAGGAATTCATCGACTTCCTGATTTCCTCCTGCACCGCCGAGTTCTCGGGCTGCGTGCTCTACAAGGAAATGAAGCGCCGCGGCTCCAACAAGGACATCACCCAGCTGTTCCAGCTCATGGCCCGGGACGAGGCGCGGCATGCGGGCTTCATCAACGACGCCCTGCGCGAGGCGGGCATCGCGGTGAACCTCGGCTTTCTGACCCAGCAGAAGAAATACACCTACTTCCGCCCGAAGTTCATCTACTATGCGACCTACCTCAGCGAAAAGATCGGCTATGCGCGCTACATCACGATCTTCCGCCACCTCCAAGCCCACCCGGAGCACCGCTTCCACCCGATCTTCAAATGGTTCGAAGAGTGGTGCAATGACGAGTTCCGCCATGGCGAGGCCTTCGCCCTGCTGATGAAGAGCGACCCGAAACTGACCACCGGGCGCAACGTGCTCTGGATCAAGTTCTTCCTCACGGCGGTCTACTCGACCATGTATGTGCGCGACCACCAGCGGCCCGCCTTCCACAAGGCGCTGGGCGTGGATACCGACTGGTACGGCCAGGAGGTTTTCAAGAAGACCTCCGAGATCTCCAAGCAGATCTACCCGATCACGCTGGATATCGACCATCCGCGCTGGATGCCGAACCTCAAGCGGATGGAAAAGGCCTCCCGCGACATGGCGGCGGCCAAGGCCAAGGGCGGCCTCGGCGGCCTGATCGGCAAGGCCTCCGCAGGGACGCGGGCCGCGATGGCCTTCGTCGCGCTCTACACGATCCCGGCGCACAAGCATGACGTGCCGACCGACACCCGGCTGGAGCCCGCCTACTGATGTTCAGCTCGCCCTGGATCATCGCGCTTTGCGCCATGTTCATCTGGTGGTTCGCCACCGGGGCGATCCTGTGCATCGTGAAACACGCCGACCGCCGGGGGCCCCGCGCCCACCTGCGGTCGGTGATCCTGACCGCGCCTTTCGGCCTGCTCGGGGTCTACGGCTTCTCGGCCTCGCTGACCGAGGCCACCGTGCCCGGCGTCTGGATCGCCTTCGCCTCGGCGCTGCTGGTCTGGGGCTGGATCGAGCATGCCTTTCTCGCCGGCATCATCACCGGTCCGAATTCCTACGACTGCCCCGAGGGCTGTTCCGAGTTCGAGCGTTTCTTCCGCGCCTGGGGCACCATCGCCTATCACGAGATGCTGCTGCTGACCGTGCTCATCGTGATGGGAATCACGGCCTGGGGGGCCGACAACAAGTTCGGCTTCTGGACCTTCTCGGTCCTCTTCATCGCCCGGATCAGCGCCAAGCTGAACCTTTTCCTCGGCGTCAGGAAGATCAATACCGAGTTTCTGCCCACCCCCCTGTCGCATCTGCCGAGCCATTTTCGCATCCGGCCGATCAACTGGCTCTTTCCCTATTCCGTCACGGCGCTGACCTTCGCCATGACCTGCTGGTTCGAGCGGCTCTATGCCGCCGAAACCGCGGCCGCGACCGTCGGGTTCACCTTGCTGGCCGTGTTCACCGCGCTGGCGCTCCTGGAACACTGGCTGATGGTCGTGCCCCTGCCGGATGAAAAGCTCTGGCGCTGGCTGATGCCCGCCAAGGACATGCCCGCCAAGGAAAAGCAGGGCTGACACCGCGGGCCCCCGCGGCCTGCCTTTCGAATCGATCCCTCTGAATCCCGATCTCTCCTCCTGCCAGCACATGGCAGGGCGGCGCGTCGGCGCTGCCCACCCCCCTTCTGTGCGCCATGAGGTTCAGGAAGGTGTAAGTTTTAATTGACACTCAAACTGTCTAACTTGTAAGATTTTCGGATAAGACGGAGTGAGGACGCCCATGGACTTTGACGCCCTTTTTGCCACCCAGCTGAACCAGCTGAAAGAGGAAGGCAATTATCGCATTTTCGCAGAGCTCGAGCGCGAATGCGGCCAACACCCCAAGGCGCAGTGCCATGGCGAAGACGGCAAGCGACAGATCACCGTTTGGTGCTCGAACGACTATCTCGGCATGGGCCAGCACCCCAAGGTGGTGGAACGCATGCAAGAGGTGATCGGCCAGTGCGGCGCGGGCGCGGGCGGCACCCGCAACATCTCCGGCACGAACCACCATCACCGGCTCCTCGAAGACGAGTTGGCGGATCTGCACGGCAAGGAAGACGCGCTGCTGTTCACCTCCGGCTACGTGTCGAACTGGGCCGCGCTCAGCACCCTCGGCGCCCGGCTGCGCGACTGCGTGATTCTCTCCGATGAACTCAACCACGCCTCGATGATCGAAGGCATGCGCCACTCCCGCGCCAAGGTCGTCATCTGGAAACACAACGACCCCGCCGATCTCGAGGCCAAGCTCGCGGCCCTGCCCGCCAACTGCCCCAAGATCGTCGCGTTCGAGAGCGTCTATTCCATGGATGGCGACATCGCGCCCATCGCCGAGATCTGCGACGTGGCCGAGAAATACGGCGCCATGACCTATCTCGACGAGGTGCACGCCGTGGGCATGTACGGCCCCCGCGGGGCGGGCATCGCCGAACGGGACGGCGTGATGGACCGCGTCACCCTGATCGAGGGCACGCTGGGCAAGGCTTTCGGCGTGGTCGGTGGCTACATCACCGGCAGCAAGACACTCTGCGACTTCATCCGCTCCTTCGCGTCGGGCTTCATCTTCACCACCGCCCTGCCCCCGGCGGTCGCGGCCGCGGCGCAAACCTCGATCCGGCACCTGAAGGAAAGCAGCGCCGAGCGCGACCTGCAAAAGGTCCGCGTCGCCCAGCTGCGCCAGATGCTCGACCGCGCCGGCATCCCGCATATCGACAACCCGAGCCACATCATCCCGGTGATGATCAAGGACCCGGTGAAATGCCGGATGCTGTCGGATTACCTGATGGACGAGTTCGGCATCTACGTGCAGCCGATCAATTACCCCACCGTGCCCAAGGGGACCGAGCGTCTGCGCTTCACGCCCTCGCCGAATCATTCGGTGGACGACCTGCGCCACCTGGTCTCCGCGCTGGAGGTTTTGTGGAAGCAATGCGCGATCTCCCAGGCGGTGGCGTAACGCCGCCGCCCATAGGTCCAAAGTCCGGTTGAACTTTCCTCCCGTTTCGGGCGTATTACCCCAACACGGTTTAACCAGCCCCCTGGGAGGGAAACATGAAACTGACTATCGTAGCCGCCGCCACGTTGATGCTGACGTCGATGTCCGCACCGGTGCTCGCCGATGACCTCGCGGCCACCGGCGATGCCGCCGAGGGCGAGAAGGCTTTCCGCCAGTGCCAGTCCTGCCATGTCGTGCAGGATGCCGATGGCAACACCCTTGCCGGGCGCGCGGCCAAGACCGGCCCGAACCTTTACGGCGTTTCCGGCCGCACCGCCGGCTCGGTCGAAGACTTCCGCTACAGCGATCTGCTGCTCGCAGCGAACGAGCAGGGCGTGGTCTATGACGAGGCCACCTTCGTCGCCTATCTGCAGGACCCGACCGGCTACATGCAGGAAGTCACCGGCACCGGTGAGCGCGGCAAGATGAGCTTCCGCGTCCGCAAGGAAGAGGATGCCGTGAACCTGTATGCCTATATCAAGTCGCTCTCCGAGTGATCGGCACGATATCTTGATCACCGAACGCCCGGCACTGCCGGGCGTTCTCGTTTCGGCGACCCGCGCGGCAGCCGGTGACCCCCGGCCACCGATCCCCCCCGCCTTGACAGACCCGCCCCCCTTCGCGATAGCCGACAGGCCATGACAGCGCCCGACACCCAGTCTCCTGCCCCCGCGGACAAGCCCCGGCGCGAGCCGATGTTCACCCCCGAGGACAAGGCCAACATCGCCTGGTTCTGGCGCGGCTACCTGCGCGAGAAGCTGCCCTGGCTGATCGTGGTCTTCGGTATGGTCATCGCCCAGGGCTTCGTCTACCAGCAGTTCCTCCGCCTGACCGAAAGCGGCCTGCGCGTCATCTTCGACAGCGGCACCCTGCGCGATCTGGTGGTGATCTGTGCCGCGGTGTTCGGCGTCTTCGCGTTTCGCGGCGTGATGAGCTACCTGATCCCCCGGGTCAGCGTCTGGATCGCCGCCGATGCGGTGGCCAAGCTCCGCCGGGAGCTGATCCACCACCTGATGGAACTGGATCTCGCCTTTTTCGAACACACGCCCCCCGCCGCCATGATCCAGAAACTCGTGGGCCAGGTCGAAGGTCTGGGCAATTTCGTCGGCCAGACCACGGTGAAGGCCGGGCGCGACATCGCCACCGTGGTGATCGTGTCGATCTATCTCGCCTACCAGCAGCCCCTGCTCTTCGCGAGCGCGGCCATCGTCTTCCCGGTGATCATCCTGACCATGCAGCTGGTGTCGCGAAAGGTGAAACTGGTCCAGGCCCAGACCGAGAACGCCATGCGCGACTACATCTCGACCATCGACGAGACCATGTCCGGCATGCGCACGGTCAAGATCGCGGGTCAGGAAGAGGTTGAAGAGGACCGGCTGGTCAAATCCACCAGCCGCCTGCGCCGCCTGACCATCCGCCGCAACGCCGCCCAAGCGGTGATCCTGCCCTGCATCGATTTCGCCGCGGCCTTTGTCTACATGCTGGTGATCGGCGGCGGCGGCTACATGGTGATCAGCCCCGCCTTCGACGTGGACGGGGCCGCGATCATCGCCTTCCTGATCGGGCTGGTGCTGATTTTCGACCCGGGCCGCCGCATCGCGCAATTCGTCGTCTCGCTCCAGGGGGCATTGGTGCAACTGCGCCTCGTGCGCGGGCTCTATGACGAACGCGCGGGCATCGTGGATGCCCCCGACGCGGTGTCCGAATTCGACACCGGCGCGGACCTGACCCTCGACAACGTGACCTTCGGCTACGAGCCCGACCGCCCGCTCTTCCGCGACCTGTCGCTCACCTTCGGCGGCGGGCAGGTCACCGCCATCGTCGGGCCCACCGGCTCGGGCAAGACCACGATCCTCAGCCTGCTGGGCCGCCTCTACGACCCGATCGGCGGCACGGTTCGCATCGGCGACATCCCCGTGAACAAGATCCGCATCTCCGACCTGCGGCAGGCGTTCTCCGTGGTCGCCCAGGACATCGTGATCTTCAACAGCTCGATCCTCGACAACATCCGCTACGTGAACCCCGACGCCACCGATGCCGAGGTCCGCGCCGCCGCCGAGGCCGCCGAACTTGCCGATGTCATCGCCGAGCGCGGCGACCTGCCGGTCGGCCCCAAGGGCGCGCAGCTCTCCGGCGGCCAGAAGCAGCGCATCGCCATCGCCCGCGCCTTCCTGCGCGACGCCCCGATCATCCTGCTGGACGAGGCGACCTCCGCCCTCGACCAGAAAACCGAGGACAAGGTCAAGCGCGCCCTCGGACGGCTCGCCCGGGGCAAGACCACCATCATGGTCGCGCATCGGCTGTCATCGGTGATCGACGCCGACCGGATCTACGTGCTGGAAACCGGCGCGCTGGTCGAACAGGGCACCCATGCGGAACTGCTCGCCAAAAACGGGCTCTATGCCCAGCTGTTCGACAGCCAGAAGCAAAGCTACGGCAACTAACGCGACTGTCGCCTAAGGTTCAACAAACCTTCATACTGTCGTCACGGACCCCCGGGCACACGGGGGCCTGAGACGCATAAATGGGGGAGACCATGCGACATATCCTGACACTGCTTGCCACCGGCCTGGCCGCCGCACCGGCCCTGGCCCAGACCGCCGACGTGATCGAGCTGGGCCCGCGCCCCTTCTACCTCGTCGACCGGATGGAGGACGGCCCGCTCAAGGAAAAACTCATGTCCTGCATGGGGCAGGAACCCAAGCGCACGCTTTTCTCCATCGGCCATCGGGGCGCGCCCCTGCAATTTCCCGAACACACGGTGGCGTCGAACCTCGCCGCCGCGCGCATGGGGGCGGGCATCCTGGAATGCGACGTGACCTTCACCAAGGATCTGGAACTGGTCTGCCGCCACGCCCAGAACGACCTGCACACCACGACCAACATCCTCGCCACACCCCTGGCCGAGACCTGCGTGACCCCGTTCACCCCCGCCTCCGGCGACCAGAACGCCACTGCCGAGTGCCGCACCTCCGAGATTACGCTGGCCGAGTACCGCACGCTGGTGCCGAAAATGGACGCCGCCAACCGCGCCGCCACCAGCGTCGAGGCCTATCTCGACGGCACCGCGGGCTGGCGCACGGATCTCTATGCGGGCGAGCCCACGGGCATCATGACCCATGCGGAGTCGATCGAACTGTTCAAATCCCTCGGCGCGAAATTCACGCCCGAGCTGAAAAGCCCCTCGGTCGAGATGCCCTTCAACGGCTTCACCCAGGAGGACTACGCCCAGAAGCTGGTGGACGAGTACAAGGCCGCCGGCATCCCGGCCTCGGATGTCTGGTTGCAGAGCTTCAACCTCGACGACGTGCTCTACTGGATCTCGGCGGAGCCGGAGTTCGGCGCGCAGGCCGTCTACCTGATGGACGAGTACAATATCGACGGCTACTCCCCCATGGACCCGGCCACCTGGCCCAACACCATGGCAGAGCTGAAGGCGATGGGCGTGAACTACATCGCGCCGCCCACCTGGATGCTGGTGACCACCCGCGACGGGGCCATCGTGCCCTCCGAACTGGCGGTGCAGGCGCAGGCGGCGGGGCTGAACATCATCACCTGGACGGTCGAACGCTCCGGCCCGCTGGCCACCGGGGGCGGCTGGTACTACCAGTCCATCGCCGACGTGACCGACAGCGACGGCGTGGTCTACGAGTTGATCGACGTGCTGGCCCAGGATGTGGGCGTCGAAGGCATCTTCTCCGACTGGCCCGCGACCACGACCTTCTACGCGTCCTGCATGGGCCTCGACTGAGCCCCGGCGCGCGCGACCCCGCCCGCCCGCACGGGCGGGGTCGCGGCCCTTGCCGTTGCGTGGGGCGCCGCACCACCGTGCGGAGGTGCCATACACTTGCCCGACACTTGTCCGACAGTGGGCCGACGCCGATCCGACGCGGGGTTTACACCGAAATTTTATGGGGTTAGGCGGGCCGGATCGAGGCGGTGACGTAGTTCACGCTCAGGTCCCGGTCCGACAGGGACCATTGCTGCGACAGTGGGTTGAACACCATGCCCTTCTTGTCCACCGGCTCCAGCCCCGCCTGTTCCAAGAGCTTCGTCAGCTCGTCGGGGGTCAGGAACTTGCGCCAGTCATGGGTCCCCTTGGGCAGCCATTTCAGCACGTATTCGGCCCCCACGATCGCCATGGCGAAACTCTTGGGGTTCCGGTTCAGGGTCGAGCACAGCATGATCCCGCCGGGCTTCAGCAGGTCCTTGCACGCGGTCAGGTAGGCCAGCGGGTCGGCCACATGCTCCACCACCTCCATGTTCAGCACCGAATCGAACTGCTCCCCGGCGGCGACCAGCGCCTCCGCCGTGGTGTGGCGGTAATCGATCTCCAGCCCGGATTTCTCCGCATGCAGCCGTGCGACGGGCAGGTTGCCCTCGGCCGCATCCGCGCCCACCACCGTGGCCCCCAGCCGCGCCATGGGCTCGGCCAGAAGCCCCCCGCCGCAGCCGATGTCGAGAATGCGCAAGCCCTTGAACGGATTGGGTGATTTCAGGTCGCGCCCATACTCCGCCGCGATCTGCCGGGTGATGTAGTCCAGCCGTACCGGGTTCATCAGGTGCAGTGGGCGAAACTTGCCCATCGGGTCCCACCATTCGGCGGCCATGGCCTCGAACTTGGCCAGTTCCGAAGTATCGACGGTCTGCGTGTTGGTTGTCATGGACTTCTCTGATGCAACTTGCGAAGGATGGGGTGGGTGGATCTCAGCACTATATAGAGCAGCGATGACACGAGCGGCGAGCCAAAAACACGCAGCGGAGTATCTCTACCCGCCGCTCGATCCCTACGACCAGCGCGTGCTGCCGGTCTCCGGCGGGCACCGGATCTATGTGGAGCAATGCGGCAATCCGCAAGGCATCCCCGTGGTGGTCCTGCATGGCGGCCCCGGCGGCGGCTGCAGCCCGGCCATGCGGCGCTATTTCGACCCCGATACCTACCGGATCGTGCTCTTCGACCAGCGTGGCTGCGGCCGCTCCCGCCCCCATGCCTCGGTGGAGCAGAACACCACCTGGGACCTCGTGGACGACATCGAGGCGATTCGCACCACCCTGGAGATCGACGCCTGGGACGTGTTCGGCGGCAGCTGGGGCGCGACCCTCGCGCTGATCTACGGACAGACCCATCCCGACCGCGTTACCCACTTGATTTTGCGGGGCGTTTTCCTGATGACCGACGCCGAGCTCGACTGGTTCTATGGCGGCGGCGCGGCGCAGTTCTGGCCCGATGTGTGGAAACGCTTCGTCAACCTGATCCCCGAGGAAGAGCGCGGCGACCTGATCGCGGCCTATAACAAACGGCTTTTCAGCGGTAACATGATGGAAGAGACCCGCTATGCCCGCGCCTGGTCGGCCTGGGAAAACGCGCTGGCCTCGATCCATTCCGAGGGGCTGACCGGCGAGAGCCCGGCAGAATACGCCCGCGCCTTCGCCCGGCTGGAGAACCATTATTTCCTCAACAAGGGGTTCCTCGACGAGGATGGCCAGATCCTGCGCGACCTGCCCCGGCTTGCGGATGTGCCGATTACCATCGTGCAGGGGCGCTTCGACATGATCTGCCCGCCCGCGGGCGCCTGGCAGATCGCCGAGGCGCTGCCGCAGACCGACCTGCGGATGATCCCGCTTGCCGGGCACGCCTTGTCGGAATCCGGCATCAGCGCCGAGCTGGTGCGGGTGATGGACCGGCTGCGCTATGGACGGCGCCCGTCCAACTGACCTGTCGCGCCGGGCAGAAATGCCCTATATCCTTGGAGTGACACAGCCAGAGCCGCGAGCCCCTATGGACACCGCAACCCGACGCAAACTGCTGAAAACCGGTCTTGCCGCGGCGCTTTTTGCCGCCGGCGGGATGCCGGTGGCCGCGGGGGCGCGCAGCGGCGGGCGGTTGCGCGTGGGGCTGAGCGGGCGGCCGGGCGGCCATCGCTGGACCCCGCAGGCGGGCTTCGGCCTGTTCCAGAGCCTGACCGGGGCGGGCCTGCTCTTCGATACGCTGACCGAGATCGCGCCGGACGGCCTGCTGCAGGGCAGTCTCGCCACCGCCTGGGTTCCCAGCCGCGGCGGGGCGGTCTGGACCGTCGATCTGGATCCGGAGGCGCGGTTCCATCACGGCCCGGGGCTGGTGGCCGAGGACGTGATCGCCTCGCTCGACCTGCATCTGGCGCCGGGCGCGCCGGGCTTCGGCCTGCGGGCGCTGGTGGCGCGGATGGAGGCGCTCTCGCCCCATCGGATCCGCTTCGCGCTGCATGCGCCGAACGCGGATTTCCCTTACCTGCTGAGCGATCCCGTGCTGCTGATCGGCCCTGCCGCGGGGCTGGCCGACGCCTTCGCCCAGGGGGTCGGCACCGGTCCTTACCGGCTGGTCAGCCTCGATGGCGACCGCCTGTTGGCGGAGCGCGTGGGCGGGCCGTCTGGCGAGGAGGCGGGCAACTGGTTCGACACGGTGGAGGTGCTGGCCCTGCCCGACGCGGATCACCGTGCGCGCGCGCTGCTGGAGGGGCGGGTGGACGTGATCGACCGGCTGCCCCAAGCGCAGCTGGCGCGGCTCGCCCGGGCAAGGGGGCTGGAGGTGCTGGCCCTGCCGGCGACGGAGTATATCGAGCTGACCGCGGGTCCGGCCGGATCCCCCATGGCGCAAACCGCCCTGCTGCGCGGGCTGCGCGCCGGGCTCGACCGCGGCGCGCTGGCCCGTGCGGAGGGGCTGCGCCCGGCGCTGGCCCATACGGGCGATCCCGAGGCCGCCCGGGCCGAGCTGGCCCGGTTTGCGGGCCGCCCCCTGCATCTTGCCATGGACCCGGATCTGGGCGCCGAAGGGGCGCGCGTGGTCGGTGCCCTGGCCGGGCAGCTGCGCGGTCTGGGCCTGGCCCCGGCTTTGGCGGGTCCGGGTACGCCCGCCCATCTGCGGGTGCGGCGCGGGCCGATGCGCGCCACCCTGGACTGGACGCTCCGCATCGCCCTGCGCGGTCCCGGGGGCACGACCCCCGTCGCCGGGCGCTGGGCGCTGCCTGCCGAGCGGCCCGAGCTGCTGGCGCGGGCGGTGGAGGCGGGGCCTGCGCTGATCCTTGCGGTGGGGGATGCGAACCTGGTGGTCTCCGACCGCGTCGGACGTCCGGACCGCACCGGGGAGGGCTGGGATCTCGCCCATGCGCGCCTTGCGCGCCGCTGGTGGCGGAGCTGAAAACAGGTCCGCAAGGCTGACAGATTCGCGGGTCTTGAGACTTTGGTCGCAGGGCAAATTGATCGAGAACCAGCGTGGCCGGACCCGCGGACCACTACCCAGTAATGGTTACGTGCGACTTAAGCGCCCGATGCGTTAGCCCTAACTGCGGCAACGCGCCGTATTTGGAAATCCGGCGGCAAATCTCGGTCCCCAGCACAATTTCGCCCAAACCCCTTGAATTACGGGAAAAATTACCGTGAGGTTAATAAGTTTACAGCATTATTTGCAAAATAGGAATTTGTTTACAGAAAAATCCCCCGAAAACAGTAAGTTGTTGTGAGCTTCACAAAGCATGCTACCCCTTCCGCGCAAGTCTGACGTCACGTCTCAGGAGGGGAAATCCAGATGACCGAACAGAAACCCATCGCATCGGGCGAGATCATCAAAGCGGTATCGGAAGAGTTCGCCGCGAACGCCCATATCGATTCATCGAAGTATTCTGAGATGTATGCGGCGTCGGTTTCGGATCCTGAGGGGTTTTGGGGGGAGCATGGGCGGTCTTTGGACTGGATCAAGCCCTACACGAAGGTGAAGGACACCTCGTTCGCCCATGACGACGTGCATGTGCGCTGGTTCGAGGATGGCACGCTGAACGTGGCGGCCAATTGCATCGACCGGCATCTGGCGACCCGGGGCGATCAGACCGCGATCATTTTCGAGCCGGACGATCCCGCCGAGCCTGCCCAGCACATCACCTATCGCGAGTTGCACCGGCAGGTCTGCAAGCTGTCCAACGTGCTGGAGGATCTCGGCGTGCGCAAGGGCGACCGGGTGATCCTTTACATGCCGATGATCCCCGAGGCGGCCTATGCGATGCTGGCCTGTGCCCGGATCGGCGCGATCCATTCCATTGTTTTCGCGGGCTTTTCGCCCGATGCCCTCTCGGCGCGGATCAACGGGGCCGATGCCAGGCTGCTGATCACCGCGGACTATGCCCCCCGGGGCGGGCGCCAGACGCCGCTGAAATCCAACGCCGACGCGGCGCTCTTGCACACCCGCGACGACGTCAAGATGCTGGTGGTCAAGCGCACCGGCGGGCAGACCACCTGGGTGGACGGGCGCGATTTCGACTATCACGAGCTGATGCTGGAGGCCGACGAGGTCCAGCACCCGGTCGAGGTGGAGGCCGAGCATCCGCTCTTCATCCTCTATACCTCGGGCTCCACGGGCCAGCCCAAGGGGGTGGTGCATTCCTCGGGGGGCTACCTGCTCTATGCGGCGATGACCCAGAAATACGTCTTCGACGTGCATGAGGGCGATGTCTACTGGTGCACGGCGGATGTGGGCTGGGTGACGGGGCACAGCTATATCGTCTACGGGCCGCTGGCCAATGGCGGCACCACGGTGATGTTCGAGGGCGTGCCGACCTACCCCGATGCCTCCCGCTTCTGGCAGGTCTGCGACAAGCACAAGGTCACCCAGTTCTACACCGCCCCCACCGCGATCCGGGCGCTGATGGCCAAGGGGCCGGAATTCGTCGAGACATGCGACCTGAGCAGCCTGCGCGTCCTCGGCACCGTGGGCGAGCCGATCAACCCCGAGGCCTGGAACTGGTACAACGACCTGGTCGGCAAGGGCCGCTGCCCGATCGTCGACACCTGGTGGCAGACCGAGACCGGCGGGCACCTGCTGACGCCGCTGCCCGGCGCGATCGCGACCAAGCCGGGCTCGGCGACCCTGCCGTTCTTCGGGGTGCAGCCGGTGGTGCTCGACCCCCATTCGGGCGCCGAGATCACCGAGACCGAATGCGAGGGGGTGCTGTGCCTCAAGGACAGCTGGCCGGGCCAGATGCGCACGGTCTACGGCGACCACGAGCGGTTCGTGAAGACCTATTTCTCGGACTACAAGGGGTATTACTTCTCGGGCGATGGCTGCCGCCGGGACGCGGACGGGTATTACTGGATCACCGGGCGGGTCGATGACGTGATCAACGTGTCGGGCCACCGGATGGGCACAGCCGAGGTGGAATCGGCGCTGGTGGCCCATGCCAAGGTCGCCGAGGCCGCGGTCGTGGGCTATCCGCACGACATCAAGGGCCAGGGCATCTATTGCTACGTCACCCTGATGAATGGCGAGGAGCCCTCCGAGGAGCTGCGCAAGGAGCTGCGCACCTGGGTGCGCACCGAGATCGGCCCGATCGCCGCCCCGGACCTGATCCAGTGGGCCCCCGGCCTGCCGAAAACCCGGTCGGGCAAGATCATGCGCCGCATTCTGCGCAAGATCGCCGAAGACGACTTCGGCGCCTTGGGCGACACCTCAACCCTCGCAGACCCCTCCGTCGTCGAAGACCTCATCGAAAACAGAATGAACAAGAAAGGATGAGGGGCATGGATGGCGCGACACTGACACAGACCAAGCCGGTGAACGTGATCCTGCTGGGCCCGCCGGGTGCCGGCAAGGGTACCCAGGCGCGAATGCTCGAAGAGAAGTTCGGCCTGATCCAGCTCAGCACCGGTGATCTGCTGCGGGCAGCCGTGGCGGCCGGCACCGAGGCCGGGCGCGAAGCCAAGGCGGTAATGGAAGCCGGGGCGCTGGTGTCCGACGAGATCGTTCTGGCGATCCTGAAGGATCGGCTGGCCGAGGGGGACGTGAAGGCCGGTGTGATCCTCGACGGGTTCCCGCGCACCACGGCCCAGGCAGAGGCGCTCGATGCGCTGCTGTCCGACGCGGGCCAGGGCATCGATGCGGCAATTGCGCTCGTCGTCGACGACGAGGCGATGGTCGGCCGGATCTCCGGCCGCTTCACCTGTGGCGGCTGCGGCGAAGGTTACCATGATACTTTCAAGGTCCCCGCAAAATCAGGGACTTGCGATAAGTGTGGCAGCACGGATATGACACGTCGGGCTGACGACAATGCCGACACGGTGCGCGAGCGGCTCAAGGCCTATCACGTGCAGACGGCCCCCCTGATCGGATACTACGAGGCACAAGGCGTGCTGAGGAAAGTGGACGCGATGGGAGAGATTGGGATAGTCGCAGAGCAACTGGCAGGAATTGTCGGGTCCGCGACATCCTGAGGAGGATCGGCGCTCCCTTGGGAGAGGGGGCGCCGGAGTACGGAGCAACCGCAATAGCGCGACGTGGGACCCAGGTCCGCAGAGACGCGATTTGCATCTAGAAAAAGGGAGTGACCGCAATGGCGGATAATTCTTCAACTAACGCGTATTGGGCAGCCAATATCCGCATCATCACATGGTGCCTCGTCATATGGGCAGTCGCGTCCTATGGCTTTGCCATTCTGCTGCGGCCGCTTCTGTCGGGCATCCCGATCGGGGGCACCGACCTGGGCTTCTGGTTCGCACAGCAGGGGTCCATCCTCGTCTTTCTCGCGCTGATCTTTTTCTACGCATGGCGCATGAACAAGCTCGACAAAGAATTCGGCGTCGAAGAATAACAAAGGCTTAGGGACACATGGATCAGACAACACTCAACATTATCGTCGTGGGGCTGTCGTTCGCGCTCTACTTCGGTATCGCGATCTGGGCGCGCGCCGGATCGACTTCGGAGTTCTATGCCGCCGGACGCGGTGTCAACCCGGTGGTCAACGGCATGGCCACGGCGGCGGACTGGATGTCCGCGGCATCCTTCATCTCCATGGCGGGCCTGATCGCCTTCGTGGGCTATTCCAACTCCAGCTTCCTGATGGGTTGGACCGGCGGGTACGTGCTGATGGCGCTGCTGCTGGCGCCTTACCTGCGCAAGTTCGGCAAGTTCACCGTGCCGGAATTCATCGGGGACCGGTTCTACTCGACCAAGGCACGCGTCGTCGGCGTGATCTGCCTGATCGTCATCTCGACCACCTACGTGATCGGCCAGATGACCGGCGCAGGCGTGGCCTTCTCGCGCTTTCTCGAAGTGAGCAGCACGACGGGCCTGGTCACCGCGTCCTGCGTGGTGTTCGTCTACGCGGTTCTCGGCGGCATGAAGGGCATCACCTACACCCAGGTGGCGCAATATGTCGTTCTGATCATCGCCTACACGATCCCGGCGATCTTCATCTCGCTGCAGCTGACCGGCAACCCGATCCCGGGGCTCGGTCTGTTCTCGAACATGGCGCCGGGCCAGGTCGGGGCGGGCGAGCCGCTTCTGGTCACCCTGGACGGCCTGCTGACGGATCTCGGCTTCAACGCCTACACCACGGGCAGCTCGCCCTTCCTGATGGCGCTGTTCACCCTGTCGCTGATGATCGGGACCGCGGGTCTGCCGCACGTGATCATCCGCTTCTTCACCGTGCCGCGCGTGGCGGATGCCCGCATCTCGGCCGGTTGGACCCTCGTCTTCATCGCTCTGCTGTATCTGACGGCGCCTGCGGTGGGTGCGATGGCGCGGCTGAACATCACCGACCTGATGTGGCCGGAAGGCACGCAGGGCGAAGCCGTGACCATCGAGATGATCCAGAACGATCCGGAATATGCCTGGATGAACACCTGGCAGCAGACCGGCCTTTTGGGTTGGGAAGACAAGAACGGCGACGGCCGGATCCAGTACTACAACGACGCCAACCCGTCGATGACGGAACGCGCCGAGGCGGCTGGCTGGCAGGGTAACGAGTTGACCAACTTCAACCGGGACATCCTGGTTCTGGCCAACCCGGAGATCGCCAACCTGCCGGGCTGGGTCATTGCCCTGATCGCGGCGGGCGGTATCGCGGCCGCCCTGTCGACGGCGGCGGGCCTGCTGCTCGCCATCTCGTCGGCGATCAGCCACGACCTGATCAAGACCGTGTTCAACCCGTCCATCTCGGAGAAGGGCGAGCTGCTCGCGGCCCGGATCTCGATGGCCGGTGCGATCGTGGTGGCGACCTATCTGGGGCTCAATCCGCCGGGCTTTGCGGCCCAGGTGGTGGCGCTGGCCTTCGGTCTGGCCGCCGCGACGCTGTTCCCGGCGCTGATGATGGGCATCTTCTCCAAGCGCATCAACGCAAGCGGTGCGACCTGGGGCATGCTCGTGGGTCTGATCAGCACCTGTGCCTACCTGTTCACGTATCTGGGCATCTTCTTCGTCCCGGGGACCAACTTCCTCGAGCCGACGGCGTCCAACTACCTGTTCGGGATCCCGCCGACCCATTTCGGGCCGATCGGCGCGCTGCTGAACTTCGCCGTGGCGATCCTGGTGAGCCGTGCCACCGAAGAGCCGCCGCAGGAGATCCAGGATCTCGTCGAAAGCGTGCGCATCCCCAGGGGTGCCGGCGCGGCCGTCGATCACTGATCTGTCCGGACGGAGCGGGCCGTGCCTGCCCCGTCCCCATCCTGAACATTGCCGCGTCCCGACCTTTCCAAGGCCGGGGCGTGGTCGTCCGAAAGGCCCCCTTCCAGATGAACGGTGAGCGATTTTGCAGGACCTGACGAAGATCCAGAGCTTTCTGGCCCATGTGCACCCCTATGACAGCCTGACCGATGCGGAGCTTGCCATCCTGGCCGGGCAGGTGGAGGTCGTCACACAGGCCGCGGGCGAGAAGATCTATACCCTCGGGGAGCCGTGTCGCGGGGTCTATGTGATCGTGTCGGGCGAGGTCGAGATCACCGACGAGACCGGCGCGCAAATCTCGCAACTGGGCAGCCGCAACAGTTTCGGCGAACGCGGGCTGGCCCGCGACGGGGTGGCGGTGACCAACGCCCGGGCGGCCAGCGATACCGACATGCTGCTCGTGCCGGCGGAGGCGTTTCACGAGCTGGTCGACGTACACCCGGCCATTGCCAAGTTTTTCAACCGGTCCCGCGGGGCCGAGACCCGCAAGACCGATCTCGCCACGGCGCGGATTTCCGAGCTGATGACCCGGCAGGTGCTGGGCATCACCGCCGACGCCACCATCCAGCGCGCCGCCCATCTGATGCATGCCAAGAAGGTGTCGTCGCTGGCCGTGCTCGAAGGCGGGCGGCTGGTCGGTATCGTCACCGTGCGCGACATGGCGCGCGTCGTCTCCGAAGGGCTGGCGAACGATGCGCCGGTCTCGGAGGTGATGGCGCGCAAGATCATCTCCCTGCCGCCCGATGCCCTGGGCTCGGATGTGCTGCATACCATGCTGGAGCGGCGGATCGGGCATCTGCCGATCACCGACAAAGGCACGCTGGTGGGGATCGTCACCCAGACCGACCTGATCCGGTTCCAGGCGCTGTCCTCGGCGCAGCTGGTCCATGACATCGTCTATGCCGACACGCCTTCGGGCATCGCGGCGGTGACCAAGCGCCTGCCGGAGCTGCTGGCGCAGCTGGTGGGTGCGGGCAACCCGCACGAGGTGGTCACGCGCCTGATCACCGATATCGCGGATGCCGCCACCCGACGCCTGCTGGCGCTGGCCGAGGAAAAGCTCGGCCCGCCGCCGGTGCCCTATCTGTGGCTGGCCTGCGGCAGTCAGGGCCGGCAGGAGCAGACGGGCGTGTCCGACCAGGACAACTGCCTGATCCTCGACGACGCGATGACGCCCGAGATGGACGGCTATTTCAAGGCGCTGGCCAGCTTCGTCTGCGACGGGCTGAACGCGGCGGGATACGTGTATTGTCCTGGCGACATGATGGCCACGGCGGATCGCTGGCGCCAGCCGCTGCGGGTCTGGAAGCAGTATTTCCAGGGCTGGATCGCCCAGCCCGACACCGAGGCGCAGATGCTCGCCTCGGTGATGTTCGACCTGCGGCCCATCGGCGGGGAGGACAGCCTGTTCGCCAACCTGCAGGACGAGACCCTCGCGGCCGCCTCGGCCAACAGCATCTTCGTCACCCACATGATCGCCAACTCGCTCAAGCATACGCCGCCGCTGGGCATGTTCCGGGGTTTCGCCACGATCCGTTCGGGCGAGCACAAGAACGCGCTGGACCTCAAGCATAACGGGGTGGTGCCCGTGGTCGATCTCGGCCGGATCTACGCGCTGCGCGGGAGGCTGACGGCCGTCAACACCCGGGCGCGGTTGCTTGCCGCCCGCGACGAGAAGGTGATCTCCCCCTCCGGGGCGGCGGATCTGCTGGATGCCTATGACCTGATCGCGGAAACCCGGCTGCAACACCAGGCGCGACAGGTGCGCGCCGGGGAGGCGCCGGACAACTTCATGTCGCCGACCACGCTATCGGATTTCGAACGCAGCCACCTGCGGGACGCCTTCGTGGTCATCCGCACAATGCAATCCGCCGCCGGGTCCGGTCGCGGTGGCCTGGCCTGAGGACGCGCGCAGATGTTTCTGGAATTGATCGCCACCTTCGCCATCGGATTTCTTGCCGCGGGTCTGGTCCTGCTGGCGAACCTGTTGACCGGGCGGCGCCTGTCGCGGGCCTTCGTGCCGCTTGCGGCCGGGGCCGCGATGATCGGGTTCACGATCTGGAGCGAATACAGCTGGTATCCCCGGACCAAGGCGCAACTGCCAGAGGGGGTCCTGATCGTGTCGACAAACGAGTCCCAGGCGCTCTACCGGCCCTGGACCTATGCCGCGCCTTTCGTGGACAAGTTCGCGGCGGTCGATCTGGCACGTGTCCTGCGCAACGAGAAACTGCCGGACCAGATCCTCGTGCCGATGCTCTTCATGGGGCGCTGGGCGCCGGGTGCCGAGATCCCGGTCGTGGTCGATTGCGGTGGGTCAAGGCGCGCGAAACTGGCCGATGATACGGAATTCGATGATAAGGGTGCGGTTCTGAACGCCGATTGGGTCTCTGTGGAGGCGGATGACCCCTTGCTGGAGGCTGTTTGCACCTGAGGCACGAAAGGGGGAGTGCGATGTTGGGAACTCTGAGTTTACGGCTGCGTGTCTTTTTGTTTTTCGCGTTTCTGGCGGCGGGTGGGATTCTGGCGGTGTCCGGTGCGCTGGTGCTGGGGTACCGGCAGCTGGGCGATGCCGCGGCGCTCTCGGCCTTCGTGACCAGCGGGGCGGTGGCGGGGTTCGCGATCCTGGCCTTGGTGACCTGGGTCTGGATGCTGTTCGATGAAAACGTCGCCAAGGCCCTGGAATCTCTGGCCACGGACATGCGCGCCCGGGCCCATGCGGATATCGAGCGCGACCTCGATCAGAACAAGGCGAAATACCTCGGCGACCTTGCCCCCGCGGCGGCGGCGGTCACGGCGAACCTGAGTGACATGAAAAACAGTCTGGCCCAGGCGGTGATGCGCGAGACCACCCTGCTGGCGGCGGAGAAGAACCATCTCGAAGCGGTGCTGAACGATCTGCCCACGGGCGTTGTGCTGTGCAATGCCCAGCACCAGGTGGTGTTCTACAACGGTCGGGCGCGGGACCTGTTGCGGCCACTCGGGGGTATCGGGCTCGACCGGTGCCTGGCCTCGGTGCTGGATGCCGC
Organism: Dinoroseobacter shibae DFL 12 = DSM 16493; assembly: GCF_000018145.1. Taxonomy (NCBI): domain Bacteria; kingdom Pseudomonadati; phylum Pseudomonadota; class Alphaproteobacteria; order Rhodobacterales; family Roseobacteraceae; genus Dinoroseobacter; species Dinoroseobacter shibae. The sequence continues at coordinate 3,744,824 of NC_009952.1, forward strand.
GCCGGTGGAGGCGGCCTATGCGCAACTGCTGGCCCAGCCGCGCGAAAGCTGCGCGGACATGCGGCTGGAGGTGAATGAGGGCAAGCTGCGGCTCGGCGTGGGGATGCGGCTGGTGGAGCCGCTGCCCGACAGTGCGCTGCAGCCGGGCTATATCCTGACCCTGCGCGAGGCGCCGATGGTCGATACGGCCTGCGCCACGCCGATCCTGATGCCGCGGGAGACCGCCTTCGATTTCGACCTGCTCCATGCGCGCCCGTCCCAGGACGTGATGGACTGCAAGCTCGGCGATCTGAAATACGTGATCTTCGACACCGAGACCACGGGGCTGCTGCCCGAGCGCGGCGACGAGGTCTGCCAGATCGCCGCTTGCCGGGTGGTGAACGGCAAGATGGTCAAGACCGAGATGTTCGACACCCTGGTCAATCCGGGGCGGCCGATCCCGCTGTCGGCGACGAATATCCACGGGATCACCGATGCCATGGTCGCGGATGCGCCGGATTTCCTGACCGCGGGCCGGGCGTTTCACGGCTTTGCCGATGGCGCGGTGCTGATCGCCCATAACGCGCCCTTCGACATGGCGTTCTTCTATCGCAAGCAGGCCGAGATCGGGGCGCGGTTCGATCATCCGGTGCTGGACACGGTGCTGTTGTCGGCGGTGATCTACGGTCAGACCGAGCAGCATTCGCTGGACGCGCTGGCCGAGCGGCTGAACGTGACCATCCCCGAAGAGGCGCGGCACACCGCACTCGGCGATGCCCTGGCCACGACGGAGGTGTTCCTCAAGCTGCTCCCGATGTTGCAGGCCAAGGGGATCGAGACCTTCGGCGACCTTCTGGCCCAGACCAAGAAGCACGCACGGCTTCTGGAGGACCTCAACGCCTGAGCGTGTGCGGGAGGGGTTGTCGCGCCGGGGATTCGGGCGTATATGAGCCTCAACAGCGGCGGCTGCGGGTCCAAACCGAAGCCTCCACCGACACATTCGACGGGCCGCACGGCCCGTTTTTTTATTCCCGAATGCCGGGAGTGGAGACCCCTCTTGTCCGACCTGATCGCGAAAACCACCCTCGACCAGCGTATCGCCGCCCTCGTCACCCCGGTGATCGAGGATCTGGGCTATGAGCTGGTGCGGCTGCGGGTGATGAGCGGCAAGTCCCCGACCCTGCAGATCATGGCCGAGAAGCCCGAGGGCGGGATCGAGGTGGACGATTGCGCGCGGATCTCGACCGAGGTGTCGGCCACGCTCGATGTCGAGGACCCGATCGAGGACAACTACACGCTCGAAGTGTCCTCCCCCGGCATCGACCGGCCCCTGACCCGGCTCAAGGATTTCGACACCTGGGTGGGCTACGAGGCGAAGATCGAGACCACCGAGTTGATCGAGGGCCGCCGCCGGTTCAAGGGCGCGCTGGCCGGGACCGAGGGCGACGAGGTGCTGATCGAGATCGAGGAAGGCACCATCGGGCTGAAATTCGAGTGGCTCAGCGACGCCAAGCTCGTGTTGACCGACGACCTGATCCGGGATGTCCTGAAAGGCCGCAAGGATGCGGGCCAGGTGGACGAAGCCCAGTTCGACGAAATCCAGACCATCATCGACGGCGATGATGAACCACCCGCGAATACCGCGTAAGGGAGAGACACAGATGGCAATCACCTCTGCCAACCAGTTGGAGCTGTTGCAGACCGCCGAGGCGGTGGCGCGCGAGAAGATGATCGACCCGGGCCTCGTGATCGAGGCCATGGAAGAGAGCCTCGCCCGTGCCGCCAAGTCGCGCTACGGCTCGGAGATGGACATCCGTGTGTCGATCGACCGTAAGACCGGCGTGGCGACCTTCACCCGCGTGCGCACCGTGGTCGAGGACGAGGAGCTGGAGAATTACCAGGCCGAGCTGACCGTGGAGCAGGCCAAGCCCTATCTCGACGATCCCAAGGTCGGTGACACCATCGTCGACCAGGTGCCGCCGGTGGAGATGGGCCGGATCGCCGCCCAGTCGGCCAAACAGGTGATCCTGCAGAAGGTCCGCGAGGCCGAACGCGACCGCCAGTACGAGGAATTCAAGGACCGCGCGGGCACGATCATCAACGGGGTCGTCAAGCGCGAGGAATACGGCAATGTCATCGTCGACATCGGCCGGGGCGAGGGCGTGCTGCGCCGCAACGAGAAGATCGGGCGCGAGAGCTACCGGCCCAATGACCGCATCCGCTGCTACATCAAGGATGTGCGCCGCGAAGTGCGCGGGCCGCAGATCTTCCTCAGCCGCACCGCGCCGGAATTCATGGCCGAGCTGTTCAAGATGGAAGTGCCGGAAATCTATGACGGCATCATCGAGATCAAGGCCGTGGCCCGGGACCCGGGCAGCCGCGCGAAGATCGCCGTGATCTCCTATGACGGGTCCATCGACCCGGTGGGCGCCTGCGTCGGTATGCGCGGCTCCCGCGTGCAGGCGGTGGTCAACGAGCTTCAGGGCGAGAAGATCGACATCATCCCGTGGAACGAGGACCAGCCGACCTTCCTGGTGAACGCATTGCAGCCCGCCGAGGTGAGCAAGGTGGTCCTGGACGAGGATGCGGAACGGATCGAGGTCGTGGTCCCGGACGAGCAGCTCAGCCTCGCCATCGGGCGGCGCGGGCAGAACGTGCGTCTGGCCAGCCAGCTGACCGGGCTGGACATCGACATCATGACCGAGGCGCAGGAATCGGAGCGTCGTCAGGCCGAGTTCGCCGAGCGCACCAACATGTTCGTCGAAGCGCTGGACGTGGACGAGGTGCTGGCGCAGCTGCTGGTCTCCGAAGGGTTCACCAACCTCGAAGAGGTGGCCTATGTCGAGCAGGAAGAGCTGCTGGTGATCGACGGGTTCGACGAGGACACCGCCGAGGAGCTGCAGACCCGGGCCCGCGAATTCCTCGAAGAGCAGGCCAAGAAGGCCCTGGAGCGGGCGCGCGAGATGGGCGTCGAGGACAGCCTGGTTGAATTCGAGGGCCTGACGCCCCAAATGCTGGAAGCCCTCGCCGCAGACGGGGTCAAGACGCTCGAAGACTTCGCGACCTGTGCCGACTGGGAGCTGGCCGGCGGCTGGACCACGGTCGATGGCGAGCGCGTGAAGGACGAAGGCGTGCTGGAGAAGTTCGACGTGTCCCTCGAAGAGGCGCAGCTTCTGGTGATGACGGCACGCGTGCAGCTCGGCTGGGTCAACCCGGAGGACCTGGAGATCGAGGAAGACGCCGATCCCGAGGCCGAAGGTGAAGCCGAGACCGAAGAGGGGGCGCCGCAGGTCTGAGCCTGCGGTCGCAGGGCTGGGCCATGACCCGCGGAGGCCGCCAGAAGGATCGCAGCGCCGGACCGGAGCGCAAGTGCATCGCCACGGGCGAGGTGCTGCCGAAGGCCGCGCTGATCCGGTTCGTCATCGGCCCGGACGGCACGGTGGTGCCGGACCTGGCGGGCAAGCTGCCCGGGCGCGGGATCTGGGTGAAGGCCGATCGCGCCGCGCTGGAGCGTGCGGTGTCCCGGAACCTGTTTCCGCGCGCGGCCAAGGCCCCGGTCAAGACCCCGGCCGACCTGGTCGATCAGGTGGAGCGCGGCCTGCGCGCGCGGGTGCAGGCGACCCTGGCGCTGGCGCGCAAGGCGGGGCAGGCGATCTGCGGGTTCGAGAAGGTCCGCGGCAGCCTCGATCTGGGCGAGGCGGTGGTGCTCTTGCAGGCCTCCGACGGGTCCGAACGGGGAAAAACGAAGCTGCGGCCGCCCGACGGCCCGGCAAGCTACATCGGATGGCTGACCGCCCGGGAATTGGGTTTGGCATTTGGCCGCGATAGTGTGATACATGGCGCCTTAACGACTGGTGGACTCACAACGCGTGTTGTAGAGGAAGCCACGCGGCTCTCAGGCGTCCGCGAAAACGATGACGGCGGATCCGCCGCCGGAAAGGATACGACAGACGTATGAGTGATACAGACGGCAAGAAAACACTCGGACTCCGTGGCGGGTCTCGGACGGGTCAGGTGAAGCAGAGCTTCAGCCACGGCCGGACCAAGAACGTCGTGGTGGAAACCAAGCGCAAGCGCGTTCTGGTGCCGAAGCCGGGTGCGTCCGCCTCGGGTGGTCGCGGGTCTGATCCCAAGAAACCCGGCAATGCGACCGATGCCGAGATGGAGCGCCGCCTGCGCGCCCTGCGGGCTGCGAAAGCCAACGAATCCGAAGAGGCGGAGCGCCGCGCGGCCGAGGAAAAGGCCCGCGAAGAAGAGCGCGCGCGCCGTCGGGCCGAGATCGAGGCGAAGGAACGCGAAGAGCAGGAGCGCGAAGAGCGCGCCCGCCAGAAGGCCGAGGAAGAAGAAGAGGCCCGCAAGAAGGCGGAGGCCGACGCGTCCTCCAAGCCCGCCGCGGCGCGCAGCAAGGCCGACGATCCCGCGACCATGGATCCCGCAGCCGCCCAGGCCGCCGAGGCCCGTGGTGCCGGCAAGACCGGATCCGGACCGCGAAAGGAGCGCACCGCCGACCGCGCCCAGCCCCGCAAGGAACAGAAGGGCAAGGGCGACGATCGCCGCCGGTCCGGCAAGCTGACCCTGAACCAGGCGCTTTCGGGCGATGGCGGGCGTCAGAAGTCCATGGCTGCGATGAAGCGCAAGCAGGAACGCGAACGCCGCAAGGCGATGGGCGGCAGCCAGGAGCGCGAGAAGATCGTCCGCGACGTGCAGTTGCCGGAAACCATCGTGGTGCAGGAACTTGCCAACCGGATGGCCGAACGTGTGGCCGACGTGGTCAAGGCGCTGATGAAGATGGGCATGATGGTCACGCAGAACCAGTCCATCGACGCCGACACCGCCGAGTTGATCATCGAGGAATTCGGCCACAAGGTCGTCCGGGTTTCGGACGCCGATGTGGAAGACGTGATCGCGACGGTCGAGGACGACCCGGCCGACATGCAGCCGCGTCCGCCGGTCATCACCGTGATGGGCCATGTCGACCACGGCAAGACCTCGCTTCTGGATGCGATCCGCAACGCCAAGGTCGTGGCGGGCGAAGCCGGTGGGATCACCCAGCATATCGGGGCCTATCAGGTCACGACCGATGACGGCACCAAGCTGAGCTTCCTCGACACGCCGGGCCACGCGGCCTTCACGTCGATGCGGGCGCGCGGCGCGCAGGTCACCGATATCGTTGTTCTGGTGGTGGCGGCCGATGATGCCGTGATGCCCCAGACCATCGAGGCGATCAATCACGCCAAGGCCGCGAAGGTCCCTATGATCGTGGCGATCAACAAGATCGACCGTCCGGAGGCCAACCCGGACAAGGTGCGGACCGACCTGCTGCAACACGAGGTGATCGTGGAGAAGCTGTCGGGCGACGTGCAGGATGTCGAGGTTTCGGCGATCAATGGCACGGGTCTCGACCAGTTGCTGGAATCGATCGCGCTGCAGGCGGAGATTCTGGAACTCAAGGCGAACCCGGACCGGGCTGCCGAGGGTGCCGTGATCGAAGCGCAGCTCGACGTGGGCCGCGGTCCGGTCGCGACCGTGCTCGTTCAGAAGGGTACCCTGCGCCGCGGTGACATCTTCGTTGTGGGCGAGCAGTGGGGCAAGGTCCGCGCGCTGATCAACGATCAGGGCGAGCGGGTCGACGAAGCCGGACCGTCGGTGCCGGTCGAGGTGCTGGGTCTGAACGGCACGCCCGAGGCGGGCGACGTTCTGAACGTGGTCGAAACCGAGGCCCAGGCCCGGGAGATCGCCGAGTACCGCGAGAGCGCCGCAAAAGAGAAGCGCGCCGCGGCCGGGGCGGCCACGACGCTCGAACAGCTCATGGCGAAGGCCAAGTCCGACGAGACTGTCGCCGAACTGCCGATCGTTGTGAAAGCCGACGTGCAGGGCTCTGCCGAGGCCATCGTCCAGACGATGGAGAAGATCGGCAATGAAGAGGTGCGGGTGCGGGTGCTCCATTCCGGGGTCGGGGCGATCACCGAGAGCGATATCGGCTTGGCCGAAGCCTCCGGCGCGCCGGTTTTCGGGTTCAACGTCCGGGCGAATGCGCCTGCGCGGAACGCTGCCCAGCAGAAGGGCGTGGAGATCCGGTACTACTCGATCATCTACGACCTGGTGGATGACGTGAAGGCAGCGGCCAGCGGTCTTCTGTCTGCGGAGGTGCGCGAGAACTTCATCGGCTATGCCGAGATCCGGGAGGTCTTCAAGGTCTCGGGCGTCGGCAAGGTCGCGGGCTGTCTCGTCACCGACGGTATTGCGCGCCGCTCTGCCGGGGTGCGTCTGCTGCGGGACAACGTGGTGATCCACGAAGGCACGCTGAAGACGCTGAAGCGCTTCAAGGACGAGGTCAAGGAAGTGCAATCCGGCCAGGAATGCGGCATGGCGTTCGAGAACTACGACGACATTCGCCCCGGCGATGTCATCGAGATCTTCGAGCGCGAAGAGGTCGAACGCAACCTGGAGTGATCTGCGGGTTCCAGTCAGGAAAACGAAAAAGGGGTGGCCAGATCGGCCACCCCTTTTTTGGCGTGAGAATTCGCGAAACTTCTATGCTGCGCGTCCGATCGGCAAACCTTCGAAGGTGCGCGTTCCGACGCGCACGACGATCCGACCGTTATCCAGAGCCTTCACAAAAAGGCCCTGAATGGAAACGCAGCTTCCGAGAGTGATGGTACGAAGCATGTGTGTCTCCAGTGTGGTACACCTTAAATATAGCATTCGTATTCATTGAATTCATCTAAAAACTGCCACTTATCTATTACGAAAGTTGCGGCAGAAGGTTACATCCTGTGCACTTTGGAAAGATGCCTATAGCCAATCGCGCAGGATCGGGATCAGCGGAATATCCGCGGGCGGCATCGGATACTCCCGGAGCTTGTTCGGCGCGACCCATTTAAGGGCCTGATTTTCAACAGGTTTCGGGATACCCTGCCATTTCCGACAGGCAAAGAGCGGCATCAGCAGGTGGAAGTCGGCATAGCTGTGCGACGCGAAGGTTAGCGGGGCCAGGCAACTGTTCCAGGTCTCGATCCCGAGCTCTTCGCGCAACTCCCGAATCAAGCAGTTTTCGGGCGTTTCGCCCGGTTCGACCTTGCCACCGGGAAATTCCCAGAGCCCGGCCATGGATTTACCTTCGGGCCGCTGGGCCAGCAAAACCCGGCCATCGGCATCGATCAGGGCCACCGCCGAGACGAGAACCACCTTCACGAGCGGTAGTCCGCGTTGATCTCGATGTAGCGCTTGGTCAGGTCGCAGGTCCAGACGGTCGCCGCCCCGGTTCCGAGGCCCAGATCGACCGCAACCTCGATCTCTTCGCGCTGCATGTAGGCGGCACCGGCGGCCTCGGTATAGCTGGGCGCGACCCAGCCATTCTCGGCCACGAGGATGTCGCCGAACCGGATGGTCAGCCGGTCGCGGTCGGCTTCGGCGCCGGACTTGCCCACGGCCATGACCACCCGGCCCCAATTCGGATCCTCCCCCGCGATGGCGGTCTTGACCAGCGGCGAATTGGCGATGGACAGGGCATGGGTGCGAGCATCCGCGTCGGTGCAGGCGCCGGTCACGCGGACGGTCACGAACTTCGTGGCCCCTTCGCCGTCGCGCACGACCTGGTGGGCGAGGTCCAGCATAACGCCATGCAGGGCGACCTCGAAGGCGGTGGACCCGGTCACATCGACCCCCGAGGCGCCCGTCGCCGCGAGCAGCAGCGTGTCGGAGGTGGAGGTGTCGCTGTCCACGGTGATGCAGTTGAAGGTCCGGTTCGTCAGCCGCGACAGCAACGCCTGCAGGTCGGCGCGCGGGATCGCCGCATCGGTGAAGATGTAGACCAGCATGGTGGCCATGTCCGGCGCGATCATGCCGGACCCCTTGGCGATGCCCGCGATCCGCACCGGTTTGCCGTCGATCACGATCTCGGCTCCGGCGCCCTTGGGGAAGGTGTCGGTGGTCATGATCGCCTCGGCAGCCTCGGCGATGCCCGCGGGGTCGAGGGCGGCGGCCAGGTCGGCCAGCTTGGCGGTGATGCGGTCATGGGGCAAACGCTCGCCGATCACCCCGGTGGAGGAGGTGAAGACCCGCGCCGCGGGCAGGCCCAGCACCCCGGCCACCGCGTCGCTGATCGCGGCGACGGACTCGTCGCCTGCCTTGCCGGTAAAGGCGTTGGAGTTGCCCGAATTCACGACGATCGCCGCGCCTTCCGGTCCGTCACCGTCGATCTTGGCCTGGCAGTCGCACACATTGGCCGAGCGGGTGGCGGAGCGGGTGAACACCCCGGCGAGCACACTGCCGGGGGCACACAGCGCCAGCATCACGTCGCGGCGCCCGGCATAGCGCACACCGGCCTCGGCCGTGGCGAAAGAGACGCCGGAAATCACCGGCAGGTCGGGAAACGCTGCCGGGGCGAGCGGGGAGGTCGGGTATTTGGCCATGGGCGGGATCCGGGCAAGGGGCGTGCGCGCAACTGGAGGGGCCGGGGCGCGGCCCGGCCCGTTCGATAAAGAGTGGCTCAGTCCAGGAGGGAAGTGTCGCGGATCAGGGCCGGGTCGATCTCCGCCTCGGACCGGGTGATCTCGGTTGCCGCGACCAGCGAGTCCACGACTTCCTGGGCCGCCTCTTCACTCAAGCGCTCTTCGAGCCTGCCCCGTACCTCTTCGAGGGGTTGGGCGGCAGAGTCGCGGATGTCATTCAGCCGGATCACGTGCCAGCCGAATTGCGTTTCCACCGGCTCGGATACGGTCCCGGGTTCCATCCTGATGACGGCCATTTCGAACGGGGCCACCATCATCCCCGGCCCGAACCAGCCAAGTTCCCCGCCATTGGGTCCCGACGGGCCGACGGACCGTGCTCTTGCCAGTTCCGCGAAATCGGCACCGCCTTCGAGTTCGGTCACCAGTGCCTGGGCCTCCTCCTCGGTTTCCACCAGGATGTGAGAGGCGTTGAATTCTTTCTCCGGCTCGATGTTACCGAATTCCGCGTCATACAAGGCCTGCACGCTCTCCTCGGTCACGGCGGCCTCGATGGCGCCGTCGATGATCGAATTCGCCATCAGGGCCCAGCGTTGGCTTTCCAGCGACAGCTCCAGCTCCTTGGAGAGCGAGTCGCCCATGGACTGCGCCAGGGCCACCTGGCGGATCATCTGCTCCAGAAGGCCGGAATACAGCCGATCGTCGGCCAGTTGCTGGAATTGCGTGGGCAGACTGCTTGCCACAGCGATCAGGTGGCCGAGGGTGATTTCCTCGCCGCCGACGGTTGCCAGAACCGTGTCGGCATCCTGGGCCTGGACGGCCACGGGGCTCAGCAAGGTCAGGCCAAGCGCGAGCCTGGCGAGGGGCTTCCGAATGATGTTCACGAGGGTGTCTCCTGTTGCGCGCGCGTTGGCAGCGTTTTTGCCTTGTTCACAAGGCCACGTTGACAGTTTCCGGGCAGGCCCTTAGATGCGGTATGTCCCCGGGGGCCCTTTGGCCGCACCGTCTCTGATGCCGTTTGTAAGCCGCAGCCGAGGCGTGGGCAAGCGCGGAGCTTCGGGCAGAGTTCACGATAGGTCGAGACGGCCTAAACCGGAGTACGAAATCGACAATGCTGGGTCTTGGAACCATCACCAAAAAGGTCTTCGGCACGCCGAACGATCGCAAGGTCAAATCGGTACGCCCCCTGGTGGCCAAGATCAACGCGCTGGAGCCTGAATTCCAGGCCCTCGACGACGCCGGGTTGATCGCGAAAACCGAGGAATTCAAGCAGCGGATCGCGGCGGGCGAGAGCCTCGACGATCTGCTGCCGGAGGCGTTCGCCAACGCCCGAGAGGGGGCCCGCCGCGCGCTGGGCCTGCGGGCCTTCGACACGCAGCTGATGGGCGGGATCTTCCTGCACCAGGGCAATATTTCCGAGATGAAGACCGGCGAGGGCAAGACCCTGGTGGCGACCCTGCCGGCGTATCTCAATGCGCTGACGGGCAAGGGCGTGCATATCGTCACGGTCAACGACTACCTCGCCCGCCGGGACGCTGAGTGGATGGGCAAGGTCTATGCCCAGTTGGGCATGACCTGCGGCGTGGTCGTCCCGTTCCAGCAAGAGGATGAGAAGCACGCGGCCTATGCCGCCGATATCACCTATGCCACCAACAACGAGCTTGGCTTCGACTACCTGCGCGACAACATGAAGTCCGAGCTGAGCCAGATGTCCCAGCGCGGGCATCATTACGCCATCGTGGACGAGGTCGATTCGATCCTGATCGACGAGGCGCGGACGCCGCTGATCATCTCTGGTCCGAGCCAGGACAAGAGCGACCTCTATGTCACCATCGACAAGGTGATCCCCGAGCTGGTCGAAGAGCATTACACCATCGACGAGAAGACCCGGGGCGTCAGCTTCACAGACGAGGGCAACGAGTTCCTCGAGGACCGGCTGCATGCACTGGGGATCTTGCCGGAGGAGCAGTCGCTCTATGATCCGGAGAGCACCACCATCGTGCACCACATCAACCAGGGCCTGCGCGCGCACAAGCTGTTCAACAAGGATCAGCAGTATATCGTGCGCAATGGGGAAGTCGTTCTGATCGACGAGTTCACCGGGCGGATGACCCCGGGGCGGCGCCTGTCCGAGGGGCTGCACCAGGCGCTGGAAGCCAAGGAGGGCGTCGAGATCAAGCCCGAGAACGTCACGCTCGCATCCGTTACCTTCCAGAACTACTTCCGCCTTTACGACAAGCTCGGGGGGATGACCGGGACCGCGGCAACGGAGGCCGAGGAATTCGCCGAGATCTACGGGCTCGGCGTGGTCGAGGTGCCGACCAACCGCCCGATCCAGCGGGAGGACGAGCACGACCAGATCTATCGCACCGTGCAGGAAAAGTTCGACGCCATCGTCAAGACCATCAAGGAGGCCCATGCAAAGGGCCAGCCCATCCTTGTCGGCACGACCTCGATCGAAAAGTCCGAGTACCTGTCGCAGCTTCTGAAGAAAGAGGACGTGCCGCACAACGTGCTGAACGCGCGCCAGCACGAGCAGGAGGCGCAGATCGTCGCCGATGCGGGCAAGCTGGGCGCGGTGACCATCGCCACCAACATGGCCGGGCGCGGCACTGACATCCAGCTCGGCGGCAATGTCGAGATGCGCGTGCTGCAGGCGCTGGCCGAAACGCCGGAGGCCAACCCCGACGAGATCCGCACCCGGATCGAGGCCGAGGTGGCCGAGAACAAGCGCAAGGTGCTGGAGGCCGGGGGCCTGTTCGTGCTGGCCACTGAACGGCACGAGAGCCGCCGGATCGACAACCAGCTGCGCGGCCGGTCGGGGCGTCAGGGCGACCCGGGGCGGTCGGCCTTCTTCCTGTCGCTCGAAGACGACCTGATGCGGATTTTCGGGTCCGAACGGCTCGACAAGGTGCTCAGCTCGCTCGGCATGAAGGAAGGGGAGGCGATCGTGCACCCTTGGGTGAACAAGTCGCTGGAGAAGGCGCAGGCGAAGGTCGAAGGGCGCAACTTCGACATCCGCAAGCAGCTGCTGAAATTCGACGACGTGATGAACGACCAGCGGAAGACCATCTTTTCCCAGCGGATGGAGATCATGGAAACCGACGACGTGGCCGAGATCACCCGCGACATGCGCCACCAGGTGATCAACGACCTGGTGGACGAGTTCATTCCGCCGAAATCCTATGCGGACCAGTGGAATGTCGAAGGGCTCTATGCCGCGATCCTGGAGAAGGTCGGCGCCGATACCGACGTTATCAAATGGGCCGAGGAAGAGGGCGTGGATGACGAGATCATTCGCGAGCGGCTGGAGAAGGCCTCCGACGAGTTCATGGCGGCCAAGGCGGCGCAATTCGGTGTCGAGAACATGCGCCGGATCGAGAAGCAACTCCTGTTGCAGACCATCGACCAGAAATGGCGTGAGCATCTGCTGACGCTGGAGCATCTGCGCTCCGTCGTGGGTTTCCGTGGCTATGCGCAGCGCGACCCGCTGAACGAGTACAAGACCGAGGGCTTCCAGCTGTTCGAGAGCATGCTCGACAGTTTGCGGGTGGATGTGACCGACAAGCTTGGCAAGATCCGCCCCCTGACTGAGGAAGAGCAGCAGGCCATGATGCGCCAGATCGCGGCCCAGCAGGCCGCGGCCCAGGCGGCGAACGAGGCTGCGCGCCAGCCGCAACCGGCCATGGCCGGGGCAGGGGCGGAGGCCGAGGAGGGCACGCCCGCGGAGGGCTTCGTCGAGAGCGATCCGACCACATGGGGCAACCCGGGCCGCAACGACCGCTGTCCTTGCGGGTCCGGAAAGAAGTTCAAGCATTGCCACGGGCGCTACACCTGAGCGCCCGTCTCGCCGGGCTGGTCCTGGCGGCTTGCCTGTCGCCGGGGGCGGCCCTGGCCGAGCCCGTGACGCTGACCGCGCGGTCGGACGGGTTTTCCGTGACCGGCGATCTGGTGGCTTTCGATGGCCGCTTTTACCGCGTCGACGCGCCCGAGGGGGTGCTGACCCTGTCCGCGGCGCAGGTGGACTGCGCCGGGGCGGCCTGCCCGGCGGCGAACGAGACGACCGGGTTCGCGGTGACCTCGGCTTTCGGACCCGGCGCGGTCGTTCTGCCCGCCCTGATCCAGGCCTATGCCCGGGCGCGGGATCTGCCGCTGCGGCGCGAAGACCTGGACGCCACCCATATCCGTTTCGCGCTGGGCGATGACACCACGCCGCGCCGCTTCCCCATTTCCCTGCGCCTCGCCCTGAGCGGCGAAGGCTTCGCGGATCTCGCCGTGGGTGAGGCCGACATGGTGCTCGCGGACCGGTTGATCTCGGAGGCGGAGTTGAGCGTCGCGCGGGATGCCGGGCTCGGCGATCTTTCCGCGCCGGGGCAGGAGCGGGTTCTGGCCTGGGATGCTCTGGTGGCGGTGACGTCGCCGCGTCGTCCGCGGCAGCCGGTCGATCCGGCACAGGTGCTGGCCCTCTGGGATATGTCCGCGCCCGATTGGCGCGCGCTGGGCTTCGCCGAGGGGCCGCTGCGGCTCCATGCCCGGGCCCATGGCGGGGATCTGGTCAAGCTGCGTCCGGACGGGGCCCTGCCCGCGGCCCCGGTGACTTACCACGAACAGGGTGCGGGCCTGGCCGCCGTGGTGCGGGAGCAGCCCTCGGGCCTGGGCCTCGTCGCCTTGTCAGAACGCGGCCCGGCGCAGGCCTTGCCGCTGGCCGGGGCCTGCGGGCTCACCCATGCGCCCACGCGTGCGGCCCTGACCCTGGGGCGCTACCCCTGGGCGATGCCGCTCACCGCTTATTTGCCGGAGCGGCGCATGCCCTTGGATCTGGCCGATTTCCTGGCGTTTCTGGACAGCGAGGCCGCCGGGCGCGTTGTGGACCGGGCCGGGTTTGCGCAACCGTCGCTGGCGCCGGTCGCCTCGGACCTCGCCGCGCGGGTGCTGCGGGCCCTGGCCGGGGCCTCGGATGCGGATCTGCCGCGCCTGCAGGAGGTGGCGCGACGGCTGGGGCAGGCGACCCAGCTTGGCCTGACCTTCCGGCCCGATGCCGCGGATCGGGGCGGTCGTGCCCTGTCGGCGGCGGCGCTGGAGATGCTGGCGGAGGCCGAAGACGGACGTTTTCTTCTCGCCGCCCATGCCCCGACCCGCGCGCAGGCGGAGGCGGACGCAGGTCAGCTGCTGGTCGAGCTTGCCGCGCTGCGCGGGGGGCGCGCGCCGCTGGAGATCGAGGTGGCGGCCCTGGGCCCGGCCCTGCCCGTGGCCTGCGCCGATGCGCCCTGGGCCGCGTCGATGAACCGGCGGATCGATGTCTGGCGCCTGCCCGCTACAGGTAGCCCTCCGCGCGGAAACTGACCTCCCGCGACTTGCCGATCACCAGGTGATCATGGAGCCGCAGGCCGAGCACCTCGGCCGCGTCGCGGATCGCGTAGGTCATGGTGATGTCCTGCTCCGACGGGGTGGGGTCTCCGGAGGGGTGGTTGTGCACCAGGATCAGGGCCGAGGCGTTCAGCTCCAGCGCGCGTTTGGCGATCTCCCGCGGATAGACGGGCACGTGATCCACGGTCCCCCGCGCCTGCGCCTCGTCCGCGATCAGCACGTTCTTGTTATCGAGATACAGCACCCGGAAGTGTTCCGTATCCAGGTGGGCCATGGCGGTCTGGCAGTATTCCAGCAAGGCGTCCCAGCTCGAGACCACGGGGCGTTGCAACACCTTGCCGCGGGCCAGCCGATGGGCGGCGGCCTCCACGATCTTCAGCTCCAGCGCCACGGCCTCACCCACCCCGTCCACGGCCCGCAGCCGGGGCAGGGGGGCGGCCAGAACATGGGTGAAATCGCCGAATTCCTCGATCAGGCGCCGGGCAAGCGGTTTGACATCCTGCCGGGGAATGGCACGGAACAGAACAAGCTCCAGCAACTCGTAATCCGGCATCGCCTCCGCCCCGCCCGCGAGGAAGCGTTCGCGCAAACGCTTGCGGTGATCCTTGAGGTAGGATGGGGTTTTCTCCTGCCGCGCGGGGGCGGGTGCCACAGGGCGTGCGTCACCGAAGAGCGGCAGGGGGGATTCGTGAAAGGCATGGGCGCGCGGCATGGGGGCTACCCTGCCGCGCGATGCTTTCCGAAAGGTTAACTCTTCATCCCGTCCCAGAAGCTTTTGACGGTCTTGAAGAACTTCGAGGTCTCGGGCTGGTTGTCCTGGCTCTCGGCCTCGAACTCGCGCAAGAGCTCCCGCTGGCGCATGGTGAGGTTGACCGGGGTTTCCACCGCCAGCTCGATGAACATGTCACCGGTGCCCGCACCGCGCAGGGCGGGCATGCCTTTGCCGCGGAGGCGCATCTGCCGGCCCGACTGGCTGCCGGAGGGAATCTTCACCCGGCTGCGGCCGCCTTCGATGGTGGGCACTTCCACGTCGCCGCCAAGTGCTGCTGAGGTCATGCTGACCGGGACGCGGCAATATAGGTCGAGGCCTTCGCGCTGGAAGATCCGGTGCTCTTCGACCTCGATGAAGATATAGAGATCCCCCGACGGACCGCCCCGCACACCCGCATCGCCCTCGCCCGCGAGCCGGATCCGGGTGCCGGTTTCCACGCCTGCGGGGATATTGACGCTGAGCGCGCGGGTCTTTTCCTCGCGCCCGGCCCCTCGGCAGGCCTGACAGGGGTTCTTGATGATCTGACCCATACCAGAACACGTCGGGCAGGTTTTCTCGATGGTGAAGAAGCCCTGCTGCGCGCGCACCTTGCCCATGCCGGAGCAGGTCGGGCAGACCACGGGCTCCGCGCCGCCCTCGGCGCCTGTGCCCTCACAGGCGCTGCAGCTGACCGTGCCGGGGACAGAGATAGTTTTCTGCATGCCCATGAAGGCCTGCTCCAGGGTGATCCGAAGGTTGTAGCGCAGGTCCGAGCCGCGCGCGGCCCGCTGGCGTCCGCCGCCCCGCTGGCCGCCCATGAAATCGCCGAAGAGGTCCTCGAACACGTCCGAAAAGGCGGAGGCGAAATCGCCCTGTCCCTGGCCGCCGAAGCCGCCGGGCCCGCGCGGCCCGCCGGAGCCGTTTTCGAACGCCGCGTGACCATAGCGGTCATAGGCGGCCTTCTTGTCGGGGTCCTTCAGGATGTCATAGGCCTCGTTGGCCTCCTTGAACTGCGCTTCGGCATTGGGGTTGTCCGAATTCCGATCCGGGTGCAGCTCCTTGGCCTTCTTGCGAAAGCCTTTCTTGATCTCGTCGGGAGACGCCCCCTTGGACACGCCCAGGACGTCGTAATAGTCGCGTTTGGCCATGACCGGATTCCTTCACTTAAACGCACGCGCCGACCCGCAAGTCACGGGTCGGCGCAGGGGTCCGTTTCGCGGGGCTCAGCCCTGCTTCCGGTCGTCCAGGTCTTCGAAATCGGCGTCCACGATGTCGTCGTCGACCTCGCGTGCCTTGTCGCCATCCGCCTCGGGGGCTTCTTCCCCCGCGGCTTCCTGCTGCGACTTGTAGATCGCCTCGCCGAGCTTCATGGCCGCGTCGGTGACGTTTTGGATGCCGGACTTGATCTTGCCCACATCGTCGCCTTCCAGCGTTTCCTTGAGCGCGGAGACCGCCAGTTCGATCGCCTCGACGGTCGAGGGATCGACCTTGTCGCCATGCTCTTCGAGGGACTTCTCCGTCGAATGCACGAGGCTCTCGGCCTGGTTCTTGGTCTCGACCAGTTCCTTGCGCTGCTTGTCGGCGTCGGCATTGGCCTCGGCGTCGCGCACCATCTGATCGATCTCCTCGTCGGACAGACCGCCGGACGCCTGGATCGTGATCTTCTGCTCCTTGCCGGTGCCCTTGTCCTTGGCCGACACGGAGACGATGCCGTTGGCGTCGATGTCGAAGGTCACCTCGATCTGCGGCATCCCCCGCGGGGCGGGCGGGATGTCTTCAAGGTTGAACTGGCCGAGCATCTTGTTGTCGGCCGCCATCTCGCGCTCGCCCTGGAACACGCGGATCGTCACGGCGTTCTGGTTGTCCTCGGCGGTGGAGAAGACCTGGGACTTCTTGGTCGGGATGGTCGTGTTGCGGTCAATGAGACGCGTGAACACGCCGCCCAGGGTCTCGATACCCAGGGACAGGGGCGTCACGTCCAGCAGAACCACGTCCTTGACGTCGCCTTGCAGAACACCGGCCTGGATCGCAGCGCCCATTGCGACGACCTCATCGGGGTTCACGCCCTTGTGCGGCTCCTTGCCGAAGAACTTCGACACTTCCTCGGTGACCCGCGGCATCCGCGTCATGCCGCCGACCAGAACCACCTCGTCGATGTCCGAGGTGCTGAGCCCGGCATCCTTCAGAGCGTCCTTGCACGGCTTCAGCGAGGCCTTGATCAGGTCGGCCACCAGGCTTTCCAGCTTCGCGCGGGTGAGCTTCATCACCATGTGCAAAGGCTGGCCGCCATTGGGGTCCATCGAGATGAACGGCTGGTTGATCTCGGTCTGGGTCGAGGAGCTCAGCTCGATCTTGGCCTTCTCGGCGGCTTCCTTCAGGCGCTGCAGGGCCATCTTGTCCTTGGTCAGGTCGACGCCATGTTCTTTCTTGAACTCGTCGGCCAGGTAATTGACGATCCGCATGTCGAAGTCTTCCCCGCCGAGGAAGGTGTCCCCGTTGGTGGATTTCACTTCGAACAGGCCGTCGTCGATTTCCAGGATCGTGATGTCGAACGTACCGCCGCCGAGGTCATAGACCGCGATCGTCTGGGTGTCGGACTTGTCGAGGCCGTAGGCGAGCGCCGCCGCGGTCGGCTCGTTGATGATGCGCAGCACGTCGAGGCCGGCGATCTTGCCCGCGTCCTTGGTCGCTTGGCGCTGGGCGTCGTTGAAATAGGCCGGGACGGTGATGACCGCCTGGGTGACATCCTCGCCGAGATAGCTTTCGGCGGTTTCCTTCATCTTCTTGAGGATGAGGGCCGAGACCTGCGCGGGGGAGAAATTCTCGCCTTTCACGCTGACCCAGGCGTCGCCGTTTCCGCCGTTCACCACGGCGTAGGGCAGGTTCTTCTTGTCTTTTTCCAGATCTGCATCGTCGAACCGACGCCCGATCAGGCGCTTGACGCCAAAGACGGTGTTTTCCGGGTTGGTGACCGCCTGGCGCTTGGCCGGCTGGCCCACGAGCCGTTCGTCGTCCGTGTAGCCGACGATGGAGGGCGTGGTCCGCGCCCCTTCGGAGTTTTCGATGACCCGCGGTTGCGAGCCGTCCATGATGGCAACGCACGAGTTCGTGGTGCCGAGGTCGATACCAATGACTTTACCCATTGCGATGTTCCCTTTCATCTAGGCGATTGTTTGGAGGCAAGATCCGTGAGCGGCCTCTCGTCTCCGATCCCTGAAAGATCACGGGGCCCGCGATCAAGTTCTCGGCGTATATAAGGAGGGGGTTGGGGTGCTGCAAGCGCCCCCCCGGTGCAGAAAGGGTCAGAAATGGAGAAAAAGCCGATTGTGCCCGATGCTATTGCGCCGGATTTGCGCCTGCGCGGGGTCGCGATTTACAAGGGGTTTGTGGACCGCGCCGCGCAGGAAGCCCTGGTGGAGGATCTGCGCGGGGTGGCCCGGGCGGCACCGTTCTATCGCCCGGTGACCCCGTCGGGCAAGGCGATGTCGGTGCGTATGACGGCGGCCGGACGGTTCGGCTGGGTGTCCGACCGCCAAGGCTATCGCTATGCGCCGACGCATCCGGGCGGGGGCGCATGGCCGGATATTCCGAACTCGGTTCTCACGATCTGGGACAGGCTCGTGCCGGAGGCGCGCAGGCCTGAGTGCTGCCTCGTGAATTTCTACGATGCCCACGCGAAGATGGGCCTGCACCAGGACCGGGACGAGGCCGATTTCAGCCAGCCGGTGCTGTCGGTGTCTTTGGGCGATGCGGCGCGGTTCCGGGTCGGGTCCACCAGCCGTGGGGGCACGACCGAATCGCTTTGGCTCGAATCGGGCGATGTCGCAGTGATGGGCGGAGAGGCGCGGCTGATCCATCACGGGATCGACCGGATCAAACCGGGCAGCTCCACGCTCCTGCCCGAAGGCGGGCGGATCAACCTGACCCTCCGTGTGGTCACCTGACAGCGGCGCGCGCCCTGTCCCGCACCGCCCCTATTTGCCCGCGGACCAGCTCAGCGAAGCGCGGCGGCGGGTGTGAAACTCCCCCATCAGGCCGATCATCAGGCACGCCACCATCAGCCAGAGCGGGTAGTCCAGGTTCGTGTTGCGGGGCAGGTAGTTGACGAATACCGCGCCGCGCATCTGGTCGATCAGGTGGAACAGCGGGTTCCAGGCAAAAAGCGGCAGCATGAAGGCAGGCAGGGTATTGGCCACGAACATCTTGCCGCTGGCGAACATGTTGATCCGGCTGAAGATCATCTGCACGGTCTTGGTCGCCTCGGGCGCCCAGGGTTTCGCGGCGAGAAACACCATGCCGATCCCGGCCCCGCTGAGCCAGGTGAGAAGCAGTATCAGGCCCGCGCGCCCGGGGTCGGCAATCTCCACATTGTGGGTCACCAGGTGATAGCCAACCAGCACGATCAACAGCGACAGCACCTGAATGTACAGGCTGCTCAGCATGGCGGCGCCGATGCTGATCATGGTGTTCATGTTGCGATGCTTCATCATCGGCGAGGTCGGCCCCTCGCAGCCATAGACCGCGCCCATGGTCTTGTTGAACATCATGAACAGGAACACGCCGGTCAGGATGTACATCATGAAATCGCCGCGCAAACCGGCGCTGCGCATGCCCATCAACTGAAAGATCAGGTAGAACACCATCACGAAGACGATGGTCTGGAACACGTTCAGGAACAGGCTCATCATGGCATTGCCATGGGTGATGCGCACGCTCCGCACGCTGGCGTGATAAATCAGCGTCAGAGTGCGATAGGCCCCGGCCAGCGAGGACGAGCTTTCCTTGACGTAGAACACCGGCTGCGACCGTTTCCTTCCAGTGACACTCTGTCCGACATGACAACACAATGGTTGCGGATCGTTTAAGGCACCAGCATAGAAAAAATAACCATGTGGGCAATGATCGCGGTCGCCGCGCCGCCCCGTTCGATCGCGACACAGGAGTTTCTGATGGATTTCGAGACCGTAATGCCCGTTTTGCGCCGGCTGTCCCTGGAGGCCGGGGATGCCATCATGGAGATCTACACCTCCGACGATTTCGACGTGCGCGCCAAGCCCGATGACAGCCCCGTCACCGCCGCCGACGAGGCCGCCGATGCGCTGATCTCCGCGGGGCTGAAGGCGGCCTTTCCCGATGTGCTCTGCGTGACCGAGGAGCAGGCCGCCTCCCACAGCCAGGCCGCGGACAGCTTCTTCATCGTCGACCCGCTGGACGGTACCAAGGAATTCGTCCATCGCCGCGGCGATTTCACCGTCAACATCGCCTATGTGGAAAACGGCACGCCCGTGCGCGGGGTGGTCTACGCACCTGCCAAGGGGCGGTTGTTCTTCACGCAGGCCGATGGCACCACGGTCGAAGAGACCGGCGATTTCGACAAGGACACCGTCGGGACGGTCAAACCGCTCTCGGTCGCGACGCCGGACAATAATGCGCTGATGGTGGTGGCCTCCAAATCCCACCGGGATCAGGCCACTGACGACTATATCGGCAAGTACGGGGTCAAGGACATGACCTCCGCCGGCTCTTCGCTGAAGTTCTGCCTCGTGGCGACGGGGGAGGCGGATCTCTATCCGCGCCTCGGCCGCACGATGGAATGGGACACCGCCGCTGGTCACGCGGTGCTGCTGGGCGCGGGTGGTCATGTCGTGCGATTCGACGATCACACGCCGCTGACCTATGGCAAGGCCGACTATGCCAACCCGTTCTTCATCGCCTATGCCCCGGGCGTGGACCTGAAGGCCGCCTGATGTCGGTTCTGGTGGTCATCCCGGCGCGGTACCCGTCGGTCCGCTATCCCGGCAAGCCGCTGGTGGAGTTGCGTGGGGCCACGGGGGTCGCGCGCTCGCTCATCCGGCGCAGCTGGGACGCGGCCATGGCCGCCGAGGGCGTGGACCGGGTCGTGGTGGCCACCGATGACGACCGCATCCGCAGTCATGCCGAGGGGTTCGGGGCCGAGGCGGTGATGACCTCAGATACCTGCCGCAACGGGACGGAGCGGTGCGCCGAAGCGCTGACCGCGCTGGGGATCTCCCCCGAGATCGTCGTCAATTTGCAGGGCGATGCACCCCTGACCCCGGCGTGGTTCGTGTCGGACCTGGTCGCGGGGCTGCGCGCGGCCCCGGACGCGGCGCTGGCCACGCCGGTGCTGCGCTGCGACGGCGCGGCCCTGGCCGGGTTTCTGGAGGATCGCCGCGCGGGCCGGGTGGGCGGGACCACCGCCGTGTTCGACCGGGACAATCACGCGCTCTATTTCTCCAAGGAAGTGATCCCCTTTACCAGTGACAGCTACGCGCCCGACGCGCCCACGCCGGTCTTTCACCATGTGGGTCTCTATGCCTACCGCCCCGATGCGCTGGTCGCGTACGGTACCTGGCCGGTCGGCCCGCTGGAGACCCTCGAAGGGCTGGAGCAGCTGCGCTTTCTCGAAAACGGCCGCAAGGTGCTCTGCGTCGAGGTGGAGGGTCGCGGCCGCGCCTTCTGGGAGCTCAACAACCCCGAGGACGTCCCCCGGATCGAGGCGATGCTGGCCAAGATGGGACAGGCGTGACGCCGCAGGCGAGTGTCGTCATCGTCAGCCGCGGTCGCGGGCCGGAGCTTGCGCGCTGCCTTCTGTCGCTGGAATTCCAGACCTGCCCGCGGTTCGAGGTGATCGTGGTGGGCGACCGTGCCGCGCAGCAGGCGGTGGTGGCCGGGCCGGGGCTGGCGCGGGTGGGGTTCGCACCCTTCGAGGCCGCGAATATCGCCGCGGCGCGCAATGCGGGCGTGGCGGCGGCGCGCGCCCCGGTGGTGGCATTTCTCGACGATGATGCGGTGGCAGAGCCCTGCTGGCTCGCGGGGCTGATCGCGGCCCTGCAGGTGCCGGGCGTCGGGCTTGCGGCGGGATATGTGCGCGGACCTGATGGGCTGGCGTTCCAGTGGCGCGGCGAGTGGCTGACCCCCGACGGGCTGTCGCGGCCGATGACCCCCGTGCCGGAGGTGCCGGGCCACGTTTTTGCCCAAGACGGTGCCGTGCCAGGGGCGATGGGGACGAATTTTGCGGTGGCCGCCAAGGCGCTGCGCGCGGTTGGCGGGTTCGATGCCCGGTTTCGCTATTTCCTGGACGAGAGCGATCTCGTGCTGCGGCTCGCCGCCGCCGGGCAGGGGGTCGCCTATGCCCCCCGGGCCCAGGTGCATCACAGCCTTGCGCCGGGGCCCTACCGGCGCGCGGACCGCCTGCCCCGCAGCCTGGTCGCGGTCGGGCGGAGCGCGGCGCTCTTTGCGGCAACCCACGCGCCGGACGCGGTGGCGGACGCCGTCGCCGCCCACCGGGAGCGGCAGCGCATGCGCCTGGTGCGGGCGATGGTCGCCGGGCGGTGCCTGCCCGATCAGGTCTGGTCGCTCCTGCGCAGTTTCGACCGTGGGGTGGCCCAGGCGAATCGCGTACCGGTCCCTCCTCCCGAGACATCTTTCGAGAAGGCCGGACGGCTGTTTTCCCAGGATGCCGCAGCCCGCAACGCCTCCGCCGGAGCGGTCGAGGCGGTTTGGCTGATTGCCCAGGGGCGCGGGGACCCCTGCGCCTTCGCAGCTGCAGAAAGAGCGGCAGAGGCCGGGGGCGTCGCCACGGTCGTGATCCCGGCGGGACGCCTGTCGCGTCCGCAGGTGGTTTTCCGCGCACCCGGGCTTTGGCTGCACAACCTCCCGCTTTCAAAGCGTCAGATGACAGCCAATCGTCATGTTCTCGACCATTTACAGGCGGAATATAGCGACATCCGAGTCGGGAACCATGTTAGGATTTGACGCGTTAGCCCAAGGCATGTGTTGTCGGACAATGCTGCAATGCAACAACAGAACACACCTGGGGCGGCGCTGGCTGTTGTGCTTTGCGTCCGATACCGTGCAAAATGCGGTCGCCAACAGGTCATATTTGAATAGGAACGCATGATGTCTCGTAGTGTCAAAACCGCTGTCTTTCCCGTTGCTGGTATGGGCACGCGATTTTTGCCAGCCACCAAGTCGGTGCCGAAAGAAATCATGACCCTGGTGGATCGTCCGCTCGTCCAGTATGCGATCGACGAAGCGCGGGCGGCGGGGATCGAGGAGTTCATCTTCGTCACGTCGCGCGGCAAGAGCGCGCTCGAGGATTACTTTGACGCCGCCCCTCAACTCGAACAAACGCTCGAGGATAAGGGCAAGACCAAGCTGCTGGAGATCCTGCGCAACACCAACATGGACAGCGGCGCCATCGCCTATGTGCGGCAGACCCGCGCGCTGGGCCTCGGTCATGCGGTCTGGTGCGCGCGGCGACTGCTGGGCAACGAGCCCTTCGCCGTGATCCTGCCTGACGACGTGATCGCCGCCGAAAAACCCTGCCTCGCGCAGATGGTCGAGGCTTACCAGGAGCTTGGCGGCAACATGGTTGCGACCATGGAAGTGCCCATGGACAAGGCGTCGGCCTATGGCATCGTCGATGTCGAAGAGGACATGGGCAGCGTGGTGCGGGTCAAGGGCATGATCGAGAAACCCAAGGCTGAAGACGCGCCCTCGAACCTGGCGGTGATCGGGCGGTACATTCTCAGCCCGGAGGTTCTCGACAACCTCGACAAGGGCCAGATCGGCGCCGGGGGCGAGATCCAGCTGACCGATGCCATTGCGCAGGAAATCACCAGCAAGAACAATGTCTACGGCTTCCGCTTTTCGGGCCAGCGGTATGACTGCGGCTCCAAGGCCGGGTTTCTGCAGGCGACGGTGTCCTTCGCCCTGGCGCGCCCGGATCTGCGCGACGAGCTGTCGGATTTCCTGCAGGAGCTGGCCTTCGCGCGCAAAGCGGCCGAGTAACTTCGCGCCCCGATGGCGGCGGAGGGCATGCGCCTGAACCAGGATCCCTTGCCCCTGTTGCTCGACGTGACCCGGCTGGCCTCGCGGATCGGGGACAGGCGCTTGTCCGGCGTCGACCGGGTGGAGGCGGCCTATCTACGCTTTGTTCTGTCGCAACCGGACATGCCCTATGGGCTGGTGCGGTCCGGCTTCGGCTACCTGCTGCTCGATCGCGCGGGGTTGCAGCCGCTCTGCGATGCCGTGGCCGATGAAACGATCTCCTGGGGGCGTCCGGACCTGTTGTCCCGGCTGGCGCGCCACCGCTCCAAGGCGCGCGCGGGGGTCGAGACGACCTTGCGCGCGCTCTCCATCGCGCGGGCGCCGCGTTCGGGGCTGGGCCGGATGCTGCGCAAATGCCTGCCCGACGGGGCCCATTACCTGAACGTGGGCGAGACGAATTTCGATGGCCCGGTCGCGATGGCCCTGCGCGGTCTGCGCCGCAGCTGGATCGACATGGTGCTGCATGACACCATTCCCTGCGACTTTCCCGATCTCGTGACCCCGGCCTCCGCCGCGCGGTTCGACAAGCGCCTGCGCGCGATGCGCACACATGCGGATCGGATCATCACCGCCACCTGGGCCGTGCAACAGGCCGGGTGCCGCCACCTGGGGCTTGGATCGGAGGACGCGCGCTGGTGCGTGGCGCCCTTCGGGCTCGACCTGCCGGAGCCCGACGCCAAGGCCCCCGCCCGGCACGGGCTGACCCGGCCCTACATGCTGGCGCTGGGGACGTTGGAGCCGCGCAAGAACATCACCTTCCTGCTGGAGATCTGGCGGCAGGCAACCGCCACGGGCAGCGCCATGCCGGACCTCGTTCTCTGCGGTGCGCGCGGCTGGTATCCGGCGAAGGTCTTCGCCGCGCTGGACGCCGACCCGCTGCGCGGTGTTCATATCCACGAGATCAACGATGCCCTGGATCCGGAAGTCGCGGGCCTGATCGAAGGGGCCGAGGCGCTGCTGTTTCCCACCGTGGCCGAAGGCTTCGGCTTCCCGCCGCTGGAGGCCATTGCCCTGGGCGTGCCGGTGATCTGCAGCGATCTGCCCGTGCTGCGCGAGACCCTCGGGGCCTTGCCCGTTTACGTGGCCCCCGGGGACAGCTACGCTTGGACATCAAAAATTAAGCAAGGTTGTGCAAAACCGGATCCGACCGCTGTGGAGGCCCTGCTGGACCGGTTCACCTGGGAGCAGCACTTCGCCCGGGTGTTCGGCTGAGCGCAGCCAGAAGCGGTCGCAGAGGCGATGACGAGGCACCGAACCGCGTGAGCGTGATCGAACAGTACAAGAGGCGCCTGCGGCGCAAGCGCTTGCTCTGGCGCGGCTTTCGCCGCCGACGCCAACTGACGGTCGTTGAAAACCGCACGGGCGAGATCGGCGCGTCCGACATCCTCGCCTTCGTCACCCTGCGCAACGAACGCATCCGCCTGCCCTACTTCCTGGATTACTACCGCAAGCAGGGGATCGACCACTTCCTGATCGTCGATAACGGCTCCGACGACGGCTCCACCAGCTACCTGGCGGATCAGCCCGATGTCTCGCTCTGGTCCACGCCGGACAGCTACCGCCGGGCGCGCTACGGGGTGGATTGGCTGACCTGGTTGCAGCGGACATACGGCCACAAGCACTGGTGCCTGACCGTGGATGTGGACGAGTTCCTGATCTATCCCTTCTGCGAAACCCGGCCCCTGCGCGCGCTCACCGACTGGATGGAGGCGTCGCGGCTGCGGGCGCTGCCTGCGATGCTGCTCGACCTCTATCCCAAGGGGCCGCTGGACAGCGTGACCTACCGCGAGGGGCAGAATCCGCTGGAGCTGGCCTGCTGGTTCGACAGCGGCAATTACACGATTTCGCAGAATCCCGAATTCGGCAACCTGTGGATCCAGGGCGGGCCGCGGGCGCGCACCTTTTTCACCGACACGCCGGAGGCGGCGCCGGCGCTCAACAAGATCCCGCTGGTGAAATGGGATCGCAGCTATGTATATGTGGACAGCACCCATATGCTGCTGCCCCGCGGCCTGAACCGTGTCTACGAGACCGGCGGGGGGGAGCGGATTTCGGGTTGCCTGTTGCACACGAAGTTCCTCGACACCTTCGTGGCCAAATCCGCCGAGGAGGTCGTGCGCCAGGAACATTACGCCAAGGGCCGCGAATACAAGGCCTATGCCGAAACGCTGACCGAGCAGGGCGCGCCATCGCTCTGGACCGAGATGTCGGAGCGATACGTCTCCTGGCGGCAGCTCGAAATCCTGGGCCTTCTGTCCAAGGGCAACTGGGCATGAGCGCGCCGGTCAAACTGGGCTTTGTCATGCTTGCCCATGCGGAGCTGGGCCGTGTCGAGCAACTTGCGCGCTACTTCGCGAGCTTCGACTGCCCGATTGTGATCCATATCGACCGCAAGACCCCGCAGGGGGACTTCACCGCGCTGCAGACCCGGCTGGCGGATCAGCCGCTGGTGCACCTGATGCGGGTGCATTAATGCGGCTGGGGGCTCTGGTCCATGGTGGCCGCGACCCAGGACGCGGCACAGATCCTGCTCGACCGGTTTGCGCAGGTCACCCATGTCTCGCTGGTCTCGGGCGATTGCCTGCCGCTGCGTCCGCTCGACCGGCTGCTCGATTTCCTCGGCGCGCGCCCGGACACGGATTTCATCGAATCGGTTACCGTCTCGGACGTGCCCTGGACCATCGGCGGCCTGCAGCAGGAGCGTTTCACGCTGCGCTTCCCGTTCTCCTGGCGGACCCGGCGCAAGCTCTTCGACAAGTATGTCGAGATCCAGCGCCGTCTGGGCGTGCGCCGCCGCGTGCCCAAGGGCCTGGTGCCGCATCTGGGCTCGCAATGGTGGTGCCTGACCCGCCGCAGCCTGGAGGCGATCCTCGAAGACCCCCGACGGGCGGAGTTCGAAGGCTACTTCGCCCGCGTCTGGATCCCGGACGAGTCCTACTTCCAGACCCTCGTGCGTCGGGTCTCCACGCAGATCGAAAGCCGGTCTCTGATGCTGTCGAAATTCGACACCCAGGGCAAACCCTTCGTGTTCTACGACGACCATCTCGACCTGGTGGGCCAGTCGGACTGCTTCCTGCTGCGCAAGGTCTGGCCCCGGGCCGACAGGCTCTATGCGCAACTGCTCGACCCCGCGCTGGGCGCGCCCGAGCAAGGGCCGAGCGACCCGCACCGGATCGAGCAGACCTTCGAGGAGGCGATGCAGCGCGGGCGCGAAGGGCGACCCGGGCTCTTCATGCAGAGCCGCTTTCCCAGCGATACCTGGCAGTCGGGCAAGACCGCCGCCCCCTATTTCGCCTTCCAGGGCTATGACGAGGTGATCGAGGGCTTCGCGCCCTGGCTCGCCCAACGCAGCGGCGCGCGGGTTCACGGGCATCTGTTCGACTGGACCGAGGTGCAATTCGCCGAGAGGGTGCGGTGTTTCAATGGCGGTCTGTCGGATGCGGTCAGCCTGCGGGATTACAACCCGCAGGCCTTCCTGACCAACCTGATCTGGAACAGCCGCGGGGAGCCCCAGTGTTTCCAGATTGCCCCCTATGACCGGCAGGACCTGAATGACTACATGATGTGGGACCCCAACGCCCATATCTCGATCATCACCGGGGCCTGGGCGTTGAAACTTTTCCGGTCGGACCTGCCCTTCCGCGATGCCAGGCGGGAGGCGGCCTGGATGCAGAAGGTCGAGGACCACTTCCTCGGCCAGCTGCGCCGCCGGGGCCTGCCTAGTCGGGTGCGTGTCACCTCCCTGGCGGAGTTCGTGGCCGACCCGGTCGGGCAGCTTCAGGACGTGCTCGACCAGATGACGCCGGTGTCCCAGCGCCGCCTCGCTGCGCCCCCGCCGCTGGTCGATCTGGCGGGGTTCGGCGGCTTCCTGCAGGCGCTCAAGAACGCCGGGATGAAGCCCTACCTGACCGGAGATTTCCCGCTCGACACCGCGGGGCTCGGGCAGCCGACGACGCCCGCCAAACCCTATCTGGTGACTTGACCCGCCATGCCCGATCGCTTCGACTATTTCGTGATCTTCGCCGGGATGCGCACCGGTTCCAACTACCTGGAGCGGAACCTCAACGCCGCGCCGGACTTGCGTTGCTACGGCGAGCTCTACAACCCCTATTTCATCGCCCATGAGGGGCAGGAGTCGTTCCTCGGCCTCACCCTCGCGCAGCGCGAGGCCGACCCGGACGCCCTGATCGCGCGCATCCGGGAAGAAACCGTGGGCCTGCCGGGGTTTCGGCTGTTTCACGATCATGACCAGCGGGTGCGCGACCGGGCACTTGCCGACCCGCGCGCGGGCAAGATCATCCTGACGCGCAATCCACTGGACAGCTATGTCTCCTATTGCCGGGCGCTGGCGTCGAACCAGTGGGTGCTCACGGACGCCAAGGGCCAGATCGACACGCCCGCCATCGATTTCGACGGGCCGGGATTTGCGACTTTCCTGGCGGATCAGACCGATTACTTCACCGCCGTGCGGCAAGGGCTGGCCCGCGCCGGGCAGACCGCGCTGACCCTGCGCTACGAGGATCTGCAGCAGATCGAGGTGATCAATGGCGCGCTGGCCTATCTGGGCTCGCCTCACCGGCTTGCACGCCCCGAACGCACACTGAAACGCCAGAACCCCGAACCGTTGGAGGGGAAGGTGACGGATATGGCGGTCCTGCGCGCGGCGGTGGCGGGGCTCGACCCGTTCGGGATCGACCATCTGCCCCCCTCCGCGCCGCCGCGCGGACCCGCGGTGCCCAGCTATGTCGCCTGTCCCGACACGGGGCTGCTCTATCTGCCCATGGCGGGGCCGGAGCCCGACCCGGTGCTGGCCTGGATGGCCGCGCTGGACGGGGTGCCCAAGGACGCACTGATCACGGGTATGCGCCAGAAAGACCTGCGCGCCTGGCGCCAGGCGCATCCGAACGCACGCTGTTTCACGGTGCTGCGCCATCCCGTCGCCCGCGCCCACACGGCCTTTGTCACCCGTATCCTGCCCAGCGGATTGCAGGCCTATGCCGAGTTGCGCCATGGGTTGATCGCCGCCTACAAGCTGCCCCTGCCGGAGCATTTCCCGGCCGACGAGGTGGACCCGGACCGGATCGGCAAGGCCTTCCTGCGATTTCTGAAGTTTCTCAAGCCCAACCTGGCGGCCCAGACCAGCCTGCGGATCGACCCGTCCTGGGCGGCGCAGATGACGGTGCTGCAGGGCATGGCCCAGGTCGCGATGCCGGATGTGATCCTGCGCGATGGTCCGACGCTGCAGACGGATCTCGCGGGTCTCGCCGCGCGCGCCGGGCGCCCGGCACCGGACGTGCCGGTGGTTTTCGAGACTGGCAATCTCGGCGCGCTATATACACCGGACATGGAAAAAGCCGCGCAGGCGGCTTACGGTGTGGATTACGCCAGTTTCGGGTTCGGCCCCTGGACGCCGACAAAGGCCTGAGCCGGGCAGGCTCAGGCGGCGCGGGTGCTCTCGCTTTCGGTCAGAACCGTATAGAGCGTGCTTGGATCCCCATTGGCCCGCAGCTTGGCGCAGATATTCGGGTCGCGCAGGGTCCGCGACACCAGCGCCAGCGCCTTGAGATGCGCCACGCCGCTGTCTTCGGGTGCGAACAGCCCGAAGACCAGGTCCACGGGCTGCCGGTCGACCGAATCGAAGGGCAAGGGTTTGTCGAGGCGTACGAACACACCGACCACCCGGTCGATGTCACGGAGCCGCGCATGGGGCAGGGCCACGCCGTGGCCGACCCCGGTCGGCCCCAATGCTTCGCGCTCCTGAAGGGCGTCCACGGCATTCACCGGACACACCCCGTACGCATCGCAGACGATGTCGCTCAGCTCCTGCATCAAGCGCTTCTTGCTGCTCAGATGCCCGATCACCTTCACGGCTTCCGGCACGAGCAAATTCGATAAATCCATTCCGATCGCTCTTGTCTCCGCCGTGTCACTTGGCGGGGTTAGCTGTCCATCTTGGTATCGATCCAGCCGATGTTGCCGTCATCCCGGCGATATACGACGTTGATCCCACCGTGTCCCTCATTGCGAAACACCAGTACGGGTGCCTCGGCCAGTTCCATCTGCATCACGGCCTCCCCGACCGAAACTGACGGAATGGTTGTCTCCATTTCGGCGACAATGATTGGTTGCAGGGTCTCCGGCTCATGCTCATCGGACCCCTCCGAGCCATCGAGGATATAGGTAGACGCGCCGGAAAGTGCAACGGGTTCGGTGCGGTCCCGGTGATGGTTCTTCAACCTGCGCTTGTATCGGCGCAGCTGTTTCTCCATTTTCTCGCTGCATTTGTCGAAAGCGGCATAGATTTCGTGGGCCGAGGCCTTGGCTTGCGCGGTCAGTCCGGTGGACAGGTGCACCGTGGCTTCACAGACGTGATTATAGGCGTCCTTGGAAAACACGACATTGGCATCTGTCGGCCGCTCGGCATACTTGCCCACAACCTCCGAGAGTTCCGCTTTCACGTGGCGCTGCAGAGCCTCGCCGATGTCGATCTGTTTTCCGGTGATTTGGTAGCGCATAGTGCCTCCCTGAGTGCGCAAGCGGCGCCGGTCCGGTTATCCGGAGCAGAAACAGCCACTTGCAAGAAGTGGGATTACCCGGATGATATCATCCGGCCGCGCATCCGGGCCGCGGCGTTCAGCCGTTTGCGGTCGTAGGATGACGGGATGTTCAAGCATCCCCTGTATTTGGCGACAGTTCGGCGGGCGATGTCAACGCCCTCCTTTTTCAACCTCTGCGCTATTTCGCCATCGGTGAGAACCGCGTCTTCGGATTCGGCGGCCACGAGTGCGGCGATCCGGCTCTGAACCCCGTAAGCACTGGTCGCAGCGCCCGTTTCCGGGCCTAAACGGGCAGAAAAGAACGCCGACAGGGGAATCACGCCGCCCGCATGGGCCAGGGTCTTGTCTGCGACAGCACGCCCCACCGTGGCCGCGTGCAGACCCAGCCGTGCGGCCAGTACCTCGCGGGTCAGAGGGCGCATCGCTGCCCCCCCTTCGCGAAAGAATCCGCTCTGGTAGTCCACCAGGAAGGCGACGATCCGTTCCAGCGCGTTGGCCCGGTAGCCAAGCGCCCGGTGCAGCGCTTCTGCCTCTGCCCCGTAGCGGGCCAGTGCCGTATCGGCTGCTTCGCGCCTGGCGGCGGCCATCAGTTCGGGGTCGAGGGCCAGGTCGCTCTGGCGGCCGCGCAGCACCCGGATCTCGGGGCCCGCGCCGTCGGGGAAATGCACCGCCACGTCGGGCGCGCTGACCTGCGGCGTCGGGCTGAAACGCTGGCCGGGATAGGGGCTAAGCTCCGGCAGCAGCCGGATCACCGCGCCCAGATCCTCTGCCGGGATGCCGGTGCGGCGGGCGGCGCGGGCGACATCGCTGCCCACCAACAGGTCGAGCACCTCTGTCGCCCGGGCGGCGACCGCCGGGGCAATCCCCTTGTCCACCAGTTGCAGGCGCAGGCATTCCGCGAGGCTTCGCGCGCCCACACCCACAGGCTCGCAGCCCTGCAGCGCCGCGAGGCCCAGCAGCACCGTCGCCTCGTCCAGGGCGCATTCCTGGGCGATCTCGGCGGGCGTGCTGTCGAGGTATCCGGTTTCCGTCAAGGACCAGCTCAGGGCGAGGGCCGCCTGGTGGACTGGCGGCGCCAGGCTCATCAGCCCGAGTTGCGCCCGCAGGTGATCGCCGAGGCTGACCTCGGCCACGGTGGTGTCCAGCGCCACCTCGTAGGCGGTGGCCTGTGCCGCCGGCGGCGGGCCGGGGCGGCGCAGGCTCAGGATCGGGTTTTCCTCCGCCTGCCGCACCAGCAACTCTTCCAGCGCCGCGGCGGACATCCGCAGCACCGACAGGGTCGTGCGCATTTCCGGCGTCAGGGTCAGGCGTTGTTGCTGCCGGAGCGTCAGCCCCTCCCGGTGCCGCATCGCGCGCCTCAGGTCATCGTGAAGGTGTTGCCGAGATAGACCCGACGGACGTTTTCGTCGCGCACGACCTCGTCCTTGGTCCCGCTCATCAGGACTACCCCGTCATGGAGGATATAGGCCCGGTCCACGATCTCCAGGGTTTCGCGCACGTTGTGGTCGGTGATCAGCACGCCGATCCCACGGGTCTTGAGCTGGGCGACCAGCGCCCGGATATCGCCCACGGCGATCGGGTCCACCCCCGCGAAAGGCTCGTCCAGCAGCAGGTATTTCGGATCCGCGGCCAGACAGCGCGCGATCTCCACCCTGCGCCGCTCGCCGCCCGACAGGGCCAGGGCCGAAGTGCGGCGCAGGTGCTCGATGTTGAACTCGGCCAGCAGCTCTTCCAGCCGCTCCATCCGGGTGGTCCGGTCCCGCGTGTTGACCTCCAGGATGGCGCGGATGTTGTCCTCGACGCTCATCCCGCGGAAGATCGACATTTCCTGCGGCAGATACCCGATGCCCAGCTTGGCGCGGCGATACATCGGCAGGAGCGTCACATCGCGCCCGTCGATCGACACGATCCCGGCTTCCGGCGCCAGCAGCCCGGCGATGGCGTAGAAACAGGTGGTCTTGCCCGACCCGTTCGGACCCAGAAGGGCCACCGCTTCGCCGCGCGTGACCTCGAGGCTGACGTCGCGAATGACCGGGCGGCGCTTGTAACTCTTGCGCAGGTTGCGCACCCGCAGCCCCGGGGTGCCGTCGGTCACCGACAGGTCCGGTCCGTCCGCGCTCATTCCGGCTGCAGGACGGTGCGGACGCGCCCCTCCATCTCGCCGATCCCGGTCAGCAGGTCCACCACCAGCGCGTCCCCCGCGATCACCACCGGACCCTGGCTCAGCAGCACGTCGCCGCTCAGCCGGATCTCGTTGCTGGCGGGGGTGTAGACGGCACTCTGGCTCTCGGCGGCATCGGGTCCGCTGACCATCAGGACATTGCCCTCGGCGCGCACCTCGCGGATCTCGCTGGCGGTGGTGTCGCTCCCGGGGTCGTAGCTGACGGTCACCTCGTCCGCCTCCAGCCGCAGCGCGCCTTGCGTCACCTGGACATTGCCGGAGAACACCGCGCTGCCGTTCTGCTGGTTCACCGACAGGCTGTCCGCGTCGATCTCCACGGGCGCGTCGCGGTCCACCCGGGCTGTTCCGAGGGCCACCTGGGAGCCTTGCGCCCAGACCGGCGCGGGCAGGGGGAGGCCGAGGCCCAGGGCGAGTGCCGTGCACATCGCGATGCGTCTGAAATCCACCATGCGGCCTCCGAAATCACTGGGGGGTATATACCAGCTTCACCCCGTCTGTGAACACCACCTCCCGGTTGCCGGTCGCGGCGTCGGGCTGCATCCGTGCCCGCCCGGCGCTCAGGGTCAGCCCGGGGCCGAGCACGATCACGTCGCTCGTGGTCTCCCCCCATTGGCCGTCCAGCCGCACCTCTGCCCCTTCGGTGCTGAGCGTGTAACCGTCGGTGCGCGACAGCCGCAGTCCGCCCTCGATGCGGACCGTGCGGCTGGCATTGTCCATCACGCCCTCTGCGCCGCGAATATCGACCTGAAGCCCGTCATTCTGCAAGATGCGTCCGGTGATCTCGCTGGCCATGAACCGGTCCGGATTGCCGATATCGGGCCGGGCGCTCTCGGCGGTGAACCGTGCGAGCGCGCCGCTGTCCAGAACCGTCTGGTAGCGCGGGCGCAGGATGCGCTGGCCCTCGACGATTTCCTCCAGCTCGATATCCGAGAAGGGGATCGTCTGCTCGCCATCCTGCACGCCGGACAGCAGGAACAGGCTCGACAACAGCCCCAGCGCCAGCAGCGGCAGGACGATCTTCGCCGCCAGGACAAACTGCGAATAGCGGTTGTCGGCGCGCGGCATGGCTCAGCCGATCCCGGCCCGCAGACAGTCATGAATATGCAGGAACCCGGCAGGCGCCTTCGGCCCGTCCTCAGGCACCACGAACAGACAGGTGATCTTGCGCGCGTTCATCACCGCCACGGCTTCTTCGGCCAGGGCGTCGGGGGTGATGGTCAGGGGATCGCGGGTCATCACGTCGCCCGCCGCGAGCCCCAGCAGCCCGTCCATGTGCCGCCGCAAATCCCCGTCGGTGATCACGCCCGTCAGCAGCCCGTCCCGGGTCACCCCGACCACGCCGAAGCCCTTCTGGCTGATCTCCAGCAGGGCGTCGCCCATGGCGGCGTCTTCGGCGATCAGGGGCAGCTCTGTGCCCCTGTGCATCAGATCCCCGACCTTGGACAGCCGCGCGCCCAGCTTGCCGCCGGGGTGGAAGTCGCGGAAATTCTGGGGGCTGAACTCGCGATGCTCCATCAGGGCCACCGCCAGGGCATCGCCCAAGGCCAGGGTCATGGTGGTCGAGGTGGTGGGCACGATGCCGGTCCCGCAGGCCTCCGGCGCCTTCGGCAGCACCAGCGCCACGTCGGACTGGCGCAACAGCGTGCTGTCGGGATTGCTCGCCACCCCGATCAACGGAATGCGGAACCGCCGCGTGTAGGCCACGAGATCCGCGAGCTCCGGCGTCTCGCCTGAGTTCGACAGCACCAGTACCACGTCGCCCGCCGCCATCATTCCCAGATCGCCATGGCTCGCCTCGGCGGGGTGGACGAAATGCGCAGGCGTCCCGGTCGACGCGAAAGTCGCCGCCATCTTGCGCGCGATGTGGCCCGATTTGCCCATGCCCGACACGATCACCCGGCCCTTGGCGCTCAGGATCGTATCGACCGCGCGGGCGAAACTGTCGTCGAGCCCGGCGGCCAGCTGCGCAAGGCCCTCGGCCTCCACCGCGATGACCCGGCGGGCGATGTCGAGAAAGGTGTCGGTGCTCATGGGCCCCACTCAGTGATGGAAAATGTCGATCTCGGACCAGCCGCCCAGATCGAGCCGGGCGCGCGTGGGCAGGAACTCGAAACAGGCTTGCGCCAGCTCTGTCCGCCCCTCGCGCGCCAGCATCCCGTCCAGCGCCTCTTTCAACCGGTGAAGGTACAGAACGTCCGACGCCGCATAATCCAGCTGCGCCGCCGACAGGGTCGGCGCCCCCCAGTCCGAACTTTGCTGCGCCTTGGACACATCGACGCCCAGCACCTCGCTGAGCAGCGCCTTCAACCCGTGCCGGTCCGTATAGGTGCGCACCAGTTTCGAGGCGATCTTGGTGCAATAGATCGGTGCGGTCCGCACCCCGAACGCGTTTTCCAGGGCCGCGACGTCGAACCGGGCATAGTGAAACAGCTTCAGCACCTTGGGATCGGTCAGCATCCGGGTCAGGTTCGGGGCCTCGGTCTGTCCCTGGGCGATCTGCACCATATGCGCGTCCCCGTCCCCGGACGACAGTTGTACCACGCAGAGCCGGTCACGCGCCGGCACCAACCCCATCGTTTCGGTGTCGATCGCCACAACGGGGCCGAGGTCCAGCCCGTCGGGCAGGTCATGTGAATGCAAATGATTGGTCATGGGATCCCCTCGTGAATTCGCGAAATGGCGGCGGAAGGGGAATGGTGCCCAGGAGAGGACTCGAACCTCCACGTCCATACGGACACTAGCACCTGAAGCTAGCGCGTCTACCAATTCCGCCACCTGGGCAGGTGTCGTGAGCCGGGGAGGTACAT
The DNA here is from genome assembly GCF_000018145.1 of Dinoroseobacter shibae DFL 12 = DSM 16493. Lineage (NCBI taxonomy): Bacteria > Pseudomonadati > Pseudomonadota > Alphaproteobacteria > Rhodobacterales > Roseobacteraceae > Dinoroseobacter > Dinoroseobacter shibae. Next base: position 3,779,770 of record NC_009952.1, read on the forward strand.
CCGGTTGCGGGGGGAGTCAACGGCCCCGTTCGTGATTTCCGGAGATTTTTCGCGCCGCTTTCGGGGCGCGGCATCCCGGTCGCGATCCGCCTGCCCAGAGGCCATCTTTGCCGTGTGCGCCGGGGGCATTGTGACCTTGCGCGCCGGGGGCATTGTGACCTTGCGCGCCGGGGGCGCGACGACCTGCGCCTTGTGGCGGTTTTGCCCGCTCGCTAAACCCTCAGACGACTCGGGATCAAGGAGCACAAGATGTCCAAACTCGTGACCATCTTTGGAGGGTCCGGCTTCGTGGGCCGCTATATCGCCCGGCGCATGGCGCAAGAGGGCTGGCGCGTACGCGTCGCGGTTCGCCGCCCGAACGAGGCCCTGTTCGTGCGCACCTATGGCGCCGTGGGGCAGGTGGAACCGATCCTGAGCAACATCCGCGACGATGCCTCTGTACAGGCCGCGGTGACCGGCGCCGATGTCGTGATCAACTGCGTCGGCATCCTGTCGGAGACCGGCAAGAACACCTTCGGCCTGGTGCAGAGCCACGGTGCTGCCCGGGTCGCGCGCCTGTCTGCCGAGGCCGGCGTCGGCCGGTTTGTGCAGATCTCCGCTATCGGGGCCGACCCTGCCGCCAAGAGCGACTATGCCCGCACCAAGGCAGAGGGCGAGCAGGCGGTGCTCCAGGCCATGCCAGAGGCCGTGATCCTGCGCCCCTCCATCGTCTTCGGGCCCGAGGACCAGTTCTTCAACCGCTTCGCCTCCATGTCGCGCCTCGGACCGATCCTGCCCGTGGTCGGCGCCGAGACGAAGTTCCAGCCGGTCTATGTGGATGACGTGGCCCGCGCAGCGGTGAAGGCGGCTCTCGGCCAGGCCAAACCCGGCATCTACGAACTGGGCGGGCCCGACGTGAACAGCTTCCGCGAGCTTATGGCGCATATGCTCTCTGTCATCGACCGCCGCCGCCTGATCGTCAACGTCCCCTTCCCGGTCGCCCATGTGATGGGCATGACCCTCGACCTGGTGCAGAAGCTCTCGCTGGGGATCATCCACAACGGCATGCTGACCCACGACCAGGTGCGCAACCTAGCCAAGGACAACGTGGTCGCTGCGGATGCCATGGGGTTCGACGATCTGGGGATCGAGCCGGTCGCGCTGGAGGCGGTGCTGCCCGAGTACCTGTGGCGCTTCCGCCCGGCGGGACAGTACGAAGAGATGAAGAAATCCGGCAAGAACCTGCGGACCTGAGGGCGCCCCGAACCGGCGCGGCTCAGATGATGTGCCAGGCCCCCGTCGCCAATGCCCAGGCCGCGATGGAGGCGTTCGCAGCCCCGTGGCTGACGATGGCGTCGGTGACATTGCCTGACCGGTAGACCAGCGCGCCGAAGACCAGCCCGGCCAGCCCCGCCGCGATCCAGCGGTCATGCAGCACCGCGAAAAGCCCCGCACTGATCACCACCGCAAGCGCCATTCGCAGCCCCTTGCCGGCGGGCGCGAGCTTCTCCAGCAGGTAGCCGCGGAACAGAAGCTCCTCGATCACCGGCACCAGCAGGCTCGTCCCGATCACCCGGGCGGTGATCCACAGCGCCAGCATCCCGCCGGTCAGCGCGCCGAAAGGCGGCGGCCCGTTCCCCGCCTCCGGACCGGTGACGATCCAAAGCACCCCGATGGCCAGCCCGGATCCGACCGCCAGCCCGTCGAGCCGCCAGGGCAGCGCGCGCAGCACGGACCAGAACAGCGCAAGTGCCGCCGCCATGGCCAGCGCCCGGAACGGGTAGAGCAGGCTGGGTGTCTCGGAAAAGGTCGACGCCAGCAGCGCCGACACCATGAAGATCGCGAAGGGCAGCACCTTGGCGGCCACCGGATCCTCGAAGAACGGCGGCAGCGGCGCGGGCGCGGTGGCAACCGCCTCGGCCCTGTTGAAGAACGCCACATGCCGCGCCACCAGGATCAGCCCCACGGATAGCGTGGTGAAGGCGAGCCAGCCCGCATGGCTGTGGAACCCGCCGATGGCCAGATCCGGTGACACCTCGTATCCGAGGCTCAGGAGTGCCGCGATCCGCACCACGTTGAAGCTCCAGCTCAGCACAATCCCGATCGGGAACAGCAGCAGCGCATGGGGGAAGGCCAGATCCCGCCGGAAGAGCAGCATGTAGACCGTCAGGAACACCGAGATCAGCGCGAAGCCTTCCACGCCGGAGCATTGCGGCCCCACCGCGACGAAGAAATTCTCCGCTTCCGTTGCGCCGAGGATGCCGATGATCTTGGTCTCGGGGTAGGCCTCCGTGCCATAGCCCACAGCGTTCAAGACCCACAGGACCGCCTGGAAGGTGATCTCCGTCACCCAGTCCGCGCGCCACAGGGGTTGGATCAGATCCGACAGCTCCGGCAGGGCGAGGCCGGCCGCGAGCAGCGTGGCGAGCAGGACGCCCTTCTGCGCGATCAGCCCGCGCCAGGCGGGCCAGGGCGCGAGGATCAGGGCCGCGCCAATCCCGGCCAGCGCCGCGCCCACAAGCCACCCCGCACCGCCCGCGAAGACCAGCGCCGGGCTGGCGGCGTCGCTCAGGAAGAACCACGGCGCCAGCGCCAGCGCGAACCCCGCCAGGCTCAGGCTTACGCCGCTGCGGATCGGGCCGGGCACACGCAGGGTGTCCTGCACCAGGGCGCCGTGAGCCATGGCGAAGACGCCGAAAGCCGCCAGCAACCCGAGGGTGCGGGGCACGATCCGGCTGGCAAAGGCACAAAACCCGTCCGGAGCAAGGTCGCGGCAGGTAAACTCGAAATTGTGCTGGTAGAGCAGGGAAATCACCAACAACTCCACCACCAGGAGGCTGCCCGCCACACCCCAGGCGAGGCGCTGCGTGGATCTGGTCTGCGGTGTCTCGGAAAAGGTGCTCATGGCGGGATCTATCTCTGGCAAAGCGGACGGGACAGGGGCCAAAATGGAACGGCCCCGTGGCAAAACTCACCCCGGGGCCGCCCGATTGTCATGTCTGAGACGGGGTCTCAGGCCGCGCGGCGGCGACGCTCCCAGACCAGAGCCACGATGGCGACAACAGCGGCGAGCGCTGCAGTGCCTTCGAGGGCGCTGATTTCCGGAACGGGTGTGCAGCCTGCGCCTGTAAGAGGGTCGCAGCCACCAGTAGGTGTGGCGAACGCTGCGACTGCACTGAACATCGTGATCGATGCCGTCGTAAGTGCGGTACGTACCATGGGAAAACTCCCTGTGAGCGACCCCTTCATGCGCAAAGTAGGTCCTAAGAATTACAGGCGGCGCATCGCCATTCGAAAATGCCTTTAGGCGAATGTCAGGAGGCAGAAGCATTCTGCCTCCCTTTGTTTTGAACTCAGCAGAGGCAGTCGATATTGTCGAACTCCACTCCGATGATGAACGGCTGTGAGTTTGTGCTTGTCGCCGGGTTCGGATCGATGATCAGACCGACCACATCTCCAGCGCCTGCTTCAAAGCCTTCCCCGTTCGCTTCTGCGAGGGCAACGATCTCGCGAACATCCTCAAGGTCACCGAAGATGCCAGGGATGAAATCAATGCTATCGGTCAGGCCCCAGATCGCTGCCTGAACCTCGGCGTCTGTAAAACCTTGGCTCTCGAAGTCCTGGTTCAGGATCCAGTTGACCAGATCGAGATTTTCCTCGGCGCTTTGACCATTAATCCCAACCTGACCGTCCAGAACATTGTCCGGCAGCAGAGCTGCATCAGCCACAAACAGGTTCCCGCCGAGAACCGGGGCCGTCGCAAAGTCCGGTCCTGCGGCTGCCGGATCGAACGCGCTGACGCAGTATGCCGCCTCGGTGATGAGCCCATCGAGGCGCGCATCTGTGCTCGTCAGCTGCACAGTATAGGCGTCGCTGTTCCCGAGGTTGTAGCCGTCGATGATCTGGTATTCTACCTGCACGGGCAAGCTGAGTGCGATGTCCGCAAGATCCTCCGCCGTCCCGCAGAAGGTGACATCCACATCCGCCTGGGCGAAGCCGCCATTCCCGTCTGTCACGGTATAGCTGTAGGTCACGTCTGCCTCTTCGCCGATGTCGAGCGCCTCGAAGGCCGCTTCCCCGTCGAAGGTCAGGGACCCGCCGTTCAGGGTCACGAACACACCGTCGATCTCCAGCGTCTGACCGTCGATGATCTCGTTGCCGTTGATCTCGGTGATCGTCAGGCTGTCGCCATCGGGATCGGTGTCGTTGGCCAGGACATCGAGGGTCAGAAGCTCGTTGGCGCAGATCTTGCCCATGTCGTCCATGGGGGTCGGATCGCCGTTCTCGACCACGAGGCCCGCGTCGAGGGTCGGGTTGTTCTCGCCGATCGCCAAAGTGACCTGCTGGGTGATGCCACTGGCCTCCGCATCGCTGTCGGCGGTGTCATCGCCCCCGACATTCGGCGTGGTGAAGTCGAACCCGTCCGGCTCCACGAACTGGACCGCGTAGGTGCCAGCATCCAGGCCGCCGAAGCTGTACATGCCCAGATCGTCGGTCTCGGTGGTCCCGATCACCGCACCGGTCTCGTCGAGCAGCAGCACGGTGACATCGGCCACACCGGCCTCGCCCGCGTCCTGCACGCCGTTGCCGTTGGCGTCGAGGAAGACCTTGTCGCCCAGGGACGCGGTGCCCGGGTCTTCGACCCCGGCATCCACGTCGGTGATCGCGTCACCGATGGCCACCGAGATCACGCCGGTCTCGCCGGTGTTCGGATCCACGTCGCTGTCGATGGCATCGTCACCGGCATCCTGCGCCACGAAGACCTTGCCCAGCACATCCGGGGCGAAGGACACCTTGTAGTCCCCCGCCGCGAGACCGGTGAACTCGTAAGAGCCATCCGCCGCGGTCACCGTCTCGGCCACGAAGGCCCCCGCCGCGGTGAGCAGCACGACCCGCGCATTCGCGATGCCCGGCTCGTTGTCGTCGAGATCGTTGTCGTTCTCGTCGCAGAAATAGCGACCCGCCAGGGATGCCGTGCCCGGATCCTCGATCCCGGCGTCGTTGTCTTCCGACCGCTCGCCGATGGCCAGGGTGATGGTTCCGGTCTCGCCCGTGCCCTGGTCCGCGTCGCTGTCGATGGTGTCATCGCCGCCGACATTGCTGTCCACGAGGACCTTGCCATCCACCTCGGTCGGGAAGCGCACCGAGTAATCCCCGGCGTTCAGCCCAGTGAACTCATAGGAGCCGTCGGTTGCCGTGGTCGCGGTGGCAATCACGGCCCCCGCGGCGTTCAGCAGCTGCACCTCGACGCCACTGACGCCCGGCTCGTTATTGTCGACCGAGTCGTCGTTCTCGTCGCAGAACAGGCGCCCGGCAATGGCCGCCGTACCCGGATCTGCCACGCCCGCATCCACGTCGCGCACGTCCTCACCCACGCCGACGACGACCGGATCGGAAACACCCGTGCTGGGGTCGACGTCGCTGTCCACGGTGTCGTCACTGCCGACATTCTGGGCCACGAACTCCTTGCCATCGGGATCGGCCTGGAACCGCACCGAATAGGTACCTGCCTCCAGCCCGGTGAACAGGTACGACCCGTCCGCCCCGGTGGTGGTGTCATCCACCACGTTACCCGCCGCATCCAGCAGCTCGACGGTCAGACCGACAAGACCCGGCTCGCCGCTGTCCTCCAGCCCGTCCTTGTCGTCGTCGCAGAAATAGCGCCCGCCAAGGGTCGCCGTGCCCGGATCGACCAGACCCGCGTCGATGTCGCGCTCGGCCTCGCCGATGCTCAGCTCGAACGCCTCGGTCATGCCCGTGGTCGCGTCCGCGTCGCTGTCGCCATCGACCGCATCGTCCGCCGCCGCACCTTCGGTCGTGAAGACAAGCCCCCCCGTAGTAGAGGCATCGAAGGTCACCTTGTAGGACCCGGCATCGAGCCCCTCGAAGAGGTATTCGCCGTTGCCGTCGGTCACATCCGTGACACTGGTGTCATCCGCCGTGCCCAGAACGCCATCGGCGCCAGCCCCGGTCAGGGTGACGCTCACACCGGACACGCCATTCTCGCCACCATCCAGCAGGCCGTTCCCATTCGCATCGAACCATACGGTGTCGCCCACCGACGCCGTACCCGGATCCTCGACCCCGGCATCCACGTCGGTCTTGTCCTCGCCCGCCATCAACGTGATCGGCCCGGTGGTCCCGGTGGTCGGATCGACATCGCTGTCATCGGCGTCGTTGCCCACATCCTGCGCCACGAAGGTCTTGCCGGTTGCGTCCGGGGCGAAGCGCACCGCATAGGTGCCCGCGTCCAGCCCGGTGAAGCTGTAACCGCCCGTGTCGTCGGTCTGCGTGGTCGCGACCACGTTCCCGGCCGCATCCAGCAACTCGACCGTCGCCCCCGCGACGCCCGGCTCGCCATCATCCACGTCATTGTCGTTCTCGTCGCAGAAATAGCGCCCGGCGATGGAGGCCGGCTCCGGTGCCGGTTCGCCCGGCTTCCAGCACAGGTCATCGACCGCGCCGGAGCCCACCAGATGGATCTGCATGGACCCGACATCCGCCGCATCCAGATCGATCAGCTGGTTGGAGTTGTCGCCCGCCGCCGGGATGCCCACGGTCTTGATCAGGGTACCATCCGCGTCGAACAGCTTGATCGTCCCGCCGCTCTCCTCGATGTCAAGCAGACGGATGTTCTGCAGGTCCGAAGGCGCGTCGAAGTCGAAGGTGATGACGCCGCCATGGGCATTGTCGTCGGGATCGGACGCGTCATTGTCCTCGGAGATGATCAGGATGTTGCCCAGCCCGTTATAACCCAGGTCGTGATCGCCCCCGGTCGGATTGTTGCTGTCGAAGATCATCGCGTCGTTGGGCGATCCGGCCCCGTCGCCCGCCTTCTGGGCGGTGATGGTCACGCCCTCGAACTGGTTCGAAACGGTGGTGCCCCTGGTCAGACCCGAGAAGTCGAGCTTCAGGAAATCCGGCGGGCAGGTCTTGCCGTCCTGGCACAGCTCGATCTTGTCGATCCGCGCGAACTCGCCGCCATCCATGTAGCCCACGAGGCTGATCACGTCGCCCGTGTTCAACATCAGGTCCTGGAAGACATCTTCGGAGAAGGTCGAACCGGAATTCGCGCCGCCTTGCCCGTCATTGCCCTGGTCGAGCCAGATCGTGTCCACGTAGTGACCGTTCACGAACACGTCGATCGCGCCGTTGCCATCGTTCTCGTCCATCGAGAACACACTCAGGTCATAGGTGCCCGAGGGCCCCGAGAACACGGTCTCCGCCACGCCGCAATGTTCGGCGAGCTTGATGTTGGCCCCGCCATGGGCGTCGCCATTATGCTCGACGGAGTAACCCGAAAGATGCATGTCCTCGGCTTCGATCACGATGCATGTCGGGTTCGGCTCGTCCACGTCCTTGACCTTGACCCACAGGTCCTTGGTCGTCGCGTTGCCGTTCTCGTCGGTGACGGCCACGGTCACGTCATAGGTGTTGTTGTTGCCGCCGGAGGTCGGATTCTCGAAATCCTTGGCGGTCTTGAAGCTCAGTTCGCCCGTGTGGGGGTCGATCTCGAACATCGCGCCGTCGCGCCCGCCCACGATGCTGTAGGTGAAGCTGTCGCCCTCGGCATCGGTGCTGTCGATGTTGAAGATCTCGGTTTCGTTCTCATCCACATGCAGGATGCCGTTGTCGGGCAGGTTGTCGAAGACCGGCGCGGTGTTGGCCGGGGCCGAGTCGTCGGTGGTCAGCTCGATCTTGTCGATCCGCACCCATTCACCGTCGTCACGCTCGGCCTTGATCTCGATCTTGGCGCCCTGGGGGATGTGCAGACCTTCGATGGTGAAGGCGCTGAAGCCGCCATTGTCGCTGCCGCCGCCGTCATTGTCGTTGTCCAGCTTGAAGCTCTCGACCAGCACGCCGTTGATGAACACCTTGATCCGGGATTCCCCGTCGCATTCGTCCTGGGCAAAGAGCGTCAGATCATAGGTGGCCGAGGGGCCGTCGAAATGGGTCGACAGCCGACCCTCGTGCCCCTCCAGCTTCACCAGTTCGCCGCCGGAGGCCTGATCTCCATGCACCGTGCGGAAGCCGTTATCGTTCATGTCTTCGGCTTCGATCACGAAGGTGGTCTTGCCGCCGGTATCGCCTTCCAGAGGGCCCGCGCCCAGTTTGGCGTATTCGATGCCCTTGCTGCCGCTGTCGTCCTTGACCTTCAGCTCGACACCGGCCGGGGGGACGTCCCCGATGAAGGTGAAGAAATCATCGCCCTGGCCGGGAGCCTTGTAATCCTCGATCTCGATCTCGGCGAGCTTGTAGGTCTTGCCGTCCGAGCCTTTGAGCACGTAATATTTTTCGATGTAGACCTGTTTGTGGGGAACCTCGACACCGTTCACGACCGCATACTGGCCCGTGGAATCCGTGGCATCATCGTCCTTGTCGCCGGATAGCTTGTTGTCGTCATCCGTGGTGGAGATGGTGTAAGTCGCCCCTGCGGGCATGACGAACTTGTCGCCGACACCCAGACCCTTTCCGATAGTGCCCTGCCGGACAAGATCGTCCTCGGAAAATGCCGTAAACTCATAAGTGGTGGTCATCACACTGTTCCCTCGTCAGACCTGTTCGGGTCGTTCCCCGAACGCTTTGTGTTCAGCGGGGAAATGGGGGCAGTGATGCACACACGAAAAACGCGCAAAGACAATGAAAGCACGCCCGAAGGCCACTCGTTACACAACACCGTCAATGTCTTTTACCCAATCCGTTCTGATCGTACACATTGACCCATGAACGGAACCATTACTCCACTACGAAATACTCGATAATTCGTATGCGAAAATCCGCTCATCCCGCAAGGAAATTAATGGTTTGTTAAGACTTTGCGCCAGGCGACCTGCAAGGCTCTGAATTCAAGTAATAAATTTCCTGACAATCCGAAGCTTTCCACAAGATAATCCGCCGTTCGGAAACGCTGCACCGCGGAAAAATCGGCTTCCGTGGCGTCAGGAATAGGCGATGATCAGCAGAATCGTGCCGAGGCAGACGCGGTAGATCACGTAGGGGGTGAAACTCACCGTGCGCAGCAGGCGCATCATCAGCGTCAGCGCCAGGAGTGCTGCGCCGAACGCGAAAACCGCCCCGATCGCGGCGTCCTTGAGCAGGGCCCAATCGGCCTGTGCCGCAACCTCGACGCCCAGCAGGCCGCCGGAGGCCAGGATCGTCGGGATCGACATCAACATGGACAATTTCGCCGCATCCTCCCGCCCGTAGCCCAGAAGCCGCGCGCCGGTGATCGTGATGCCCGACCGTGACGTGCCCGGGATCAGCGCGAGCGCCTGCCACAGGCCCATGATGGCCGCATGCCGCAGGGTCCAGGCCCCGGCCTTGCGCGTCACCGGCCCCCTCTGGTCCGCCCAGTAGAGCACGATCCCGAAGATCAGCATGGTCCAGCCGATCACCGCCATCGACCGCAGGGCCTGGTCAAGCCCCGTCAGGTTCAGCGCCAGCCCGACCACCATCACCGGCACCGTCGCGATCAGCAGGCACAGCGCGAGGAATGCTCCCGGGGTGTCAATCCGCCCCCGGATCAGCCGCCCGACCCCGGCCACGGCCACCGCCACGTCTGCGCGGAAGTAGAGCACGACCGCAAAGAGCGTGCCCACATGGACGGCCACGTCGATCACCTGCCCCTGGTCCGCCATGCCGCTGAGTTCAGGCAGCAGGATCAGATGCCCCGAGGAAGAGACCGGCAGAAACTCGGTCAGCCCCTGGATCACGGCCACTAGGATAAGATGAAAAAGGGTCACGCGCGCCCGGTCATTGATTCGTGCCGCACGTTATCGACGTGGAAAGTAAAAGAAAAACGAACATTTGATGCGGTATAGGTCAGTAATACTGAC